>JBFFXF010000010.1:0-50463 GCA_041569895.1 Planctomycetota bacterium | reverse complement strand
CTCTGGTCTCTGGTCTCTGGTCTCTGTCCCCTCCCCCGTCCCCGAAAAAACCGCGAGCCCCTCCCACACTCCTTCCCCCCGTTTCCGGGATGCCCTCATGCCGAAACGCTCTCTTCCGCCGTGAATACCGCGAATTCCATCGGAAATCTTCGTCGGCCGCCGTAGTCAGGTGCGGTCGCAGGAGGCGCTCGGGCGCCGACACAGAAACGGAGTGTCCGATGTTCACTCGATCGACTCTTCTTCGCCTCGTTCTCGCTCTTCTTCTCGTGGTGGTCACCGGTGGTCGCGCTGTCGCGCAGCCGGTCAACGCGAGTGTCGCCTCGACGGGGGCCCAGGGGAATGGGGCGAGTCTGCTCACGTCGCGTGACTCGATGTCGCGCTGGGCTCGCGCCGTCGTCTTCGCGAGCGACGCCGCCAACCTGGTGGCCGGCGATACCAACGGCGTTCGCGACGTCTTCGTGCGGGATCTTGTCACCATGGCCACCGCTCGCGTCAGCGTGGGTGTCTTCGGCGCGCAGGCGAACGGCCCGAGCGGTGGTTTCTACGGTCCGAACGGCAACCTCGGTTGCACAATATCGGGCAACGGTCGCCACGTGGCGTTCACGAGCCTGGCGAGCAACCTCGTGACCGGCGACTCACCGAACACGCTCGATGTCTTCGTGCACGATCGCGACGCCGACATGAACCTCGTCCTCGATGAGCGCGGGGGCACGAGGACCACCATGGTCGGCCGCACGCGCGATCGCATGCCCGACGGGCGCTGCTACGAGCCCTCGCTCAGTCATGACGGCCGCTACGTCGCGTTCGTCAGCGAGGCGGGCAACCTGATCCAGCCGACGGGGACCTCCAGCGGCAGCGCGCAGATCTACGTCTTCGATCGCGACCGCGACGGCAACGGCCGATTCGACGACGCCACGCCCGTCACCATGCTGATCAGCCTGTCGACATCGGGCCCCGGCGACGGTCACAGCCGGCGACCGGTGATCTCCGGCGATGGCCTCGCGCTGGCGTATGAGAGCGCCGCGACCAATCTGGTCGGCGGCGACACCAACGGGTCGTCGGACATCTTCTTCCACGATCGGCGCACGCGCCGGACGTCGCGGGTGAGCGTCACGTCGATCGGCGCGCAGGCGAACGGCGACAGCGTCAACGCGTCGGCGTCATGGGATGCTCGCTGGATCGCCTTCGAGAGCTACGCGACCAACCTGGTCGACGGCGACACCAACGGCGTGTCCGACATCTTCGTCCACGACCGCGCAACGCGTCGGACCGTGCGGGTGAGCGTGTCGTCGAGTGAAGCGCAGGCGAACGGGGCGAGCTTCAACCCGTCGATCACCGACGATGGTCGCTTCGTCACCTTCGTCTCCGGAGCCACCAACCTGGTGGCCGGGTCGGGTCGGAGTCGCCAGGGGGTCTTTCTGCACGACCGCGACGCCGACGGGGACGGTTTCTACGACGAGGCGGGCGCGGTGTCGACGATCTTCGTCGGCCCAATCGGGTTCAGCGGGCCGGTGACGGAGCCGCTCCACGCCAGCATCGACCCGGCCGGCACGGCCGTTTCGTTCACCGGACGGCTGCCCCTGAGCGCGGCCGATACGAACAACGCGTGGGACATCGCCATCGAGTCGACGGCGCTGAGCGCGGACACCGACGGGGACGGCCTCCTCGACGTGTGGGAGACGAGCGGCGTCGACGCGGACGGCGACGGTCGAGCCGATCTGATCCTCACCAACGCGAATCCGCTCCACAAGGACCTCTACGTCGAGGTCGACTGGATGACCGAGGACATCAACGGCAACGGCGTCCTCGACAGCTCGAGCTTCTACGACATGCCGGAGGACCTCAACGGCAACGGGGTCATCGACTCGAGACCTCTTCTCCCGCAGGCGCAGACGGCGCTGGTCAACGCCTTCGCGGCGGTGCCGAACTTCCTGGCCGGCAACCCGGATGGCCTGCCGGGGATCACGCTCCATCTCGTCGTCGATGACCGCGTTCCGTTCCCGTTGCCCGCGACGGCCGGTCAGCTCGTCGGGCCGTTCGGCGTGTGGCCGACGAATCCGTGGCCGAGCTTCGCGATCTGGAAACGGAGCTGGTTCGGAACACAGGCGGAGCGGCAGTCCGGCAACTTCGCGAACGCGCGGTTCGCACGACAGATGACGCACCGTTACTGCATCTTCGGCGATCGCATCGGCGCGACGAGCATCGGCGGCTTCGGCGAGCTCTTCGGCAACGACTTCATGGTGACGCTCGGCGCATGGCCGATCGCCGGCGGCACGTGGCAGCAGCAGGCCGGCGTCTTCATGCACGAGCTCGGCCACAACCTCGGGCTCGAGCACGGCGGCCAGGACAGCATCAACTTCAAGCCGAACTACCACAGCGTCATGAACTACACGTGGTCGGTGCCGGCGTGGGTGCCCGGGCTGCCGGCGAACACGTGCTACGCCGGCAGCTGGCGGCTCGACTTCAGCCGGTCCGCGCCGCCGGCGCTCGACGAGAGCAGCCTGAACGAGCCCGCCGGCATCTCGGGGATCCCCGGCTCGTGCGTCCCGTACGGGCCGCAGCCGCCCGCCCTCGCCCCCGGGACCGGATCCGTCGACTGGGACCGGAGCGGTTTCGTCGGGCAGGCGCGCGTCAGGGTGGACATCAACGACGTCGTGCCGGCCTCGCTGACCTCGCCCGGAACACCGATCGGTCCCGGGCAGATGCTGGTCGGCCTCGCCGACTGGGCCAACCTGGCCTACCCTCTCGCCGGCAACGCCAACTTCGGGTCCGGGGTCTCCGGCCATATCACGCCCGGCGGCGAGGAGATCTCGCACGAGATCGTCGAGGCGCTGGCGCACATCGGGCTCGAGCGAGGTCGACCGGTCCGTGACCTGGTCGTCGCCGGCAGGGGTGCCTCGGTCGAGGTGCGCTGGGAGAACCCCGCGGGAACGGGACTGCCGGAGGGGCCGATCCGCATCCGCGCGAACGGGCGCGAGGTCGCGGTCGTCTCCCGTCACTCGACGAGCAGCAGTCTCGGCATGGCCGACCTCGATCCGGAGCTCAACACGATCTGCGTCGTCAACGGCAGCGGCACGCCGGTGTGCGCGTCGTTCCACAACGGCGAGGACCTCTTCGTCAACTGCGGCGGGCCGCGTCTCGACCCGGAGCGCGACACCGGCATCGGGGACGGCCGGGTGTGGCACGAGGACAGCTTCCAGTCGCCGAGTCCGTTCCTGGCGCGTTCCTCGAGCAACCAGACCGACGACTTCAGCCTCGAGCCGTGGGGCACCATCGCGGTGGTGGACACGACTCTCGTCGAGCCGGACTTCGTCGACGACCCGGTGCGCAGCCGGCTGTTCGCCACGGAGCGCTGGAGCGACGGCGAGCTCATCTATCGCATCCCGGTTCCCGAGGGCGAGTACGACGTGACGCTGCTCTTCGCCGAGGGCTGCTGCAGCGACGGCTGCGAGGACCTTCCCGACCCGACGCTGTCGGCCGGAGCGTGCCGCGTGGCCGATCTCCGTCTGAACGGCGAGCCCGTCGCCGAGCGCTTCGCGCAACACGTGGTCGCCCAGCGAGCGCTCGGCAACCCGCTGCCGGGCTCCGGGTACGGCGTCGCCGTCGCGTCCGGCCCGCACCGTGTCGGCAGAACCGGCGTCATCGAGATCGCCATCGCGAGCCTCGGCGGGTCCGAGCGGGGCGCCTCGATCAAGGGCATCGCGATCGAGGGCGTGCCGTCCGGTCCGGATCCGGAGACCTGCTGCGATGCGCCCTACAACGTCGGGTTCTCGGCGCGCGCTCTCGGGGGAGACGATGCGTTCGCCGACGTCGCCGGTGACGCCATCGCCGGTGACGCCATCGCCGGTGACGCCATCGCCGGTGACGCCATCGATCGATGCAGCTCGGACGGCGGCACCATCGCCCTGACCTCTTCGGTCGGCGACTCGGCGCCGGTCTTCGTGAACATCGCATCAGCGGCGCCGAGCGGCGTCGCCGGATGGTCGCTCTCCGTCGAGGTGAGCGGCGACCTCGACGTCGCCGGCGTCTCGACGGCGGGCACGCTGGCCGCGCGCGTGACCGAGGGCGGCATGCTCCGCGACGGATTCAGCGAGTCGCAGGTCATCGATCCGGAGCGCAACGACGGCCGGCGCGGCGTGGTCAGCGCCGTGGTGCTGTCCTTCACGACGCCGCTGACGCTTCCGCCGGTGGGGGTCACGTCGGTCCTGCGCGTCGATCTCGCCTCCGGAGACGAGGTCGCCGAGCGGACCACCGGCCTTGTGTCGTTCACGGACAACCTCGTCGGCAAGGGGCAGCCGGTCGCGAACGTCCTCACCGTCGCCGGGCAGAGCGCGTTCCCCTGCAACCTCGAGACAGCGTCGGCGACCGTCGTCCTCGAGCGCGCCCGCGGGCTCTTCCAGCGTGGCGACGCGAACAACGACGGGTCGCAGGACATCTCCGATGGCGTGCAGGTGCTCAACCACCTCTTCCTCGGTGGCGCGGCGCCGCTCTGCCCCTCGGCGGCCGACGTCAACGGCGACGGCCTCCTGAACGTCTCCGACCCGAGCTTCCTCTTCAACCACCTCTTCCTCGGTGGGCCCGCGCTGCCGGCGCCGTATCCGGAATGCGGCACCGGGCGCCCGGAGGAGTCCTGCCCCGCGAGCGCCTGTCACGGTTGATTCGAGCTCCCGGCCGGCGTGACGACCTCGTCCGCCGGCCGGGGGCGATCGACGTCACGCGGCAGTCGCCTTCCCAGCAACAGCAGTCCGACGATCGACGCCAGCATCATCGCGGCGAGGCCGTTCCAGAGCAGATACGGCTTCCCGGCGTCGAGGACCAATCCCGAGATCACCGGCCCGGCGCCGAGGCCGCTCGCCCAGCAGAGGCTGAGCACGGACATGTACGTTCCGCGGAGATGGAGCGGGGCGAGGTCGGCGAAGAGCGCCGTGATCGCCGGACCGTGGAAGAGCTCGCCGAGCGTGAAGATGATCATCGAGGCGACCACCACGCCGATGCCGGAGAGGCCGTCGACCGCGCAGAGGTCGAGCGTCGCCAGCCCGAGCGTGAAGAGAGCCGCCGCCAGGCAGAGCGCGCGCGTCCGCGGCCACCGGTCGACCAGCTTCCACGACGGCAGCTGCAGCCCGACGACCATCGCCGCGTTGAGCCCGTACACGAGGCTGACCTGGACGTCCGAGAGCCCAACGTACTGCTTGTAGAAGGTCGAGAAGCCGAGGAGGAAGAGCGAGAAGCAGACGATGAAGCAGCTGTTCAGCCCCGCGAGCGCGAGCAGCCGGCGGTCTCGCGCCGCCGCGGCCCAGCCGCTCCGGAAGCCGCCGTACGAGGCGGCCGCCGCATCGGGCAGAGTCTCCTGGACGAAGGCGAGCAGCAGCAGGAAGAACGCGAAGTAGGTCACGGCGTCGACCCAGAAGAGGATCTGGTAGGGGAGCGCCGGATCGGTGGTCATTCCGCTGACCAGCTTCACGGTGAGGCCGGCGCCGAGCCCGCCGAGGCCGAGACCCGCGTTGACCGCCACACGCAGCACCGAGAAGAGCCGCGCGCGCGACTCGGGCGGCGACATGTCGGTGATCATCGCGCTCGAGGCGGGCCAGTAGAGCGCCAGCGCCGCGCCCGAGAGAAACGAGATCACCAGGTAGCCGACCGGTCCGCTGACGAACGGGTAGATCGTCTGGATCACCGCGCTCGCGAGCATCGAGACGAGCAGCGATCGCCGTCTTCCGAATCGATCGGTGAAGTAGGCGCCGACCATGACCGCGAGGGCGGCGAAGAGCGCGTTGCCCAGAAACCCGAGCCCGATGATCCCGGTCGTGAGCCCGACCTGCTTCTCGAAGTAGATCGGGAAGAAGACCATCGTGAAGCCGCGCCCGAAGTCGCTGACGAAGCGCCCGACGATGAGGACGGCGATCTGGGTGCGGAAGCGGCGGGGAATCACCCGGGACAGGCTACTTGTTCGGAAAGCTCACATCAAATCGCTCGACGCCAGGAGGACGAGACGACGACGAGCGCGTCGCCGGAGTCGTGACTCACCACGGCGGATGGGTTAGACTCGGCGCATCGCGAAATCTTGACAGCCGAGGTCGCATGGTGGTGGAGATGACGAAGCGAGTGAGAAACACCGTTCTGGCTCTGGCGCTGGCGTGGGCTCTCGGCGCGTCCGCGGGTCTGGCGCAGGTCCTGCCGGTCGTCGAGCCGGACGCGGTCGGCATGTCGACGGCGCGACTCGAGCGCATCACGGAGATGGCGCGCCGGCGAATCGACGAGGGCAAGCTGGTCGGCGCGGTGACGCTCGTCGCGCGCGACGGCAAGATCGTCCACTCCCGCTCGATCGGGCACGCGGATGTCGAGACGGATCGTCCCCTCGCGAAGGACACCATCTTCCGGATCTACTCGATGACCAAGCCGATCACGTCGGTGGCGGCGATGATCCTCTACGAGGAGGGCCGCTTTCAGCTCGGCGATCCCGTGCACTGGTACCTGCCGGAGCTCCGGAACGTCATGGTGCACGTCGACGGCAAGGAGGGCGGCGGCGACCGCGTCGCGCCACGGCGTCCGATCACCATCCGCGACCTCCTGGCGCACAAGTCCGGTCTGACGTACGGGTTCTTCGGCGACTCGGAGGTCGACAGGCTCTACGGGGAGGCGGACGTCCTCGACGAGAGCGGCACCACGGCCGACATGGTCGAGAAGCTCGGTGACCTGCCGCTGCGCTTCCATCCGGGCGAGAGGTGGCACTACAGCGTCAGCACGGACGTGCTCGGGCGCCTGGTCGAGGTGCTCTCGGGATCGACGCTCGACGAGTTCTTCCGCCGCCGCATCTTCGAGCCGCTCGGCATGAGCGACACCGGCTTCTCGGTTCCCGACGAGAAGCTCGAGCGCTTCCCCGTCAACTACCGCTGGGATCGTTCCGGCGAGCGGCGCATCGCGGATCACCCCTCGCGAAGCCGCTATCGCAGGCAGCCGACCTTCCACTCCGGCGGCGGGGGGCTCGTGTCGACCGCTTCCGACTACCTGCGGTTCTGCCAGATGCTGCTCGACGGCGGCCGTCTGGGCGACGTCCGTCTCCTGAGCCCGAAGACCGTCGCGCTGATGACCATGAACCACCTCGACGACGCGAAGATCCCGACCAGCGGCGTGCAGCTCGGCGACGGGGCCGGATTCGGGTTCGGTTTCCGCGTCGTCACCGACGAGGCGCGCAGCCATCGTCTGGCGTCGAGGGGAACGTATGGCTGGGGCGGCATGGCGTCGACCATGTTCTTCGTGGATCCACGCGAACGTCTCATCGGCATCATCATGACCCAGAAGCTGCCGACCGATCTGCGGCTGCGCGACGATTTCGAGACCGCGGTCTATCAGGCGATCACCGCGTCGTACGACCGGTGACGCGGCGCGGGGGCCTCTCGGAGGGCCCGAGCACCACAGGAGCGTCCACCGTGAAGAGCTCGACAGACGTCCGGAGAGTCCAGGAAACCGCCCCGGCGAGGATCGTCACCGGAGCGGACTACGTCGAGAGCCTGCGGGGACGCGGGCTCAGGGTGCACCTCTTCGGAGAGCTCGTCGACGAGCCGGCCGACCACCCGATGATCCGCCCCTCGATCAACGCCGTCGCCGCCACCTACGATCTCGCCGCGAGCGAGCCGGAGCTCGCCACCGCGATCTCGCCGTTCACCGGCGAGCGCATCAACCGCTTCCTCCACATCGCGACCAGCCCGGAGGACCTGGTGATGCAGAACAAGATGCAGCGACGGCTCGGCCAGCTCACGGGCACCTGCTTCCAGCGCTGCGTCGGCATGGACGCGTTCAACGCGCTCCACTCGGTGACCTTCGAGATCGACGAGGCCCACGGCACCGACTACCACTCGCGGCTGACCGGGTTCCTCACCGAGATGCACCGGCGCAACTACGTCGTCGGCGGCGCGATGACGGACGTCAAGGGGGACCGCAGCCGCCCGCCGCATCAGCAGGACGATCCCGATCTCTACGTCCGCGTCGTCAGGCGGACGGCGGAGGGCGTCTACCTGCGCGGCGCGAAGGCGCATCAGACCGGCTGCATCAACTCGCACTGGATCATCGTCATGCCGACGATCCGGCTCGGGCCGGAGGACCGCGAGTACGCCATCGTCGGCGCCTTCCCGACTGACGCGGAGGGCGTCACGTACATCTACGGCCGGCAGTCCTGCGACACGCGGAGCATGGAGGGCGGATCGATCGACGCGGGGAACGCGCGCTACTGCGGCCAGGAGGCGATGGTCCTCCTCGACGACGTGTTCATCCCCAACGAGCGCATCTTCATGGACGGCGAGCACGAGTTCGCGGCGATGCTGGTCGAGCGGTTCACCTGCTACCACCGGCGCAGCTACGTCTGCAAGTGCGGCGTCGGCGACGTGCTGATCGGCGCCGCCGCGGCGATCGCGGACTACAACGGCGTCGAGGCGGTCTCGCACATCCGCGAGAAGCTGGTCGAGATGACCCACCTCAACGAGACCATCTACGGCACCGGCATCGCCTCGAGCTGGCAGGCGCACGAGATGAAGAGCGGCTGCTACCTCAACGATGACCTGCTCGCGAACGTCTGCAAGCACCACGTGACGAAAATGCCCTACGAGATCGGGCGCCTGGCGCAGGACCTTGCCGGCGGACTCGTCGTGACGATGCCGTCGGAGCGTGATCTCCTCGACCCGGAGACCGGACCGTTGCTCGAGAAGTACCTCCGGGGGCGCAAGGAAGTGTCGACGGAGGACCGCGTGCGCATGCTGCGGCTCATCGAGAACATGACGCTCGGGCGCAACGCGGTCGGCTACCTCACCGAGTCGATGCACGGGGCGGGCTCGCCGCAGGCGCAGCGGATCCAGATCGCCAGACAGATGCAGATCGAGTTCAAGAAACAGCTGGCGAGGATCCTCTCGGGCATCGACGAGCCGGCGCGCGGGGAGATCATCGAGGAGATGTCCGGCTACTTCGCTCGCGTGTTCCAGTCGGTGCGTCCCCCGGATGGCGACCCCGCGGCGCGCGCTCCGCACGAGCCCTCAGGTGGTGACAGACCAGCGACGCCGCCATCGTCCTGACGCGCCGGTCACACCCGCGCTGAACGCGGCGCCGCCGAGACGGAGGAGGTGTCGCCGGGTGATCTTCTCGGTCATCGCGCGTCGGGCCGGCCGGGTAGCGTTGGGCCGCCGGACGCCACAGGCCGGCCCGTTGCCGGGCTTGCCTCCGGACGCTATCGCCGCGGTTGCGCCGACTTCGTCGCTGTCGGTCGCTTTCTCGCCATGTTGCGCAGGAAGAAATGCTCGTTACCCCTCGACCAGGGCTTCGAGCAGATGTCGATGTCGCCGTCGCCGTCGACGTCGCCGCCGAAGGCCTCGTGGCACGGCTTGCGCGCGACGACGTGCTCCCTCCAGTGCTTCGACGTCGGGCGGCCGCCGGGTCCGGCGGTGTTCTCCCAGATGAAGCAGCGTGTGTCGTCCTTGCGCGACAGCGGGCCGCCGCCGGAGAAGACGTCCTGATCCCCGTCGAGGTCGAAGTCCGCGACGATCAGCGAGTGGAAGTCCTGCTCCTCGCCCTCGTCCTTGATCATGTGCCGTGTCCAGTTGCCGGCGCCGTCGTTCTCGAACCACGCGACGCGGCCGTCGGGGTTGTCGGCCTCGGACTGGACGAAGTCGAGGTCCGCGTCGCCGTCGAGATCGATCACCCACGTGCGGACGCCGATCCCGAACCGGTGCCGCTCGCCGAAATCGATGTTCTTGCGCTGCTTCCAGCGCAGCCCCTTGCCGTCGAGGTTCTCGTACCAGGCCTGCGCCGTGACGACGTCGCTGTCGCCGTCCCCGTCGAGATCGCCGACCGCCCTCGGCGACACGCCCGCGTGCACCTCGTGCTCCTCCCGCGTCGCGATCGTGTGCGAGCGCCACGTCGTCGTCGGATCGTCCGGGATCGAGTACCAGAAGAGCCCGCTGCGGTCGCAGTTGGCGATGGCGTCGACGCGTCCGTCGCCGTCGATGTCGGCGAACTCGGTGTCGTGCGAGTAGATGGTCCCGACGTCGTGACCCGTGAACTCCTCCTCGCGCGGCTTTCCCGTGTTGAGGAGCAACCGCGAGCCGCACAGCAGGTCGACCCAGCCGTCGCCGTTGACGTCGTGCGCGGCGCCGCCGACGTCGGTGTTCCCCCGTCCGGCCCGGTGACGGATCCACCGATCGGGCGCCCGGTACTCCCACCACCAGACGTCGCCTCCGGCCCGCTCCGCCTGCCCGACGATCCAGTCGAGATCCCCGTCGCGATCGACGTCGGCCAGCGACGTCTGACCGAGCTGGCGGCCGATGGTGTCGATGCGGTGGTACTCGAAGGTGGGGAACCCGTCGCCGGCGGGGAGGGGGGAGGCGAGGGCGATGAGGAGCGTGATTGCCGTGCGGCGTGGGTTCATCGGTCGTGGATCCTTACACGGATTGTATGGGATTCGGGGAGAGGGTGTGAAGAGTTCGATGGCCGAGGCCGCTTCGGATGACGGAGTCGGATGACCGATTCCGAGACCGATTCCGATGCCGAGATCCGAGGACCGAGGACCGAGGACCGAGACAGGGTCCGGGACAGAGTTCCGTCTGCGTCAATCTGCGTAATCTGCGTAATCTGCGTTCCTCTTGGTTCCGGGCACGGGCACGGGAACGGGAACGGGGACGGGGACGGGGACGGGGACGGGAACGGGGACGGGAACGGAAGGGGGACGGGGACGGTTAGAATGGGGGGGACAGGAGCTTTGCGATGGGGACCTCGATTCCGATTATCGATCTGTGTGGGTTCGGCTCGAGTTCCCGGGACGCCGACCGGGTCGCGTCGGCGATCTCGGGGGCGTGCCGTGACCGGGGGTTCTTCTATGTCGTCGGGCACGGCGTGCCGGATGCGCTCCAGGGGCGGCTCGAGCGGCTGGCGCGGGAGTTCTTCGCGCGGGATATCGAGGAGAAGATGCGGATCCGCATGGAGCTCGGCGGGCGCGCGTGGCGCGGCTATTTCCCGGTCGGCGACGAGCTCACCCTGGGTCGTCCGGACCAGAAGGAGGGGCTCTACTTCGGCGCCGAGCTCGGCGAGGAGCATCCGAAGACGCGGTCGGGCGCGCCGCTCTTCGGTCGCAATCTCTTTCCGGACATCGACGGGTTCCGCGAGACCGTCCTCGAGTATCTCGACGAGCTGACGCGCCTCGGTCACACGCTGATGGAGGCGATCGCGCTCAGCCTCGGTCTCGAGCGCTCCTACTTCCACGACCGCTACACGCGCGACCCGCTGATTCTCTTCAGGATCTTCAACTACCCGCCGCTCGCGCCGGAGACGGTGAAGGAGCAGCTGTGGAGCGTCGGGGAGCACACCGACTACGGCATCCTGACGATTCTCCGCCAGGACGCGACCGGGGGGCTCGAGGTGAGGTCGCGGAGCGGCTGGATCGCCGCCCCGCCGGTTCCCGGCTCGTTCGTCTGCAACATCGGGGACATGCTCGACCGCATGACCGGCGGGCTGTACCGCTCGACGCCGCACCGCGTGCGCAACGTCAGCAGCACGCAGCGCCTCTCGTTCCCGTTCTTCTTGGATCCGAACGTCGACGCCCAGGTGCGCCCGATCGACCCATCCACCGACGTCATCGACGACCGCCACGAGCGCTGGGACGGCGCCAGCATCCACGACTTCGTGGGCACCTACGGCGACTACGTGCTGTCGAAGGTGTCGAAGGTGTTTCCGCAGCTGCGCGACGAGGTCCTCTGACCGCGGCGCGATGCGCGGGGGGACGCGTCCCGCTCTCAGCGGTCGCTCGCGGAGGGCGCCGCGCCGAAATCGCGGCCGGCCGTGCGGGTGGTCTCCCAGCGCGACGCCGGCGCGGTGACGAAGAGCTTCGTCTCGTACGCCTGCAGGCGCGTGACGAAACCGGTTCGCGAAGCCACCAACGGCTCGTCGCCGTGGAGGAGCTCCAGGCGGCGGCCCTCGAGCGCGCCAAGGCCCGTGACGTCGACCCCGAGCCGCCTGTGCGCGTCCTCGTTGACCAGCACGACGAGCCAGTCGTCGCCGTGGCGCCGGGCCGTCACCGCGACGCCGCGGCCGGGCTCGTCGAAGAGGTCATCGATGAGCTCGGCGCGCACGCCCGGCTGCGCGGGCGCCACGAGGAAGGGCTGCAGGGCGGCGAGCTCCGACGTCAGCGCGTAGAGCGACTCGCGGAACTCGGGTAGGTCGATCATGTTCGATCCCCAGTAGAGCACGCCGCGAGCGCCGCGTGCGATCGCGTCGTACGCCATGAACCGCGACTCCGCGAACGTCGGATACCGGGCCGGCTTGCGATCGGGCCTCGCGACGTGCCACGAGAACCCCTGCAGGACCATCCACACGGGCCGGCCGCGGCCGATGGCGCTCCAGCGCTCGACCAGCTGGCCGATGCCCTCGATGATGTGCGGGCCGGGACGTGGGCGCACCGGATAGTAATCGCAGCCGGTGATGTCGATCGAATCGACATAGCCACGGACGTACTCGACGTCGCTGTCCGCCGCCTCGTTGATCCAGAACGGCCTGTCCCTGGTGTCGAGCTCCTTCACGAGCTCGACGCCGGCGCGGATCCGGGGGATGATCCGCGCCGCTTCCCGCCGTGCGTACGCGACCGCTCGCTCGGTCTGCGCCTTCCAGTCGTCGCGCGTGTAGCCCGCCGTCCTGGCGAGACCGCTGTACGCGGTGAACGTCCAGACGATCTCGTCGGGTCCCTCCCAGACGGCGAGGGCCGGGTGATCGCGAATCGACTCGACGCGTTCGCGCAGCGCGTCGGTGGCGCCGGCGTGGACCGGCAGCGACACCCAGCCGAGGAGTCCGGCGCCGGCGGCGCGATCGAGCGATTCCCGATCGTCGCAGCGGACCAGGTTGACGCCGGCCTCCGCCATGGCGCGCAGCGCCTCGTCGCTCTCGGGCCGCTCGTAGAAGCCGATCGGGAAGATCGCACGACCGTCACGCTGCAGTAAACCGTCGTGTCGGGCCGTCGGCCGTGGCGCTGCGGGCAGCTCGATCTCCTGGCATTTGCCGTCGGCGCGGGGCACCTCGATCTCGACGCCGTCGACGACGATGCGAGCCGGCTCGCGGCGATCGTCGAAGTCCGTGCGACGCACGAGCACGCGCCGGCCGAGACGCACGGCCGAGACGACCGGACCGGGCGCCGTCGGCACGTCGAAGACGATCGGCTCGCCGCGCTCGAGCATCTCGCGGTGCTCGAGCGACGCCGACCACACCTCGTGGACGAGCGCGATCTCCGTCGCCAGCTCGCTGGTGACGCACCAGAGGAAGAGCCCGTCGTGGCCGCGCAGGAGGAGGTGCCAGAGGAGCTCGCGGTACTTCTCGGCGCTGAACTGCTCGACGCGGGGGTCGGGCTCGGAGGGCGGCGCGGTCGTCGTCCAGTGGACGAACGTGATGATCGGCACCGTCGCCGGCGTGTGCCGTCCCGCGTTCGAGCCGACGAGCAGCATGTTGTAGAACCACCGGTAGTCGGCCGGCTCGAAGTCGTACCAGAGGTACGTCGGGTACCACGTGTAGACGACCGGCATCGCGAAGGTGTAGCCCGTGAGCCCGAACTCGTCGAACCACTCGCGATAGATGGCGCGACCGTCCCGGCGGTGGGGGACGTCGGGCCCCGGCGGACGCTCGAAGTAGTCGTACCAGTAACGCCAGCCGTCGTGTGGGTACACGCCGTAGTTGCCGACGAGCGCCCGCGGGAAGTACGACGTCACGAGGTCGCCGAACGCCGCGCGCTGGAGCTCCGAACGAATCCGCCGCAGCGCTGCCTGGAACGTCCGGAAGTCGTCGATCGCGCCGATGCGCTCGCGACAGCGCGTGCACCGTCGCGATGCCGCCCACGCGTCGTTCCACTCGATCGGCCCGTCGATCTCCCAGTCGGCGAAGACGAAGTCGACGGCGAGGCCGGCCTCACGGTAGCCGCGCAGGAAGTACTCCACCTGCTCGCGGATGGGGGCGACGCGGTGCTCGAGCGCGAACGGGCAGCCGATGCGGCCGCCGGGGAACGAGGTGTCCGCGAACGTCCGCCCCTCACGGTCGACGTGCAGCGTCCGCGCCTCGCCGTCGAAGAAGCCGTAGAGGCACGACGTGGCGTTGACCGCGACCCGCAGCCCGAGCCGTCGCTGGATGGCGCCGACGCGGAGCCCCTCGGCAAGGGTCTCCTCGCGGCCGCCCGGGCTCCAGTCGACGGTGTACCCGATGCCGCGCGAGTCGAGCTCGCGCAGGACGCGCTCGGTCGCTGCGTCTTCGGTGCCGCGGAGCGTGCTGGTGATCGGCAGCACGTAGAGCGGCAGCCGCGCTCCGCGCGGGAACTCGAGCGGCCGTGTGTTCCCGAGCACGACCTCCAGCCTCTCGGGCAGATCGCCCGCCGCCGCCACCGCGCAGAGAATCGACGCCAGCGCGACGGCCAGACGGCCCAGAGTGGCGCGCAGCGGGTTCATCAGATCACTCCTCCACCCGCACGAACTGCACCGCGTCGATGATGACGTGGCCGTCGGTGTCGTGGTTCGAGATGACCACCTCGGCGCCGCGCTCGAACCGGAACGTCCCGACGCTCACCGCGACGCCGTCGAGAGCCGGTCGCCGGCGCTGATCGATGGTCATGCGCGCCGTGCCATCGGCGTGACGCACAGTGACCGGGACGTTCGAGGCGCGGTTGGAGTGCGAGGTGTACGCCACCCGCACCTCCCAGCGGCCCGCTTCGAGCGTCGCCTCGAAAGTCGCGCTCAGTCGTCCCTTGCCGGTGTCGCCGTCGTGGCGGTACCCACGCCCGACGAACGGCACCACCGAGGTGCTCGACTGCCAGTCGCCCTCCCGCCTCGCCTGATCGTCGTCGACCACGACACCGGGAAGCGTGCGCTCCGCCACACTGCGCGGGTCGTGGAGCTCGAGCACCTGCCCGTCGGCGAGCAGCCGCGCGCGCAGCGTCTCGTAGGGCAGGTCCTGGACGGCGACGGACGAGTCGATCGACAGGACCGCCGCGGTTGCCGCGGACTGTCCGAGGATCATGAACACCGGCTCCATGCGGATCGACCCGAAGGCGATGTGGCTCGCGGACACGCACACCGGCACGAGCAGGTTCTCGCACTGCTCCTTCCTCGGCGTCAGCGACCCGTAGGCGATCTCGTACGGGCGCGGCGGCCGGACGCCGATGTCGCCCTCGTTCTGGACGTGGCCCTCCGGCGTGACGTAGCGCTGCACGTTGTGCGAGTCCATGACGTAGGAGCCCATGCCGACGGACTCGGGCGTCTCGCGGTGATCGAGGCAGTCATGCTCGGTCATGACGTACTTGCCGATCAGGCGCCGCGCCTCGCGGACGTAGATCTGGTGCGGCCAGCCGCCGTTGTCGGTGAACTCGTCCCGCGCGAGGCCGAACCGGCTCATCTTCGAGCGCACGTCCTCCGGAACGCGCGGATCGTTGGCGAGGAAGTACATCAGCCCCTTCTGGTAGGTCTCGTGCTCCGCGATGATCTCGCGGCGGCGCTCGTAGGAGCCCTCCGGATAGTCGTAGTTGAAGCCGATGTTGTCCGTGCTGAACGGGCCGTGGTTGTTGGTGTCGGTCTTGCGGTTGGGGATCGGGTCGAACTTGTGGAAGACCTCCCGCCACCCCGAGTCGAGCACCCGCATCAGGAGCTCGTATTGCCTCGGATCGTATCCGGCCGGTCTCGGAAACGGGATGCGGTTCTCCGGGAGATCGGTGAGGCACATGCGAAAGCAGTACGCCTGCACGCGGTGGTCGCCCTGGCCCTTCTCTCCCGGCGGATCGGGGCTGATGCGTGGCAGCAGGCCGCTCGACGGGTCGCCGGGCACGACGTACGGGTCGATCGGCTTCTTGAACCAGTGGCCGTGGTGCAGGACGCCGACCTGCACGCCGTTCCACTTCTCGCCGTAGACCGAGCCCGCCTCGCGGCCGACGTGGTAGTCGACGCCCGCCGCCGCCATCAGGTCGCCCTCGTACGTCGCGTCGATGAACATGCGGCCGGTGTAACGCTTCCCGGAGAGCATGCGGATCGACACGATCCGACCGTCGCGCTTCTCGACACCCCGCCCCGGGCTGCGATCGAGCCACTCGTCACGGTGGACCGGAATGTCGTGCTCGCGCACGAGATCCTCGAAGACCGCCTCGGCCACGTGCGGCTCGAAGATCCACATCGTGCGCCGCTCGCGGTCGATGGCCGGCGTGCCCTGGCCGCGGTTGCCGTACTCGTCGCGTCGCTGCCAGCGCCACGCCGAGTCGTCGCTGTAATGCCTCCACACGCGGTGGTAGAACTCGCGGCTCAGCCCGCCGATCACCGCCTTGTTCCCGGTGTCGGTGAAACCGAGCCCGCCGCTCGAGAGGCCGCCGAGGTGGCGGTCGGGGCACACGATCACCGCGGTCCTGCCCATGCGTCGCGCCTGCACGGCGGCGATGACCCCCGCGCTCGTCCCGCCGTAGACGACCACGTCGTGCGTCGCCGTCTCCCCGGACCGCAACGCCGGCGCGAACGGCAGCGGCAGCAGCGCCGGGAACGACACGAGCAACGACACGAGCAACGACGGGGCGCCTCGCGGCATCGTCGGGACCTCTCGTCTTTGTCTCTTGTGACAGGGAAGCCGTTTGCGACCGCCCCGACTATCCCACGCGCCCGTGGGAGCGTCAAGGCGTCCCGGAGCTCTCCTGCCGCGGGCGCACGACGAGCACCGGGATCGGCGACTGGTCCGCGAGATCGACCGCGAGGTTCTCCGCGAGCGCGCCACCCGCCTCGGGCGCGATGCGGTGCTGGCCGATGATCAGGAGGTCGTGCCCGCCCTGGAGACACTCGGCGATCACCTCGGGGACCACCATGCCGTCGCGCAGCCGGACGGCGGCGTCGAGCCCCGCGTCGGCGGCGAGCTTCCAAAGCCGCTCGGCGAGCTCGCCGGCGCTCTCTCCCGTCGCCGAGACTCTCGGCAGCGAGACGTCCGACGAGACGTGCAGCAACGTGATCGACGCGCCCAGCGCGCGGGCGAGCTCGATGGCGCCGAGCACGGTCGCCTCGCTCATGGGGCCGCCGCCGAACGCCACCAGCACGCTGCGCACGCGCTCGTGCACCGGTCGGCGGGCGACCATCACCGTCGACGCCATGCGACCGACGACCGCCCGCACTCGCGACCCCCGCAGCAACCGGGCGAACCCGCGCCGTCCCGCCGGCGGGATCACCGTCAGCGCGGGAAAGGTCGCCGTCGCCTCGGCGATGATCGCCTCGCGCGGCCGTCCCGTCCGCGAGCGCGTCTCGACGGTGACCCCGGGAATATCCCCGAGCCGAGCCCGGGTCTCCTCGAGCAACCCGGGCCGCCGCGACAGACTCTCCTCCGACGTCAGCAGCACGAGCTTCCCACCGGTGCCCGCGACAATCGCCCGGGCAAGATCAACCGCCCACGCCCCGGCCGCCGTCGGTTCGACGTAGACGAGTGTGTGCATCATCAACTCCTACCCGGACCCGGTCCCGGTCCCGGTCCCGGTCCCGAACCGCCAGCGACTGGGCGATCGAGTTCGCGGGAGCCGATGCCGAGTCCGATGGCCGAGACCGAGTCTGATGTCCGATCCCGATGACCGACACGGATTCCGACTCCGACTCCGATTCGGATGTCGGATGTCGGATGTCGGATTCGAAGCTCGGTGCTCTGATCTCGGTCCTCTGTCTTCTGTCTTCTGATCTCTGATCTCCGTCTCTGTCTCTGTCTCTGTCTCCGCCCCCGGCCCATCGAGAACGAGGCCGAGGACGAGCACGAGGCCGAGCACGAGCGAGGCCGCCTGGTGTTTTCCTGGATTCATTCTGCCGTCATCCCACCACCCACGGCAACACCACCAGCGTCAACGGCACGATCAGCAGCATTCCCACAAAGACCGCCAGGCGCCAGCGGTTCCGCGTCACCGCGAGCGCGAGGCGGTCGATCAGCCGGCCGTACGGACGGTAGAAGAGGAGCACCGCCGGCAGCGACAGCGCCACCACGGCGATGGCCAGCGACAGGACAATGGTGGTGCCGGCGGGGTTGTCCAGGAGGAAGCTCAGGAAGAACGTGTCGACGAGCGTCGTCACGTTGGCGCCGAGCACGAAGGGAATGACGTTCTCGCGCCGCACCAGGCCCCGCGCCGTCAACGGCACCAGCAGTGTGAGCGACGCGGACACCGAGAGCGTCATGCAGGTCAGCACCATGCCGAAGAGGAACGCCACCGACGGGCGGTACACGGTGGTCGCCATCCTGCCGAGCCGTCCGCCGGTCGGGTCGACCACCGGCAGCGCGCGATCGAAGAGCCAGAAGCCGCCGACCATCACGAAGACGCCGAGGAGGGACTGACCCAGCGGGGGCAGCACGACCGCGGTCGCCCGGACGATCGGCCCGATCACCAGATCGAGGGCCGACCGCAGTCCCGGGATGTCGGGGCGGATGCCGTCCAGCCAGCCGCGTCCGAGAAGCCACCACGCCGCGAAAAACGCAGGCAGGTAGACGGTGAACGTCACCACGAGCGCCGTCGCGCCGACGTACGTCCCCGAGCCCTTCGATCGCCCGCGGAGCTCGAAGAGGAGGCCGATCAGCAGCACGACGAACGCCGCGCCGAGCCGCGACCCGGTGACCATCGCCAGCGTCTCGACGGTGTCGAGCGAGCCGTCGTCGAGCAGCCCGAGCGCGAGCGCCGCCACCGGCGAGCCGCTCAGCACGACGCACGCGAGGAACCAGCCGGCGCCGAGCGCGCTGCCGACCCCCGCCCCGCCCGCCAGCGGCTTGAACCACACCGTCAGCGGCCGGGCGCCGCTCTTGATCAGCTCGAGCGAGACCAGAAAGAGAAAGAGCGCCAGGAGAAGCCACCCGGCACGCCGCAGCCGGTCGAGGGAGCGTCGCATGGCGCTCGGTTCTGACCGGTGGGAGGCGGGTTGTCAAGGTGGGTGTCGGAGTCGGGATCCGAGTCGGGATCGGCACTCGACGGCCTTGGAGGCCGAGGACGAGGACGAGGACGAGCACGAAGGGCGGGTAGAACGCTGTACACCGAATGCGCCCGCCCTGGCACGCGATGTCGCCCGCCTCCGGGGCCCGCGTCGCCCGCGACGACATAAAACGAACCTCCACAACGACGTGCAGGCTTCACCCCGAGAGCGGAACGGCTCTTGTAATAGGGAGTGCATGCGGCCGGCGGGACGGTCG
Source organism: Planctomycetota bacterium (assembly GCA_041569895.1). Taxonomy (GTDB): domain Bacteria; phylum Planctomycetota; class UBA8108; order UBA8108; family JACQVS01; genus JBFFXF01. Next base: position 31,293 of record JBFFXF010000010.1, on the reverse strand, counting down.
CGACGATCGGGACACCCGGCACCAGAGGAAGCCATGACCGTCACACTCGAGGACACACGGACGACGCGGGAAGCGCCGTGGGCGGCCCGCGACATGGAGTTCACCGCCCGCGACGGGACGCCGCTCTCCTATCGGGCCTGGTTCCGGGGCGAGCCGGGCGAGCGCTGCCTGGTCATCTTTCACGGCGGGCACGAGCACTCGGGCCGTTACGAGACCTTCGTCAACGAGCTCGATCTCGACGGGTTCACCGTCTTCGCATGGGACGCGCGGGGTCACGGGCGGTCGCCGGGGAAGCGCGGCGATGCCGAGCACTTCCACCGTTTCGTGGAGGACGCCGATGACCTCATGCGTCACATCGAGCGCGAGCACGGCTTCTCCGCGGAGGACACGGTCGCCCTGGGGCACTCGGTGGGCAGCGTGGTCGTCGCCACCTGGCTGGTCGACTACGCGCCGGCGATCCGCGGCGTCGTTCTCGGATCGCCGGCGTTTCACGTCAAGCTGTACGTGCCGTTCGCGCTGCCCGCCTTGCGCGTCGTGCAGCGGCTCGCGCCGTCGGCGTGCGTCAGCAGCTACGTCACGCCGGGGATGCTGACGCACGATCCCGAGGAGGCCGAGGCGCGCCGGCGAGACCCGCTGATCTCGCCGCGCATCCCGGTTCGCGTCCTCACCTCGCTCTTCGACACGGCGCGGCGTGTCACCGAGCGGGCGACGGCGGTCGAGACGCCGGTGCTGATGCTGACGGCCGGCTCGGACTGGGTCGTCCACGCGGGCGCCCAGGACCGCTTCTTCCGCAGGCTCTCCTCGAGGCGCAAGCGCCACGTCCGCTACGCCGGCTTCCATCATCAGATCTTCCAGGAACGCGAGCGGCGGCGGCCGATCGGCGAGGTGCGCCGCTTCATCGACGAGGTCTTCGCCGACGACGCGAGCGGCGGGGACGCGGTCGCCGAATCGGACCGCACGAACGGCGCGCGATCCGTCGAGGCTCCGGGCGTGCTTCGTCGCGTCGGGTACGGCGTGCAGCGCCTCGCGCTCCGCACGGTGGGGCGCCTCGGCGAGGGGATCCGCATCGGCTGCGAGCACGGGTTCGACTCGGGCCCGAGCCTCGACCACGTCTACCGCAATCGGGCACGCGGTGTGACGCCGCTCGGCCGGCTGATCGATCGCGTCTATCTCGACGCCATCGGCTGGCGCGGCATCCGGAAGCGCCGGCAGCACCTCGAGGCGCTGCTGGTCGACGCCATCGACCGGAGCATGTCCCGGAGCACCGCGTCCCGGAACACTGCGTCCCGGAATACTGCGTCCCGGAATACTGCGTCCGGCGGTCGCGCGCACGTCGTCGACCTCGCGTCCGGCCCGGGCCTCTACCTCCGGAACGTGCTCCTCGCCCTCGAGGACGACCGGGTGACGGCGCTGTGCCAGGACCGCGATCCGCACGGACTCGCCATCGGCCGGGAACGCGCCCGCGACGAGGGCGTGCAAGGAATCGAGTACCGCGAGGGCGATGCGTTCGACCCTGCGGTGACGGCGAGGCTGACGCCGCGTCCGGACGTGGTCGTCGTGTCCGGGCTCTACGAGCTCTTCGACGACAACGACCTGGTCGGTCGCTCGCTCGACGGGATCCGCGAGGCGCTCCCGCCCGGCGGATCGCTGATCTATACCAACCAGCCCTGCCACCCGCAGCTCGATCTGATCGCCAACGTGCTCACCAATCGTCACGGCGAGCCCTGGCGGATGCGGCTGCGGTCCCAGGCGGAGATGGATCGCCTGGTGCAGGCGCGTGGGTTCCGCAAGTGCGACATGCTCGTCGACGAGCACGGGATCTTCACGGTCTCGCGCGCCGTCAAGGAATGACAGGAGACAGAGACGTGTCCGCAGCGAACGATCGAGTGCGATTCCGTGATGCCGCCGTGGCAGCCGCCCTGAACGGCGCGCTCTTCTTCGCCGTCTACGGCTTCTGCAACTGGCGAGCGTCGACGCTGGCGTCGGTGCCGAGCATCGTCTTCGACTGGGAGCGGGCGATTCCGTTCCTGCCGTGGATGATCGTGCCGTACATGTCGATCGACATTCTCTTCGCGGGCGCGTTCTTCCTCTGCGCGACGCGACGTGAGATGCGCACGCTGTCGCGTCGCATCCTGTGGGCGATGATCGTCTCGTCGTTCTTCTTCCTGCTGATGCCGTTGCGCGTCTCCTTCGACAGGCCGGCGACCGAGGGGCTGCCCGGATTTCTCCTCGCGGTGCTCGAGGTCGACGCGCCGTTCAACCAGTTCCCGTCACTGCACGTCAGCCTGGCGCTGGTCCTGGTCGCGACGTACCTGCGTCGCTCGCCGCCCGCGCTCCGGCCGGTGATCACCGGCTGGTTTGCCTTGATCATCGCGTCGACGCTGTTCGTCTATCAGCACCACGCCATCGATCTCGCCGGCGGCGCCGTCGTCGGCCTCTCGGCGTTCACGCTCTTCCGGGAGCAGGAGCGCCATCGCGCCGGCACCAGTCCCTCGATCGGACTGCTCTACGCCGGCGGGAGCCTGGCGCTCCTCGTGCCGGCGCTGCTCTGGCCAGTGCAGGCGTGGTGGACGGTGTGGCCGTCGATCAGCTGCCTCGTGGTCGCCGCCGGATACCTCGTGATCGGCCCGGAGGTGCTCGGCAAGCGCCGCGGCGAGCACGGCGTCGTTCACCGGCTCCTCCTGGCGCCCTATCTCCTGGGCTGCGAGCTCTCGCACCGGTTCTTCCGCCGTCGGGTCGCGGAGCGCGTCGAGGTCGCGCCCGGCGTGTGGCTCGGGAGGAGGCTGACGCGACAGGAGGCCCGTCGGCTCGTGCGCGACGGCTTCGGCGCGGTCATCGATCTCGCGGGCGAGCTGCCGCGACGCGCCGAGCTCGATCTCGTCGACGTGCTCGACCTGCCTCTCCTGGACTTCACCGTGCCGGAGCCGCGCGATCTCCAGCGGTGCGTCGAGTTCATCGAGCGCCATCGCGAGCGCGGGGTCCCCGTCTTCATCCACTGCGCCCTCGGCTGCACGCGCGGGGTGGTGGTCACCGCCGCATGGCTGCTGCACGCCGATCCGGAGCTCGACCCCGGCGCCGCCATCGAGCGCCTGCGCTCGCTCAGGCCGGCGCTGCGGCTCGACGGCAACTGCGTCGGCGCGCTCGCGGAGCTCGCCCGCAGTCGTCGGGTCGCGCCACGCGGTCTCGACCTCGGCGTCGACACGGCCACGGTGAGCGCGAGCGCGGCGGAAGGAGGGTGGCGCGCATGATCTCCGTGTATCGCCTGAAGCCCGGCTTCCAGAACCTGCTGCGTCCCGCCGCCGCGACGCTGCACCGCCTCGGCGTGTCTCCCAACACGGTGACGCTCTCCGCGGTGGCGCTGTCAGCGATGGGCGGCGGCCTGACGCTGGCGCTCGGACACCGGCCGGCGTGGCTGCTCGTGATGCCGGTCGTGCTGCTGGTTCGTGTGGCCCTCAACGCGCTCGACGGCATGATCGCGCGCCAGTACGGCCAGGCGACCGCCCGGGGCGAGGTGCTCAACGAGCTCGGTGACGTCGTCGCCGACCTGTGCCTCTACCTGCCGCTCGCGGCGGTGGTCGGGGGCTCGTGGGTCCCCGTGGCGATCTTCTGCAACCTCGCGACGCTCTCCGAGCTCGCGGGCCTGCTCGGCCGCGCGCTCGGGGGCGAGCGCCGCTTCGACGGCCCGATGGGCAAGAGCGATCGCGCGCTGCTCGTCGGCGCGTTCGCGCTCGCGGCGGCCCTCGTTCCGTCCGTGCTGAATCTCTCGACGCCGATCTTCCTGGCGGCCTCCGCGCTGCTCGTGGTGACGGTGGCGAATCGACTCCGGCCGGCGTCGCCGCCCGGAGGGGAGATGACCACATGAACGCCTCCTGGCTGCTCGAGCGCGGACCGGTGATCCTCATCTCGCAGGCGGTTTTCGCCGCCCTGGCGACCGCGTCGCTCGTATCGACGGTGGGGGCCCGCATGCGCCTGCCGATCGGCGCGGAGTCCGTCCGCAGGAAGATCCGCTCGTGGTGGCTGATCGCCGGGTTCGTGCTCGTGGCCGTCGCGCTCGGCGGCGCGCTGCAGCTCGTCGCCCTGGCGTTTCTCTGCTTCCTCGCCCTCAAGGAGTACTTCACGCTGATCCCGACGACGGCGAGCGACCGGGGCTGCCTCTTCTGGGCCTACCTGGCGCTGCCGATCCAGTTCGTCTGGATCCACCTCGAGTGGTTCGGGATGTTCACGGTATTCATTCCGACGTTCGCGTTCCTTCTGCTGCAGACGCGTCTGGTGATCGCCGGGGACACGCGTGACTTCGTGGCGCGCTCGGGGCGCATCTGCTGGGGGCTGTTCCTGTTCGTTCACTGCCTCGGCCACGCGGCGTACCTGGTGACGCTGGGCGAGCCCGGCGACGCCGTCACCGGATCCGGACTGTTTCTTTACCTCGTCGTCGTCACGGCGCTCGGGGACATCGGCGGCTTCGTCTTCGGCAAGGCGTTCGGTCGCCGTCGCGTGGCGCCGAGTGTCAGTCCGGGAAAGACGCTCGCGGGCTTCCTCGGGGCCGTGCTGGTCACCACGGTGGTCGGGGCCGAGCTCCGGTTCCTGACGCCGTTCGGCGCACTCGAGGCCGCCGGTTTCGGCGCGCTGATCGGACTCGCGGGCATTCTGGGCGATCTCTGCGTCTCGGCTCTCAAGCGGGACGTCGGCGTCAAGGACTCGAGCCAGTTCATCCCCGGTCACGGCGGCGTGCTCGATCGGGTGGACTCGCTCTGCTTCTCCGCCCCCGTGTTTCTCCACCTGGTGCGGTACATCTACTTCTGAAGAGGGAGGAGTCGGAAGCGATGGCGACGATTCGGAAGTATCTCCGGTACCTGAAGTACCTGGTGCGGCTGACGTGCTACTGCGTGATCGTCAAGCCGTTCCTGTGCATCGTGCTCGGCGTCCTCGTCAAGGGGCGCGAGAACCTGCGCTCGAGCCGCCAGCGCATCATCGTGTCGAACCACAACAGCCACCTCGACACCATCGCCATCCTGCACGTCGCCGGCGGACGCGACATGAAGCGGCTGCGGCCGGTGGCCGCGGCGGACTACTTCTGTCGCTCGCGGGCGCTCCACGCGGTGATGTCGGCGCTCTTCGACATCCTGCCGATCTGCAGGGGGCCGGTCCGGCGCGGCGCCAACCCGCTCGATGTGCTCGACGCTGCGCTCGACGCCGGCGACAGCCTCATCCTCTATCCGGAGGGAACGCGCGGCGAGCCCGAGCGTCTGGCGCGCTTCCACAGCGGCGTCGGCCACCTGATCCGACGGCATCCCGAAATCGAGGTGGTGCCGGTCTACCTGCGCGGTCTCGGACGCGTGCTCCCCCGCGGCGCGTGGTACCCGGTGCCGCTGAACGTGCACATCAACATCGGCGAGCCGCGCTGCTACGAGGGTTCTCCACGGGAGATCACTCGCGCCATCCGCGAGGACATCGAGGCGCTCGGGCGCGAGGTCGACGCGCTCACCCGATACGGCGAGAGCGACGAGGCGATCGCCGGAGGCGACGGACCTGGAAGCGACCGCGGCTCAGCGATCCCGGTCACGCAGCGGGCCGCCGACGAGCGGCGCGATGGGGCCGAAGAAGCGGATGCGGTCGACGTCGATGCGCTTGCCGACCCAGACCTCGATGGTCGCGACGTAGAGCCCGTCGAAGTCGGGCGGCGCCTCGGCGCCCCAGCCGCGCCGGCGAACCGCCAGCTGCCAGTCGTAGCCCACCGCCGGCCGGTCGCCCCAGCTCCACGACGGACGCTCGGCGCCATCGTGGAGGACAGAGTGGAGGACAGAGTGGAGGACGACGCGGAGCGGCGTATCGGTGACGCGCGAGTAGCCTTCGAGAAACCGGTTGAACTCGGCCGTGCCGCCCGCGAAGTAGAAGAAGTCGTTCGCGTTCACCCAGACGCCCGCGACGCGTTCCGGCCGGTTGACGAGCTCCGCGATGCCGCGAGGCCACTCGTCGTTGCGCACGGGCTGACCGGCGGGGTGATCTCCGGCCATCGGCAACGCGGTCGCGGCGAAAGCGACGACGGCCACGGCCGCGAGCGCTGAGGCCCCGGCGCGCACGGCGGCCGGCCTCACGGCTGGGACCTCCGCACCACGAAGACGATCCCGGTGTCGACGTGGCGATACTGCGGATCGGCGTCGGCGCTCACCCGCACGCGCTCGAACTGCGTCTTCAGAACCACCCAGGCCCGGATCATCCGCCACTGCGTCCCGGCCGCCATCAGGACGGCCAGCCCGGCCAGCGCCGCAAGCAGCGTCCAGCGACGAGCGCGTCGTGTCGTGGTCATCCGTCTCCTCCCGTTCCCGGCCCCGGACCCGTTCCGGGCCCCGGACCCGTGCCCGGTCCCGGTCCCGAACTCGTCTCAACCGGCTCAAGCCCCGGAGTGCATCCCTGGCCCTCCCGCCCCAAAGACGTCGACACCCCCGTCCCTCTTAGACGGAATCTTTTCGCCCGTCACGCCGGGCCCGCCGCCGAAAGATCCACTCGAGGACTCCGGACGGCACCCGATCGTCGCGCATCACGCTGTCGAGCCGCATGATGGTGTCGACCACGAGCACGGCCACGATGAACCCCAGCGGCCACGGCTGCAATATCATCATCCTCGAGAGAGCCGTCACGAAGAGCGTGATGCAGAGGGTCACCATCAGCAGGAACGCGACCATGCCCTCGAGCCACACGGAGTAGAGCGTCGCCGCGCGCGCGTCGCACCCGGTGCGCTCCTCGAGCCAGCTCTTCCACGAGGACGGCCACAAGCCGATGAGGGCCATGGCGACCGGCACCAGGGGCCGCAGATAGGTCATCGTGACGTCGAGCGCGCGCTCCCGGTCGCGCTCATGGACGTACTCCTCGTCGTAATAGATCTCCGCCGAGGGCTCCTCGCGCGGGTCACGCCACGGCGACAGGCGGTACCGGAAGACGCGGCGGTCCGGGCTCTCCTCGCGAGTCCTGTCGACGATGGCGTACTCCTTCCCGTCGACATGGACACGGGGCCGGTGAAACTCGCGCGTCGGCCAGTCGAGCATGTCCGCCCGCGAGCGGATCACCAGCCCGTCCGCCTCGGCGACCACCCGATCGGACCCGACCTTTCGCTCGGCGGCGCTGTCGTGGGCGGAATGCTCGGTGTGCATCGCTCTGTCCCCGGCGGTTATTGTCTCCCGTGCGTCGGGACGATGCCCGCAGATTCCGCGGGGCTGGACGGAGGACCCGATTCCGAGATCCGACTCGGAGATCCGATTCGGAGTCCGAGATCCGATACCGACTCCGACTCCGACTCCGATGACCGATTCCGACTCCGACTCCGAGACCCGACTCCGAGACCGAGGCCGAGACCGAGGCCGAGACCGAGGCCGACGGTGTTGTCCGATCTCTGTTCTCTGATCTCTGTCTCTGTCTCTGACTCGGAGCCGGAGGATTCGCCCTTGTGTCTGGTGGTCTCGCGGGGGACGATGACCGGCGGACACGACGCTGGAAACCACAGAAAGGGGGCACCATGTCGATCCGGAGCCTCGCCGCGATCGTGGGTGTGGCGCTCGGTGGGGGGGTCGCGCCTGCCGAGGAGCCGGCGACGATCGTCCTCGAGCCCGGCAAGACCCGCGCGTTCAAGCCGCAGACCGTGCTCTACACCGGAGCTCGCCGTTCGCCGAGGGTCGGTGATCGGAAGAAGCAGCAGTCGCTCCAGGGTCTCGCCGTGACGCCGGTCGGCGGCCCGGCGACCATCTCGACCATCGACGACCTCGGCAAGAAACGGGAGGTCGGGGTCAAGGCGACTGCCTCCCGCGGCGCCATCCGCATCAAGGCCTCGCCCGAGGCGGCGGGGCGGGAGTACCTGCTTTCCCTGGACTTCAAGGCGGACGTGTGGCGCTACACCGAATCGCGCCGCATCGACGGCACGGGGCGAGAGCGCAAGACGACGTCCTGGGTCAAGGTGGCGCCGGAGTTCTACACGCAGAAGATCCGGCTCCTCGTCGACCTCGACGACTTCCCGACGATCCTCGTGCCCATCGGCGGACGCCTCAAGCTCGCGGTGTCGGAGATCGCGAAGATCACCCACGTCGGACGCCCGCGGCGACCGACCAGCGCCGTGGATGTCACCGATCACGCGCTGACGGTCCACGGCCTCGAGGCGGCCAAGGAGACCTTCAGGGTCACCTACGTCCTCGGCGGCAAGAAGGTCCTGAAGAGGCTCAAGGTCGAGGTGATCGAGAAGCCGTTTGCGCTCGCGGTGAAGATCGCCGATCCGTCGAAGCCTCGCGATGTGTCCCTCGACGAGGTCGGCAAGCTGATCGAGCTCCGGGACGTCAAGGTCGTCCGGGTCGACGGGTTCGAGCCGACCATCGCGCGAGTGGAACGGATCGAGGGCGCGGTGCGCGTGGCGGCGGCCGGCACGGGGCGGACGACGGCGCGGATGGTGGTCGAGGCGCTGGAACGCAAGTCGCGGTCGCCCGAGCGGTTCCTCACCAGCGTCCGGGTCGAGATCGACACCGGCTCGTCCGGGTGATCGCTCGACGGTTGCGGCAGGGCCGGGGCGCCACCGTCAGCGCTCGAGCGGCTCGAGCACCACGGCGAGCCCGTCGAGGTCGCGGCCGGCCGCGATCTCGAAATCGAGCTTGCGTGACCGGAAGCCGCTCGCCTTGACGACGGCGATGCAGGCGCCGGCGCCGAGCCCCTCGACCGAGAACTCGCCACGCGCGCCGGCGACCGTCTCCAGGTAGAGCCCGCTCCGGACGGGGCCGCGCGTGGCGCGCCAGGAGATGAGCACGTGCGCGCCGGGCACCGGGGCGCCCGCGGCGTCCCGGACGGTCCCGAGCACCGCCCTCGACCCGATGCCGATCGGGATCTCGAGCGTGCGCTCCTCGCCGGCGATGACCTCGACGCCGCGCACCTTCACGCGTGGGGTGTCACGCGTCTCGATGATCAGTGGACCGGACGGCAAGTCGGCGGCGTGGAGGCGCCCGTGGTCGTCCGTCGTCGCCATCCTCGAGCCGCTCCGCGACTGCCGCGGGCGGAGCTGCACCGTGAAGCGGGGCAGCGGCGCGCCGGTCGAGTCGACGAGGACGGCGGAGAGCGCGCCGCGCTTGATGGCGTCGAGGCGAATGTCGATCTCGTTCTCGCCGGCAGCGAGAGAGAGCGGGAAGAGGTCGCGATCGCGGTAGGGCCCGGTGGGGCGAACTCGCAGCCGGTAGTCCTCCGCCGCGGTCAGCTCGGTGAGGACGAAGTGGCCGTCGGGGCCGCTCACCGCGCTGGTGCGAATGTCCATCGACGCGCTCCTGACGCTGACGCGCTCTCCGGAGACGGCATTGCCGTCCCGGTCGAGCAGGCGGCCCGCGAGCGAAGCCGGGTCGACGATCGGCTCCATCTCGAAGTGGAGCTCGACCGCCTCGACCTCCGACCAGTCGTCGCCGGCGCCCGTCGCGCCGTCCTTCCCGACCGTGTCCCGGGGCTGGATGCTGGCCGTCGCGCCCCGGAAGCCGTCGAGCTGCGCGGAGAGGACGATCGTCGGGCTCGTACCCGGGCCGGGGCGGACCTCGAGGAGATAGGCGCCGTCACTGCCGGTCACGGTCGCGCCCGTCGAGTTGACCGCCGAGACGACGACTCCCGACAGCGGACGCCCGTCGGGGTCGGTCACCGAGCCGAAGAAGATGATGCCGGGCGTCTCGGAAGCGCCGGTCGTGTCGCCGTCACCGACGTCGGGCAGATCGGGAGAGACCGGCTCGCTGGCGGTCTCGATGCCCGCGCGGGCGGCGTGCCGTGGCGGCGCGGAGGCAGGATCCTCTGAAGGATGCTTCGCATCGGCACCCGTGAGCAAGCCCGTGCGGGGCGATGGTCTCGATTCCGCGCCCGCGGCGAGCGCAACGCTCCGACGAGTCCCCGCGGGAGGGTCCTCCGTCGAGGGGTGCGTGTCGCGCGACATGCTTGAGAGGAGCCAGCAGGTCGCGGACGAGAAAACGACCGCGGAGACGGTCGCCGCGGTGAGCACGGCACGTGCTCTCATGCCTCCCCTCTCCGTTCGCGAGGTCTCTTACCTGAGCCCCACCGTGATGTCGAAATCGACCGTGCCGTCGAAGATGACGTCGTTTGCCGGGACCACCCCCTGGACGTCGACGGTGAGCTCGTAGGCGCCCGTCTCGAGCAGATCAGTGACGTCCAGCTCCGTGGTCGTCAGCGTCAGCGTCGAACCGGCGAACTGGGGATCGCCGCTCGGCAGGTTGGCGATCTCGGTGATCGGCGCGCCGCCGCCCGGGGGCCCGACGGTGATGAGGATCGAGTCGATGAAGGAGAAGTCCGGCGTGGGCGAGGTGCCGGTGATCGACAGCGTCACCTCGGCGCTCACCACCAGTCTCAGGAAGTCGAAGACCTCGGCCTGATACTCCGGCTCGTCCCCTATGTCCGGCATCGTCTCGACGATCTGGATGCTGAGGGGGTTGCCGGCGGTAGCGGCGTCGCCGGGGATCGTCTGCTCCGGAACCGCCTGGCCGACGCTGAACGTCCACGTGAAGAGGTCGCTCGAGGAGTTACAACCGTGAAACAGTGCTGCGGCGATGACGCCGCCGCAGAGTGCCGTCAACAATCGTGGTCTACGCGTCGGTGTCGCCATGTTGTCCTCTCTCGCTTGGTGCTGCGACGTGCTTGCCACGAGACGGACAATCCGTCTTGAGAAGAATACAATATTCAGGGAAGTTGTCACCCAATATGGCCCGCGCGCCGTCCGCGCCGAAGGCGGATTTTTCCGCGTGGCATGAAGCTCGGTTTCACGCCGCGACGTCACGTTACCGTTTGACCGGGTCCGCGCTCGCGGTACGATGCCCGTCCGGAGGGTGTACGGGGTGTTGACGGTTTCTCGCGCTTGCGAGGTCTCGTCGGAAGATCGCAGGAGGAAGGTCATGGACGCGACACGGCAGCGACAGGTGTCCCGGAGGAAGTTCATCGCGACGTCGGCGGCGGGAGCGTCCGCTCTCGCCCTGCCATCGATCCTCGGGGCGGGCGTGCTCAACAGGGACGACACGGTCAAGGTCTGCACCATCGGCTGCGGTGGCCGGGGATCGCGTGACCTGCGCGCCCTCGCGGCGGTCCCGGGCGCCAGGATCACCGGCGTGTGCGAGCTGCGCGACGACCGGCTGAAGAGAGCGCAGGAGATCGCCAGGGAGCACCGTCCGAACGCCTACAAGGACTTTCGGGTGATGCTCGAGAAGGAGAAGCCCGATGGCGTCAGCGTCGTCGTCGAGGTCCAGAACCACGCGCGCGTCGTCGTGCCGGTCCTCGAGATGGGCTTCAACTGCTTCAGCGAGAAGCCGGTCGACTCGACCGTCGAGCGCGTCGACCAGCTCGTCGCCGCGGCGCGCCGCACCAAGAAGTGGGTGCAGTTCGGATTCCAGCGCCGCTACATCCCGGGTCACCGGAAGATCGTCGAGGAGATCCACGCCGAGAAGCTCGGCAAGGTCTACGCGCTCCAGGGGCACTGGCACTTCTTCCACCCGCAGGGCCCGGCCGACGCGGACTGGGACGGGGGCCGATTGATCGAGCAGGCGTGCCACCACATGGACGCCATGTCGTGGGTGATGAAGAACCGTCCGCCGCTGAACTGCGTGTCGATCGGGCGGCCGCCGATGAACCTCGGAGAGACGTCGATCAAGCACCTCTCCGAGGCCGGCTCGGCCACCGCGTTCGAGTTCCCGGGGAACGTGATCTTCTCCTACACGCACTTCATGGGCGTGCCGGGGACCATCGGCGAGGACGAGGGGCCGTCGACCAAGCCGGAGGAGCAGAACTTCATCAACGAGAAGCTCTGGGTCTTCTGCGAGCGCGGCGCCTACGACCTGACCCGCGGCATGCGCTACCTGCGCGACCGCGAGAAGACCAAGGAGCGCGTCGCGCCCGCCTCGGAGGGCTACGACAACGGCACCGAGGAGGAGTTCGCCGCCTTCATCGATTGCGTCCGGACCGGCGAGATGCCCTACTCGAACCACGAGACGGCCCGCGTCAGCACCCTGATGGCGCTGATGGGCCGCAAGGCGATGTACGACCGCTCGAAGCGCAGCTTCACCCCCCGCGTCATCCGCTGGGAGGACCTGCGCTCGAGGACCGAAACGGTCTGACGCCATTCCGGCCCTCCTCCGGGCCGAATGGCGCTGGCCCGCCGCGGGCTCGCGCCGCCGTCGACCGGCCGTCGAGCCGGATCGCCCCGCCACGGGGGGCGATGGCGAGCGGCGCGCCGCCCGTGGTGGGCTGCTCGCCGGTCGAGTAGAATACGGCCGTCATGGAGAACGGCATCCTGCTCGAGATCGATCCGCAGCCCGACGACACGACGTGCGGGCCGACCTGTCTGCACGCGGTCTATCGCTATCACGGCGACGACGTCTCGCTCGACGAGGTCATCGCGTCCACCGGGAAGCTCGCCGACGGCGGCACCCTCGCGGTGCTTCTGGCGCAGCACGCGCTCGAGCGCGGCTACCGCGCGACCATCTACACGTACAACCTGCAGGTCTTCGACCCGACCTGGTTCGCGTCGCCCGGCGTCGATCTCTCCGAGCGGCTCAAGCGTCAGCTCGAGGTCAAGAAGGCGCGCAAGCTGCGCGCCGCGACGCGCGCCTACCTGCGCTTCGTCGAGCTCGGCGGGAAGCTGGCGTTCGAGGACCTCACCGATGACCTGCTGCGGCGGTACCTCGACCGCTCGGTGCCGATCCTCACCGGGCTCAGCGCCACGTTTCTCTACCGCAGCGCGCGGGAGTTCGGGCCGGATGACGAGCCGGACGACATCCGCGGCCTGCCGGTGGGCCACTTCGTCATTCTCTCCGGCTACGACCGCTCGAGGCGCAGGGTGCGCATCTCGGATCCGTTCCACCCGAACCCGGTGTCCGAGACGCAGCACTACGAGGTCGACATCGATCGCGTCATCGGCGCGATCTTCCTCGGCACGCTGACCTACGACGGGAACCTCCTGGTCCTCGAGCGCGAGCGCGAGCGCTGATGAAGCCCAGGCCGAACATCGTCGTCGTCAACACGCCCGCCAATTGGCCCTTCGAGACGCCGGAGATCGAGCTCGTCGCGGCGCGAGACTACCTCACCGATCGGCGCTACCTCGACGTCCGTGGCGCCAGGGTCTACAACCTCTGCCGGTCGAACGCGTACCAGAGCCTCGGCTACTACGTCTCGCTGCTCGCCGAGGCTCGCGGCCACCGGTGCCTGCCGAGCCTGGCGACGACGCAGGACCTCAGATCGACGAGCATCATCCGCGTCGCGTCGCAGGAGCTCGACGAGCTCATCCAGAAGAGCCTGGCGCGCCTCACGTCGCCGCGGTTCGAGCTCAGCATCTATTTCGGCCGCAACCTCGCGAAGCGGTACGACCGGCTCAGCGCGCGCCTCTTCAATCTCTATCCGGCTCCGCTGCTGCGCGTGTACTTCGCGCGCAAGAAGACCTGGGAGATCCAGAGGATCAACATCATCTCGGGGCACGACGTGCCCGACTCTCACCGGCCCTTCGTCGCCGAGGTGGCGAGCCAGTACTTCTCGCGTCGCCGCGCGCCGAGCCGGCGCCGGAGCAGCGCGCTCTACGACCTGGCGATCCTCCACGATCCCGACGAGGCGCAGCCGCCGTCCGATCCGCCCGCCCTGGCGAAGTTCATCAAGGCGGCGTCCGACCTCGGCATGCGCGCGGAGCTGATCCGCAAGGATGACGCCGCCCGGCTGGCCGAGTACGACGCGCTCTTCATCCGCGAGACCACCGGCGTCGACCACCACACGTACCGCCTCGCGCGCCGGGCGCAGGAGGCCGGGCTCGTCGTCATCGACGATCCCGACTCGATCCTGCGCTGCACCAACAAGGTCTATCTCGCCGAGGTGCTCGCGAAGCACCGCGTGGCGGCGCCGCGGACGATCATCGCGCACCGCGACAACCTGCACCTGATCGGCGACGGTCTCGGCTTCCCCGTCATCCTGAAGCGCCCCGACAGCTCGTTCTCGCTCGGCGTCGTCAAGGTCGACGATCCGGCGGCGCTCGAGACCACGGTGCGCGAGTTTCTCGACGACTCCGAGATGATCGTCGCCCAGGAGTACAGCCCGAGCACCTTCGACTGGCGTGTCGGCATCCTCGACCGGCGCCCGCTGTACGTGTGCAAGTATCACATGGCGGGGGGGCACTGGCAGATCATCAACTGGAAGCGCGGCGGCAGCGGTCGCTACGGCCGCGTCGAGGCGATCCCGCTGCGGCGCGCTCCGGAGAAGGTCGTGCGCGCCGCGCTCCGGGCGGCGCGGATCTTCGGCGACGGCCTCTACGGTGTCGACCTCAAGGAAGTGGGCGGCAAGACGGTCGTCATCGAGGTCAACGACAACCCGACGATCGAGACCGACTGCGAGGATCGTATTCTCGGAGACGAGCTCTACCGGCGCGTCGTGTCGGTCTTCCTCGAGAGGATCCGCGCCCTGCGCGGCGAGAGGAACGGGAGTGTCCGAGCCTGACGCGCCGATCCACCTCTTCGAGGGTTTCGGGGTCGAGATCGAGTACATGATCGTCGACGAAGCCGGGCTCGACGTGCTGCCGATCTGCGACGAGGTCCTGCGCTCCATCGCCGGCGAGTACGTCTCCGAGGTCGAGCTCGGCGACCTCGCGTGGTCGAACGAGCTGGTCCTCCACGTCATCGAGCTGAAGACGAATGGACCGGCGCCGAGCCTCTCGGGTCTCGCCGACGCGTTCCAGGAGCAGGTCGGCGCCATCGAGCGCATCCTCTCGACGCACCGCGGGCGGCTGATGTCGACGGCGATGCACCCGTGGATGGACCCCGCGACCGACACCCGCCTCTGGCCGCACGAGTACAGCCCGGTCTACACCGCCTTCGACCGAATCTTCGGGTGCAGCGGACACGGCTGGTCGAACCTGCAGAGCACGCACATCAACCTGCCCTTCGCGAACGACGACGAGTTCGGCCGGCTGCACGCGGCGATCCGCCTTGTGCTGCCGATCCTCCCGGGTCTCGCGGCGAGCTCTCCGGTCGTCGACGGTCGTCTCTCCGGAATGCTCGACACACGCCTCTCGGTGTACCGGCGGAACGCCCGGCGCGTGCCGTCCGTGAGCGGCGACGTCATCCCGGAGGTGGTCTCCTCGCGCGCCGAGTACGAGTCGGAGATCCTCGAGAGGATGTACCGGGACATCGCGCCGTACGATCCCGAGGGCATCCTCCGTCACGAGTGGCTCAACGCCCGCGGCGCCATCGCCCGCTTCGATCGCGGCGCCATCGAGATCCGGCTGCTCGACGTGCAGGAGTGCCCGCGTGCCGACCTCGCCGTCGCGGCGCTCGTGGTCGCGGCCGTCGAGGCTCTCGCCTCCGGCCGCTGGAGCGACCGGGTCGCGCAGGATCGGCTCGAGGTCGCGCCGCTCGCCGCGATTCTCGATGCCGCCACGACCGCGGCGGAGGACGCGGTCATCGACAACCCGGCGTACCTCGAGGCGTTCGGGCACGCCGGGCGGCGGGCCACGGTCGGCGAGCTCTGGAGACACATCGCCGGCGAGACGCTGTGCGCGCCGGACGTCGCGGGGAGCGAGTGGGACGACGCCCTGCGCGCCGTGCTCGATCGCGGCACGCTCGCCCGGCGCATCGCGTCGGCGCTCGGGGGCGAGCCGAGCCGGCAGCGACTCGCCGATGTCTACCGCCGTCTCTGCGACTGCCTGCGAGGGGGAGAGCTCTTCAATGGCGTGTGAGCGAATGGCGTGTGAGCGAACGGCGTATGAGCGGGCGTGAGCGAGCCTCGCGCCTCCGGCTCCTCGTCACGTGCGAGCACGCGGGCAACGCCGTGCCGCGACGGTATGCGTCGCTTTTTCGTGGTCGCGAGCGCCTGCTGAGGAGCCACCGCGGCTGGGACCCGGGCGGCATCGAGCTCGCCCGGAAGATCGCCCGGCGTCTCGGGGCGCCGCTCATCGCATCGACGGTGACGCGCCTGCTCGTCGACCCGAATCGCTCGAGCCACAATCCGCGCGTCTTCTCCGAGGTCACCCGCGACCTCGACGCTGATGAGAAGCGTCGCATTCTCGAGCGCCATCACCGGCCCCACCGCGATCGCGTCGCGTCGCGGGTGAGCGTGCTCGTCGGGGACGGCGCCCGGGTGCTCCATGTCGGCGTCCACACCTTCACGCCGGTGCTCTCCGGCGAGGTGCGGCGCGCCGACGTCTCGCTCCTCTACGATCCGCGCCGTCGCGGCGAGCGCGAGCTGTGCGCGCTCTGGCGTCGATCGCTCGCCGAGGGGTTGCCCGGCCTCCGCGTGTTGCGCAACACGCCGTATCGCGGCGCCGCCGATGGCCTGACGACGGCGCTCCGCCGACGTTTCGCGCCGTCGCGCTACCTGGGGATCGAGCTCGAGGTGAATCAGAAGCACCTCGCGCCGCGAGCGACTCGCCGTCGAGAGATCGAGACCGGCATCATCGAGACGCTCGAGGAGATCGTCCTCGCCGGCGGACGGGCCCGGCGAACGCTGTAAAAGCTGCTTTACTGCGCGGTGGGGTACGGCGGCTTCCGGGACGCACCGCGGGCGGTCGGGAATGGTTGCAGCGCCGCGCTTTGCGTGCTGTCGCGCGTTTCGGATCGGCCCCCGGCGGATCGCGTCCGGTCGGGCTTTTGCATACAATGCCCCCCTGGAGCGTTGGATCTCCGTCGAGAGGGGTCTCCATGCAACACACCACACACGGCGCACGGCGCACCGCTCGCCGATTGGCGCTCGTCGCCGTCCTCGCCCTCGTGCCCGCCGGCCGGGTCGACGCCATACCCTACCTGCGCGGCGACATCAACCAGGACGGGGTGGCTTCGGTCGCGGACTCGCACTTCCTGCTCAGCTTCCTCTTCCGGGGCAACCAGCCTCCGGGCTGCATGCGCACGGCGGACGTCAACGCCGACGACTCCCTGAACCTCACCGATTCGATCTTTCTCCTGAATTACCTCGTCCTCGGTGGTTTGCCCCCGTGTCGCCCGTTCCCCGAGCCGGGCGAGGGCCACCAGGACGAGATTGATTGCCGCGAGTACGCCGTCGAGCCGCCGGCGGAGGAGCCGGACTCGGTGTTCCGCGTGTCCAACGCCATCGCGGACGCCACCGGCCGCGCGACGTTCAACGTGTTCGTCACGAACACCGTCGATCTCGCCGGCTACTTCGCCATCATCCGGATCGAGGGCGCCCGCTTCGGGTCGGTGTTGAGCGCCACCGACCTCTCGGGAACGCTCGCCGCCGGCTTCGCGGGCGCCAGGCCGTTCGACGGCGCGTTGCGTCTCGGGTTCCTGTCGACGCTCGTCGGCGTGACGACCATCGAGCCCGGCGAGACCCAGCCCGCGATGCAGATCCAGGTCTGCCTCGAGGGAGACACGCCGGCAGGAGACTACGAGGTCGTCGTCGAGCAAGCGGAGCTCGTCGTGTTCGAGACCGGCCGGGCGATCCTGCCGTCGCTCGTCGGCGACACGCTCGCCGTGCCCGAGGCGCTCGGCAACACGGGCTGCACGAGTCCGGACTCGCCGAGCAGCGTGCCGGACTGCGGCCCGCCCGACATCCCGATCGGCCCGCCGGACGGTCCGACGCTCGATTTCGCCCGCGGCGACATCAACCTGGACGGGCAGGTCTCGATCGCCGACTCGGTGCTTCTCGGTCGCCTCCTCTTCGATGGCGATGACGAGACGGTGCCGGCGTGCCTCGACGCCGCCGACACCAACGACGACGGCGGCATCTCGATGTCGGACGTCGTCTTCCTCCTGAATCATCTCCACCTCGAGGGGCTTCCGCCTCCCGACCCGTTCCTGTCCACCGGGCCGGACCCGACGCTCGACCGGCTCGGCTGCGCCGAGGACACGACGACGCCGCCCCTGACGACCGAGGACACGATCGCCATCGGCGAGGCGGAGGCGGTGCCCGGACAGGTGGTCCGCGTTCCCGTGCTCGTGTCGATCTCGGAGGAGGTCGAGGCGTTTCAGGTCCTGATCGACGTCGATCCGGACCTCTTCGACACCGTGCCCGGCAACGCGGTGAGCTTCACCGGGGCGCTCCTCGACGGCGTCCCGGTGCGGAGCTCGTACTTGGCCGTGCGCCGGCTCCGCGGCGATGAGAACGTCGTCGTCGTCGCGGTGGTGCCGTCGCTCCGGGGAACCGCGCTGCCGGTGGCCCCGGGGGAGAACCTGCACGTCTTCTCGATCGTCGGGCGCGTCTCCCTGGAGGCCCGGCCGGGGACGGAGATCGTCATCCAGCCGACCAACGGCCCGGATGGCGCCGGCTTCGGCCCGGTGGCGCTCAAGAACGAGCTGGTCTCGGCCGGGGCCTCACGGCTGCCGGCCAACCTCGCTGCGGGTCGCATCCGCGTCGTCGAGGGCGAGCTCCAGGGCATCTTGCGCGGTGACTCGAACCACGACGGGCGCGTCGACATCGCGGACAGCTCGCACATTCTCAACTTCCTCTTCCTCGGCAACTCGCGCCCGGTCTGTCTGGACGAGTCGGATGCAGACGACGACGGGACCGTCAACATCACCGATGCCGTGAGAATCCTGAGCTTCCTGTTTCTGGGCGGTCCGGAGTTGCCGCCGCCCTTCCCCGAACCCGGTCTCGACCTGACGTCGGACGAGTTCGAGTGTTTCTTTTGATCCTGTGAGCGATCAGCATCCGTGTGCCGGAAGGAGCCGGCCGAAAGGGGGTCTTGATGGCGCGTCTGCGTTCTGTTCACCTCTCCACGGTCCTGGCGACCGTCGTCGGCGCTCTCTGGGCGCTGTCGGCAGGCGTCGCGGCAGGCGCCGCCGACGTCCCCGTCGTCTTCGCGTCGCGTGATCTTCGGGTCGATCCGGACTCCGCGGTCCGGCCGGCCGCCATCGAGAAGGCCACGAGCGGTCGCCTCCTCGTGCGCGAGGCCGCCGGCGCCCTCCGCGTCCTCGTCGATGGCACGAAGGATGCGGCGGCCCTGATCGATGTCATGGATCCGGACGTGTCGTGGGGCGGCGATCGGGTGGTATTCTCAGGCTACTCGCGCACCGAGAGAGCCTGGCGAATCTACGAGGTCAACGCCGACGGCAGCGGACTGCGGCAGGTGACGCGGTCCGACCGACAGCTCGACCTGACGCCCTTCGGCGCGGCGGCGAGCGCGCTGCGCGGTTACGACGACGTCGATCCGGCGTACTTGCCGGACGGTCGCATCGTCTTCGTGTCGACGCGGTATCCGGTGGTCGCGCCCGACGGCCGCAAGCGCGGCACCAACCTCTACGTCGTCAACGAGGATGGCAGCGACCTGCACCGCATCACCACGGAGCGCTTTGGCGCCGACACGCCGGCGATCGATCCGGTGACCGGCAAGATCGTCTACTCGCGCTGGTGGCGGAGCGCGATCTTCGGCGTCACGCCGTCTGGCGAGGAGGATCCCGACGATCCCACCGTGCCGCCGGGCTCACCGGGTTACGGTGACCTCGAGCCGATGCCGGTCGACGGCGAGCCGCTGCCGCCGGTGTCCCGGGCGCTCACCGACGAGGAGTTCCCTGGCCTCAACAGCTGGTTCCTCGCCGACATCAATCCGGACGGCTCCGGCATGGCGATGCTCGCCGGGGTCGGGCTCGACCGCGAGCTCACCCAGGCGTGGCGTCCGACGTTCGACCGGGACGGCACCATCTACGCGCTCTTCATCCCGCGCACACCGTTCCTCGGGCTGCCTCGCGGTGACGGTCTGCGCACCGTGCGTCGCGGCGCGGCGCCGCCCGATGCGCTCGGCGGGCCGCAGACGTTCGACTTCGGCGAGGAGCCGATCGACCGGATCTACGCATCCGCCGACGTGCTGCCCGACGGCCGGCTGATCGTCAGCGCCACCAGCCCCGATTCCGGAGACTACGACCTGCACCTGCAGGACGCCGGCGGCAAGCTCCAGCCGTTGCACCGCATCCCCGGCACCTGGGAAGTCGGGGCGGTGCCGCTCGAGCCGCGACCCGTGCCGCCGATCATCCGCGATCGCGTCAAGCTCAGGCTTTCCGATCAGCCACCCGCCACGGTCGAGGAGGCCTTCGAGCGCGGCGGGAAGTTCACCTTCGTCGTCGAGAACATCTTCGGCAACGCGTCGATCGGTGTGCCGGTCGGCAACGCGCCGCCGGCCGTCGAGGGCCTCGCGATCGAGTTCTACATGAACCCGCAGCGGACCGGCCTGGCGACGCCGGACGAGCCGGTGCTGATCGCGCGCCGCGACATCGACCGCACGGGGAGGATCGAGGTCGAGCTCCCCGGCGGGGTGTCGCTCTTCGAGATGCTGCGCACGAGCGACAACCGGATTCCCGTCGGTCGCGACGGTCAGGTCTTCCACGTCGGTGGACACAACTTCGGGCTGGCCGGGGAGCAGGCGCGGTGCATCGGGTGCCACGTCGGCCACTCGATGCTTCCGGTGCCGGCCGGGTTCCAGTGGACCAATATGGCGCCGAGCGCCGACATCATCGCGAGCTCATCGCGCCGGACGCCGCTGACGGACCTGGTGCTCGTGCAGCGGCCGGAGAACCTCCTCGATCGTCGCACGGGGGACGTCCGCTCCGAGTGGGCGGCGGAGACTCGATCGGCGAGCCTCGAGCTGCGATGGGAGCAGCCGATTCGGGCCCGCGAGATCGTCCTCTACGCGCCCCCGTCGGGGGATGGCGAGCGTCCGCGGCTGGATCAGCAGATCCGCTCGGTGCGCGTCATCAGCCTGCTCGGCAGAGAGGTCCGGAGTCGCGGCGTGGTCGAGGGGCCGATCGCGGTCACCGGGACGAGCCTCGCTCTCGACGCCTCCCGCGCGATCGATCGCCTCCAGCTCGTCATCCACGAGGAGAACGTCTCCGGCTCGTACGGCGGCAAGCCGGGCGTGGCGATGGCGGAGATCGAGGTGATCGGACGCGTTTCCGAGGGCGACACGCCGATCGCGTTCATCCGCGGCGACAGCAACTGCGACGGACAGACCGAGATCAGCGACGCGGTGACGACGCTCGACTGGCTGTTCAAGACTGGCGGCGTCCTCTGCTGCTCCGCGGCCGCGGATGCGGACTCGACGGGCGTCATCGATCTCACCGATGCGATCTACCTGCTCAACTTCCTGTTTGGCGGGGGGCGGGAGCCGGCTTCGCCGTACCCGGGTTGCGGGCTCTCGGAGCGCGAGACGCTGAGCTGCGACGGTCCGACGTCATGCTCGGAGTGAGTGTCGTTCTCGTTTAGATACAAGCGGAGAGCAGCTCTTCCGAGCGCGCGCGCCGGAAGCTCGACGCCTCTTGCGCCCTGTGCGGAAAGCCTTGCGATCAGGGACACGCCGCGTGCGCGTCGCAGGTGAGCGAGTCATCGGTCGGGTCGCGGCCGCACGTCACCGACGGAGCAGGCGGCGGCGGTCCGCCGGTGAAGATGAAGCGCAGGGTGTGGATCGCATCGGTGACGTCGAGCACCCCGCTGTCGTCGGCGTCCGCGCCCTTCTGACACGACAGCGATCCGCCGCGGAAGAGGTGCAGCAGGACGGTGACGGCATCCGACACGTCGATGGTGCCGTCGGCGTTGGCGTCAGCGCGGACGAAGCGAACCACCGGCTCGACGCCGCACTGACCGAACTCGGTGGCGCCGATGTCGACGCCGTCGCCGCAGGGACGACCGTGGCCATCGATGTCCGAGTCGGGCGCCCGATCCGCGGTCCCCGCATCGATCAGTGGCGAGCCCTCTCGCAACCTGAAGTCCCCGTTGGCGGGATCGGCGAAGAGCGGGTCGGCGCTGATGTTCCCGTCCCCCCAGGTCACGGTCGACGACGCCGAGATCGACATCCGGCTCTCGCCGCCCTGGATGTCGCAGTGGATCAACGTCGCATGTGATCCGGGATCGCCCGGGGCGGGGCTGTCCGTCAGCAGGAGCGTCGTCGGGCAGTCCCAGATGACGCAGTTGATCAGCGTCGCGCGACCGCTTCCGGGCGCCAGGCAGTACGGCTCGTCCCAGCGCCCCGTGTGATCGAAGAAACGGATGCCGCGGCCGCAGTCGACGATGGTGTTGTTGATCAGGAGCGCGTCGCAGGTGTTCTGCACGGCGATGCCGGCGCTGCTGCAGTCGTAGACGACGTTGTTGATCAGCACCGGATCGCAACGATCGCGCAGCACGATGCCGTGGTCGTCGCTGCCCGAGATGATGTTTCCGACGATCACCGCCGAGCAGGCGGTCGGGTTGATCATGTCGTCGTGATTCGGATCGACGAAGAGGTTGTTGCGGATCAGCGGGGCCGGCGTGCTCTCCCCGTAGAGGTCGATGTCGTCGTTGTCGCCGTTGTGGCCGGTGAAATAACAGTCCTCGACGAGGACGTACGAGTATCGCGTGTGGATCCCCTGCCCGATCGACAGGAACTCGCAGCCGACGATGGTCGCACTCGCCTCGCCGGGAATCTCCGGGTCGTCCGAGATGACGGCGATGGCGTCGCCCTCGGCGCCGGCGCCGGCGTCGGGGAGGTTGCGGAAGGTGCAGCTGTCGAAGTCCACGTGGCTCGCGACGACGACCACCGCCTGGAAGTAACTCCTCGGCGGACGGTTGTCGGGCGGGTCACAGTTCGAGCCGCCGTCGTCGTAGTAGTCCTTGTGATCGCCCTCGCAGTCGGAGTACTCGACGATGCAGTGCTCGAACCGGCTGTCCGCCGCGCCGAGGAAGAGCAGGCGCCCCCACGGAGCGGCCGTCGCCCGCGTGAAGGTGATCGGCCGGGCCTTCGTGCCCATCGCCATCAGCGCGCCCGAGACCCGCACCGACACGGCGCTCGCCAGCGACACCGTCGTCCCCGGCTCGATCCGCAACGTGACGCCCGACGGCACCTCGAGGTCCCTCTCGACGAGAACGTCCCCGGACCACGTGGTGTCCTCGACGAGGATGTCGGCGAGCGCCGATCCGGCCGAGGACAGGACGACGACGGCGATCAGGAACGACACCGGGCGGTGATGCATGGCGGTCTCGCGGATCTGGGGTACGATACGACGCTTGAGATCAGCGTACCGGCGGCACTCCCGTCGGACAAGCAGCATGTGAGGAGGGACCCTTGTCGATGCGCGTCCCGGCCCCGGACCCGGCCCCGGACCCGGTCCCGGTCCCGGTCCCGGTCCCGAACACCATCGCGGTCATCGTCGTGGACGATGTCGGGACCGGAGCGATCGGAGTCGGGTCCCGGGGTGGAGACAGAGACGGAGTCGGAGGACCGAGACAGTGACCAGAGGACAGAGACAGAGACCGCAAGGGGTCCGTCCCGATCTGGGTCATCTGTGGACCGTTCTCTTCCTGAATCTGCGTAATCTGCGTAATCTGCGTTCCCGTCCTCGTCGGACTTCGGCCGCGCTTTTGTGACGCGAACGAGAGAGGAGTGGAAACGAGGACTCCGGGATCGATGGGGGGGTCGAGGATGGAAATGAGATCGGGCACGGGACCGGGGACGGGCACGGGGACGGGGACGATGCCGAGGTTCGCGCGTGGCGTTGTCGGCCTGGTCGTGGGCCTGGTGGTGTCCGGATGCGGCACGGTGGGGCCGGAGCCGATCGAGCTTCGGGCCGGGCCGCTCTCGGTTCTCTTCACGCCGGAGAACGGATGGGTGCGGTACGTTCGCGTCGGTGATGTCGAGGTCCTTCGCGGCATCTACGCGGCGGTTCGCGATGAGAACTGGGGCACCGTGAAGCCGGAGCTCTCGCGGGTGGCCGTCGATCAGGGCGACGACGCGTTCGAGGTGACGTTCGACGTCGAGTGCCGGCAGGGGAACATCGACTTCGCATGGAGCGGCCGCATCCTCGGCACGGCGCCCGACACGCTGCTCTTCGAGTTCGACGGCGAGGCTCGGTCGACTTTCCTTCGCAACCGCATCGGCTTCTGCGTGCTCCATCCGCCGCAGGTGGCGGGAGCGGGGTGCCTGGTCGAGACCGCCGACGGCGAGTCCTTCCGGGACCGCTTCCCGGAGCTCATCTCGCCTCACCAGCCCTTCAAGAACATCCGCGCCATCGCGCACCAGGTGCGGCCGGCGCTCTGGGCGCGCGTCTCGTTCGAGGGCGAGGTCTTCGAGATGGAGGACCAGCGGAACTGGACCGACGCGTCCTTCAAGACGTATTGCACGCCGCTCGAGCTCGCGTTCCCGGTCGAGGTGGCCGCGGGCACCCGCATCGAGCAGTCGGTCACCGTGAAGCTGCTCGGTCGCGCGCCGCGGGAGGCGGTGCCGCTCGATCCACGGCAGGAGCCGATCGTGCTCACCATCGCGGGACCGAGTCGCGCCGTGCCGCTGCCGCGCATCGGGCTGCAGGCGGCGAGTCACGGGCAGACACACGACGAGCACGCGTCGACCCGGCTGAGGGCGCTCAACCTGGATCACCTCCGTGTCGACCTGCGACTCTCGAGCGACGGGTGGGCTGCGGACCTGCGTCGTGCGGCTCGAGAGGCGCGGCGTCTCGACACCGGCCTCCACGTGGCGCTCCACCTCGGCGAGGACGTGGGATCACAGCTCGGCACGCTCGTCGAGGCGCTCCCCGACATCCGGCCGGAGGTCGGCGTCTGGCTGGTCTTCCGCGAGGGAGAGAAGACGACCGATCCGCGCTTGGTCGAGCTGGCGCGCGAGCGGCTGCGCGCCTGGGAAGGGAGGCCCACCGTCGGCGGCGGGACGAACGCGTACTTCACGGAGCTCAACCGCGGGCGACCGGACGTTTCCGCCTTCGACCGCGTGGTCTACTCGATCAACCCGCAAGTGCACGCCTTCGACGATCGCTCTCTCGTCGAGACGCTCGCGATGCAGGGCGAGACCGTGCGCAGCGCGCGGCAGTTCGTCGGCGATCGACCGCTTCTCGTCTCGCCGGTCACCCTGAAGCCGCGCTTCAACCCGAACGCCACCGGACCGCAGCCGGCGCCGCAACCCGGCGAGCTCCCGGCACGCGTCGATCCGCGTCAGCCGTCGCTCTTCAACGCCGGCTGGACCGTGGGCAGCGTCAAGTACCTCGCGGAGGCGGGCGCGGACGGAGTCACCTACTTCGAGACCACCGGCTGGCTCGGCGTCATGGAAACGCCGGACGGTCCTCCGGAGCCCGAGCTCTTCGACTCGATTCCCGGTGGCGTCTATCCCGTGTATCACGTCTTCGCCGACATCGGCGAGTTCGCCGGCGGACGCGTCCGTCCCGTGCGGTCCAGCAGACCGCTCGCCGTGCACGGGCTGTGCCTCGAGAAGGGCGACTCGCTGCGCCTGCTCGTCGCCAACGTCACCGGGGAGCGGCGCGATGTGATCATTCACGGCCTCTCCGGTCCGGTGCGCGTGCGCCACCTCGACGAGCGCACCCGCGTGCAGGCGATGCGCTCGCCGGAGGCGTTTCACGGCGAGCCCGGCGAGACACTCGAGCTCGCGCGGCAGAGCCTCAATCTGTCGTTGCTGCCTCACGCCGTGACGCGCATTGACTGGGCGAAGTGATTCGGGGCCCGGCGTTGCAGGAACCGTCCTCGTCCTCGTTCCCGTTCCCGTTCCCGTACCCGTCCCCGTTCCCGTGCCCGTCCTCGTCCTCGAAGGCTCTGCTTGCGGAGTCCGATGACCGACTCCGATGACCGACTCCGATTCCGATGACCGATACCGATACCGATTCCGATGACCGATTCCGACTCCGATGCCGACTCCGATGACCGATTCCGATGCCGACTCCGATCGGAGTTCCGCGCTCCGGGAAACCGCCCGCCGTGCTCGGTGCCCGTGATACAATTTGGCCCGACATGCCGAAACGGCGCCGGCGGCGCGGAGGTCGACCGCGCCGCGCCCGCGATACCGATACTCACGAGAGGGAGTTCGACGATGGCGACACGCCCGCAGCTCATCACCCTTCTTGTCGTCCTCGCGACGACGTTGGCCGTTCCCGTCCGGGGCGGTGACGAGGTCCGCGATCAGGCTCCCGCCGCAGGCGAGCAGCAGCTGCCTCGCGCGATGCACTCGAAGATGGACGAGCGGCCGCGCGTCTCGGTGGGGCGGCGCGACGCCGACATCGTGGGCGACGACAACCGCGCCCTCCAGGCGGCCGTCGACTACGTCGCCGGGCTCGGCGGGGGCACCGTCGAGATCGGCCCCGGCGAGTACCTGATGCGCGATTCGCTTCACCTGCGTTCCGCCGTCACGGTGCGCGGCGTCGCGGGGAAGACGATCCTCCGCAAGGCGGACGGCGCGGTCTCGCGACTGGCGCTCGACGGCGACTTCGGGGAGCAGCAGATCACCGTCGAGGACGCTACCGGCTTTCACGTCGGAGCCGGCGTGGCGGTCTGGGACTCCGCTGCCGGCGGGTTCCACACCACCGTCGCCCGCATCACGGGACGGAGCGGCAACACGTTCTCGATCGATCGGCCGCTGATGGCCGACTGCATGGTTCACAGGGACGCCAGGGCCGGCACGCTGTTTCCGGTGGTCAGCGGCCACGACATCGAGGACGCCCGCGTCGTCGGTCTGGTGATCGACGGCAATCGCAAGGGCAACGCGCACCTGAACGGCTGCCGCGGCGCCGGGATCTTCCTCTACCGCGGCTTCGGAACGGTCATCGAGGACTGCACGGTGCGCGCCTTCAACGGCGACGGCATCAGCTTCCAGCAGTCGAACGACGTCCAGGTGATCCGGTGCACGGTGGAGGGCAACGCGTCGCTCGGCATTCACCCCGGCAGCGGCTCCCAGCGTCCGCTCGTCCGCGACTGCGTCGCGCGGGGCAACGGCTCCGATGGACTCTTTCTCTGCTGGCGCGTCCGTCACGGGCTCTTCGAGAACAATGTCCTGGAGGGGAACGGTCGATTCGGGATCTCGATCGGGCACAAGGACTCGGACAACCTCATCCGGCGCAACACCGTGCGGCGCAACGCGTCGAACGGCGTCTTCTTTCGCAACGAGACTTTCCCGATGGCGCCGCACCGCAACCGGCTGGTGGAGAACTTGATCGAGGAGAACGGCGCGGAAGCGGGCGCGGCGGCGATCCGCATCCGTGGCCACGTGAGCGGACTCGTCCTCGAGCGCAACGTCCTTCGCGACGCGCGCGGCGAGGGAGCGCGGTCGCAGACGGTCGGCGTCCTGATCGAGGAGAAGGTCGGCAGCGTGACGCTCGAGGGCAACGAGATCGACGCCGAGACGCCCATCGTCGATCGCCGCGACCGCAAGGAAGATCGCGGGCCGGCTGACAGCCGCGCGCCGGTCGACGACGACGGCGGCGACGACGCCAGCGACCGGTCGGGGAGCGACCGATGACCGCCGGTCGAGCTCTCGCGATCGCCATCTGCCTGCAGGTGTGCTCGCTCGAGAGCGCCGAGAGGCCGAACGTCGTCTTCATCCTCGCGGACGACATGGGCTACGGCGACGTCGGCTGTTACAACCCGGGCTCGCGGATCCCGACGCCGCACATGGATCGCCTCGCCGCCGGGGGGATGCGCTTCACGGACGCGCACTCGGCCGCGACGGTGTGCACGCCGTCCCGCTACGCCATCCTCACCGGACGGTACTGCTGGCGATCGGCGCTCAAGCGCTCGGTGCTCTTCAGCTACGAGCCGCCGCTGATCGAGCGCACCAGGACGACCGTCGCGTCGTTCCTCCGCGGCCACGGCTACCGCACGGCGTGCATCGGGAAGTGGCATCTCGGCATCGGCTTCTCCGCGCGCCCGGGAACGACATTCGATTTCGACCGGCCGCTTCCATGGCGCGGTGGGACGCTGCCGCGCGAGGAGGAGGACAAGATCGACTTCACGCGTCCGCTCACCGGCGGGCCGGTCGAGCTCGGCTTCGACGTCTTCGTCGGCACCGCCTCCTGTCCGACGTGCAACGTGCCGTACGCGCTGATCGAGGGCGATCGCTTCGTCGAGCAGCCGACGGAGTATTACCGCGGCAAGTACCTCGAGCAGCGAAGCGGGTACCGCGCGCCGGGCTGGGACGACGCGCAGGCTGACGTGATCTTCACTCGCAAGGCGACCGAGTTCATCCGCGACGCCGCTCCGCGCGAGTCGCCCTTCTTTCTCTACCTCGCGGCATCGGCTCCGCACGAGCCGTGCGAGCCCGAGGTGATCCCGGAGTTCATGCGGGGCGCCAGCGAGGCCGGTCCGCGTGGCGACATGGTGGCGCTCGTCGACTGGATGATCGGGCGCGTGCTCGCAGCGCTCGACGAATCCGGCGTGGCCGACGACACGCTGGTCATCGTCACCAGCGACAACGGCGCCAAGCCCGGATCGTACAACCGCTTCACTCACGGCCACAAGTCGTGCGGCGATCTGCGCGGCTTCAAGGGAAGCATCTGGGAGGGCGGGCACCGCGTGCCGCTGATCGTGCGCTGGCCGGGACGGGTGCAGGCCGGAAGCGTCAGTGATCGTCTCGTCGGGCTGCAGGACTTCATGGCGACGATGGCGGAGATCCTCGGCGAGGAGCTGCCTCCGGACGCCGCGCCGGACAGCGTCAGCTTCCTCTCGGCGCTGCGCGGCGACGGCGACCCGGAAGCGGCTCGAGAGGACCTCATCCATCACTCGACCACCGGCGTCTTCGCCATCCGGCGCGGACCGTGGAAGCTGATCATCGACTGCGACAACTCGGGCGACTTCGGCCGCGGCGTCCACGGGAACCGCGGCACGGGACCTCGTCCCGACATGAAGAGCCAGCTCTACAACCTGCGCGACGACCTCTTCGAGATCCACAACCTCGTCGATCGGGAGCCCGCCGTGGCGCGCGAGCTGCGCGAGCTGGCCACGCGACAGCGCGCCACGGGTCGCACGGCTCGCGGCGGCCGGCCGCTGGCCGGGAACGAGGGGGGGTTCGTGTCGATATTCGACGGTGGCAGCCTCGAGGGCTGGCGCGTCGCGCCGGAGGCGGCATCGGCGGACTGGACCGTGCGTGATGGGGTGATCCTCGCCACGGGAGGCGCCGACCGGCAGTCGTACCTGATCTGGCGCGACGAGGACATCGGCGACTTCGAGCTGCGACTCGAGTTCCGGATGCTCACCAACGGCAACACCGGCATCGAGATCCGCAGTCGACCCGACACCACCGGCAAGCGGCCCCTCGAGGGGTACCACGCCGACCTCGGGCACGCCGGCATCGGTCCGGGGATCCTCGGCGCGTGGGACTTCCACTTCGCCACGCGCGCCGAGCCCGCCTGCCCGCGTGGGACGCGGCTGGTGATCGAGACCGACGGCTCCGTGCGTCGCAGCAAGATCGAGGACGCCTTCTCCGTCTCCGACATGAAGCCGCGTGGGTGGAACAGCGTGCGCGTCGTCGCCCGCGGCACTCATTGCCGGCTGTTCATCAACGGCAAGCTCTCCTCGGAGTTCACCGACGAGCTCGAGGGGCAGCGCCTCGAGCGCGGCGCCATCGGGTTGCAGCTCCACGAGAAGGGGACACGGATCGAGTTTCGCGACGTCAGGCTGAAGGTGGAGTGACGCCGTGGCCTCCGATCCCGTCACCTTCGGCCTGGCGTGGCTCGGCTACACGCTGCTCGCATTCGATTTCGCCCTGCGCGCTCGGGGTGTCCGCGATCGTCGCGTCAGCATCGCCACCGCGGTGGTCGTCGTCGCGCACGTCGCATGCGTCTACGTGTTCCGCTTCGAGGGCTCGATCGCGGCCGCGTGGGCGAAGGGGCCACCCGCGTTCCTGATCTTCCACACCGCGCTCGTGCTGATCGCCGCGGCGCCGCTCGTATCGGAGCCATGGCGCACCCGGGCCGTCATGGTGGCGTTCCCGATCGTCAGCGTCGGCGGTCTCGGGGCGCCGTTTCGCTACCCGGAGCTCGCCGTGCTCGCGTTGCCGCTCCTGGTGACGTTCGTCGTCGCGGCCGTGGCGGCGTGGCGCGGGCGATCGCTCGCCCGCACGGCGATCCTGCTGCTCTGC
Organism: Planctomycetota bacterium; assembly: GCA_041569895.1. Taxonomy (GTDB): domain Bacteria; phylum Planctomycetota; class UBA8108; order UBA8108; family JACQVS01; genus JBFFXF01. Next base: position 1,490 of record JBFFXF010000010.1, on the reverse strand, counting down.
CTGGTGCCTTCGATTGCGGTGGCGGACAGCAGCGGCGACGGCGACGCCGGATGGCGACCCCCGGTGTCGCTCGAATCGCTGCCTGCGAGCCGCGGGCTTCCCGACGTCCTCGTCGCCGGGAACGGCGAGCGGGTGACGACGCGCGAGGAGTGGCGTCGGCGTCGCGAGGAGATCAAGGCGATGATGCAGTACTACCAGTACGGTCATCTGCCGCCGCGACCCGACCGCGTCACTGCCGAGGTCGTCCGGCGCGGGCCGCACCGCAGCGGCTCGGGGACCGAGGAGTGGATCGTGCTGACCATCGGCTCGAGGCGCCGCCTGACCATGCACGCCGTCGTCTACGTGCCGGACGCTCCGGGACCGTACCCGGTCGTCATCCGCGAGGAGGGCACGCTCGGGCGCACGGAGCAGATCCCGATGTTCATCGAGGCGGGCTTCATGTTCATCGAGTACGCGCGGCACGACCTCGATCCCGACCGCCGGGGCGTCATCGGTCCGGCGCAGGCCGCGTATCCGGATCACGACTGGGCGACGCTCGCCGTCTGGGCGTGGGGCGGCATGCGCGTGGTCGATTACCTCGAGAGTCGCGACGACGTCGACCTCGACGCCATCGCCATCACCGGCCACTCGCGCGGCGGCAAGATGGCCCTGCTGGCGGGCGCGCTCGACGAGCGATTCGCGCTGGTGGTGCCGAACGGATCCGGCGCGGGCGGCGCGGGCTCGTATCGCATCCTCGGACCCGGCGCGGAGTCGCTCGGCATGAACGACAAGCCGCACTGGTATCACGAGCGCATCCGCTGGTTCGGCGGCCGGGAGGAGCGCTTGCCGTTCGACCAGCACTTCCTGAAGGCGCTGGTCGCGCCGCGCGCTCTCCTCTGCACCGAGTCGATCGACGACGAGTTCGCCAACCCCGAGGGAACTCAGGCGACGTCGATGGCGGCGCAGCCGGTCTTCGACCTCCTCGGAGCCGGGGACCGGAACGGGCTGCACTACAGGCGCGGCCCGCACGACTCGAACACCGAGGACTGGAGCGCGCTCCTCGCCTTCGCGCAGTGGCATCTGCGCGGCCGGGAGCCGGAGGATCGCGGTCGTTTCCGCAGCGCGCCGTTCCCGCTGCCGGCGGAGTTCGTCGGCGTCGAGGGCTGGGGTGCCGGGGAGCCGGCCGGCGCCGTGGAGACCGATCTGGTCGAGCCCGGCGATGCGGCGATCGAGTTCGTCACGGTCGCGCATCCCGGGAACGCCCCGGATGCGAGTTACCGCGGCGCGGGCGCGTACGGCGGCGTCGCGTACACGTTCGAGATCTCGCGGCGCCACATCACCAACGCGCAGTACGCGCGGTTCCTCAACGCCGTGGCGAGGGAGGAGGATCCCGGCCGCCTCTACAACCCGGGCATGGCCGGGCCGCACGGCGGTAGCGTGGGAGGCAGCGTGGGAGGCAGCGTGGGAGGCAGCGGGGGGAGCAGCGGGGGGAGCAGCGGGGGGAGCATAGT
>JBFFXF010000009.1:0-50475 GCA_041569895.1 Planctomycetota bacterium | reverse complement strand
TCCGTTCCCATCCCCGTCCCCGGTCCCGTGCCCGTACCCGTGCCCGGTCCCGACCTCGTCCTCGTCCTCGTCCTCGTCGTCGTCCTCGAGATCAGAGGGCAGAGACCAGAGACCCGAGGTCAGAGATCAGAGATCAGAGGTCAGAGTCGGAGTCGGAGTCGGAGTCGGAGTCGATGCCAGGGGCTTTCACACGGGCCGGGGGGGCGGCGGCGTCGCCTGGTGAATTGTAACCGGTGCTCGGTCGAGTCAAGAGTGCCCTCGCTTTGCTCGGCGACTTCGTCGTCCTTGACACGCCCTGCGCATCGAGTCGGCATCGGTATCGGTCATCGGAGTCGGTATCGGCCATCGGTATCGGAGTCGGTCATCGGACTCCGCACCAGAGCCCTCGAGGACGGGAACGGGAACGGGAACGGGTACGTCTTTTCAACGATGGAGCTTGAGTCTCAATCTGCGTAATCTGCGGACCGTTCTGGACCGAGAACCCACCCCGTGTCGCGCTACTCGACGATCTCGTCGTCCGGAATCACCGTTCCCTCGGCGAGCTCGACGTCCTTTTTCACGCGGACGCGGGCGCCGATGACGACTCTCTCGCCGATGCGCACGCCTCGCTCGATGAAGCTCTCCTCGCCGATGGTGGTCTCCGATCCGATCACCGAGTCGTTGAGGACGCGGGTCGACGCGCCGATCGAGACCGTGTCGCCGACGGTGACGCCGTTTCCGAGCTGGGCGCCCGCGGCGAGCTGCGCGCCGGTCCCGATGGCGACGTCGTTGCCGATGCGGACGCCGTCGCCGATCACGGTGTCCGACCCGATGGTGACGCGCTGGCCAATCCTGGCGCGCTCGCCGATCGAGGCGCCCGAGCCGATGACGGTGGCGCCCTTGAGGACCACACGCGAGGCGATCGACGCGCCGTCCTCGACGCGGACGTCGCCGACGACCTTGACGCGACCGTCGAGGGTGACGCCGGCCCCGATGACCACCTCCCCGGTGGCGACGATGACGCTGCGCTCGCGGATGAACGCGTCCGCGCCGATCTCGGCTCGCCCCTTGCCGACCACCTTGACGCGCGCCTCGAGGAAGGCGCCCTCCTCGACGACCACCTCGCCGGTGGCGATCACCACCGCACGCTCGCCGATCTGCGCGCCGGCGCCGACCTCGACGCGGCCCTTGCCGACGATCTTCACCCGCTCGGAGAGCGCCACGCCATCCTCGAGAACGACCTCGCCGGTCGACACGACGACGGCGCGCTCGCCGAGCCGGACGTCGGCGCCGATCGTGACCTGTCCCCGTGCGACGATCTTGACGCGCTCGCCGATCACCGATCGCTCGCCGATCGAGACCGTGCCGATCTTGGCGACGACCTTGACCTTCTCGCCGATGGCGGCGCCGTCGGCGACGTCCACGTTTCCGATCACGCTGGCGCGATCGCCCACCGTGGCGCCCGCGCCGATGACCGTGCCGGCACCGGTGGCGTCGCCGCCGAGGACCTTCGCCTTCTCGCCGATCACCGCCCCGTCGCCGACGGTGACGAGCCCGAGCACGCTCGACCTGGCGCCGATGGTGACGTTGTCGCCGAGGACGACCTCGTCGCCGAGCTTGATGTCGGACGCGACGATCACCTTCACGGTGCCCGTCGCCGTCCCGCCGCGTCCGTCGGACAGGTCGTAGGTGAAGGAGTCGCTGCCGTTGAACCCGTCACGCCGCGTGTACGTCAGGGTGCCGTCGTCGTTGATCGCCACCATGCCGTTTCGCGCGCCGTGGACGGCCGTGACGACGAGCGGGTCGCCGTCGGCGTCGCTGTCGTTGCCGAGGACGTCGATGGCGAGCGAGTCGCCGCGGTCGAGGCGCGCCGCGTCGACGGCGGCGATCGGGTCGAGGTTGTCGACCGGCCGGACCACCGCGATGCGACCGTCGGTGGGATCCTCGCCCGGTTGCGGCTCCGGCGTCAGCACCAGGCCGCCCTCGTTGAGCGACACGCTGACGAGGTCGATGGCGACGTCGCCGGCCGGGGCGTCGTCGCGGACCCGGAACTCGATCTCCATGAGACTGCCGCCGCCGGGACCGAGCGCCGGTATGACGCTGATTCCCGCCCGGATCTCGCCGGGCACCGTGTCGTTGAACACGAAGAGCGGGCTCGACGCCGTCAGCGTTCCGAGGCGAACCTCCACGAGCTCGAGCGCGTCCGTGTCGTATCGCAGGTCGATGTCCGCCGCCTCGAGCCCGTCGGCGTCGTCGACGAAGACGGGCACGATCACGGTATCGCCGGGCGCCGCCATCAGGTCACGCGGCATGTTGACCAGGGGATCGCGGCCGAAGACGAAGGTCGGATCGAGGATCCCCGGGATGTCCGGGATCTCCGGCCGATCGAGCCCGACGCGCTCCTGCAGGATGCGCGTGGCGTCGAGCGAGGAGATCACCCCGTTTGACGTGATCTCGCCGACAATCACCGGGTCGATCACCGGGAACGCACGCAGGCCGGTGTCGAGCTCGACCGCGATGCGCTGGTCGCGCTGCGCATCGAGCGCGCTGAAGCCGGCGTTGCCGGTGGTGTCGCCGAGGTACGCCACCAGGTGCAGGCCGTCGTCCGCGGTCAGCGCCGTGGCGCCCTCGTCGGCGAGCGCCGCGATGTCGAGGATGTGCTTCTCGCGATACGTCGCGTCCTCGGGCACGAGCGCGGAGAGCGCCACGAGATCGAGCGAGTCGGCCGCGAGCGGCGTCTGGAAGACGATTCCGATGGCGACGACGCCCGCGATCGAGGCGTCCGCCGAGACCTCGGTGCCGGCGGGCAGGTCCGCGGCGGGCAGCACGTCGGTGACGAGGAGCAGCCGCGAGTCGTACACGAGGACGATGTCGAGCGCCTCGATGCCGGCGCCGCCCTCCAGGCGGATCGGGATGCCGCTGCCGGTCGACGGCACGTTGACCTCCTGGCCGGGACCGCGCGCGAAGTCGGGCACGCTGATCACCGCGGCGGTCGGCGCGACGACGACCGTCGTCACCAGGTCGCCGCCCGGCTGGCCGTCGGCGTCGCCGTCGAGCAGTCCGCCGCCGAGTCCGCGGAAGCCGTTGTCGGCGCTCCGCAGCGTCACCCTGTACGTGCCGGCCCGCAGCGCGCCGCCGGTGGCCAGGAAGCGGATGCGACTCGCGTCAGCGCCGAAGACGAGGCTGCCGGCGACCGGCGCTGGGCCTCCCGCGCCACCGCCCTCGCCGGCGCCACCTCCGGCCTCGATCAGCTCGACGACGAAGTCGGCCGGACCGAGCTCGCCGCCGGCGTCGTAGAGGTTGAGGACGTCCTGATCGATGAACTGGTTGAACTCCACGTCGAATCCGCTCGGCGTCGCCACCACCGCGTTCGCCTGCAGCGGGCCGAAGTCTGCCGTCACCGTGAACGTGTCCTCGGCGAACTCGCCGTCGGGATCGGTGGCGCGGATGGTGATGTCCGCGACGCCGGACGCAAACGCGAGCAGGGCGACGTCGACCGCGCCGGTCGGCTGAATGGTGACGCTGACCAGATCGCTGGCAGTGTTGCCGACGACGGCGAAGACGAGCGTCGAGTCCGCGTCGTCGACGTCGTCGAAGACGAAGTTGACGTTGGCGTGATTCGCCCTCGCCGGCTCGTCGACGTCGAGCACGAGGTCCGCGATCGGGTTCGCCACGAGTGGCGGGTCGTTCACCGCGGTGACCCCGACGCTGAACGAGTGATCCGCGAAGTTGCCCTGCGGATCGGTGGCCCGCACGGTGATGTCCGCCGTGCCGAACCGATCCGGCGCGAACGCGAGGTCGACGGTGTCATCCGGATTCAGCGTCGCGTTGACGACATCGGCCGCGGTGTTCCCGACGATGCTGAAGACGAGCTGCGCGTCGGCGGTGTCGGGATCCTCGAAGACGACATTGAGGTCGGCGTGGCCGATGACCGGATCGGCGTCCTCGTCGACGACGAGCGGCGCGATCGGATTCGCCACCGCGGGCGGTTGCGGCGCCGGGGGACCGGACTCCACGGTCACGGTCACCGTCTGCGTGCCCTCGCCACCCTCGTCGTCGATGACCTTCACGGTCAACGAGAACGTCCCGGCCGTCTTGTAAACGTTCGACAGCCTGAAGGTGTTCCCGTCGCGGAACGCCCGGGTGAAGCTCATGGTGCCGAAGTAGTCGACGCGCACCCGGAAGCGGTCCGAACCGGGATCGGTGAACGACCCGCCGAGCGTCAGCAGCCCGCCCCTGGCGATGGTCACGGCGTTCTGATCGACGACCACGGTGGGCGCGACGTTGGCGACGGTGACGTCGAGTGTCGCGGAGCCGCTGCCGCCGTCGTCGTCGGTGATGGTGACCCGCACCCTGTAGACGCGGTCGTCGGCCCACCGGTGGCTGGCGTCGATCGAGCCGAGGGTGAGCACTCCCGCGCTGCCGTCCGCGTCGACCGTCGCATCGCCCGAGCTCGAGGTGCCGTCGCCCCAGTCGATCGTGTAGGTGAACGTCTCGGTGCCGAATCCGCGGTCCGTGAAGGTCACCAGGTCGATGAAGTCGAAGGTCGAGCCCTCCGGGATCGGCGCCGGCGCCAGTCGTGGCGTCACCACCGGCGCGGCGTTCCGCGTCGTCACGTTGAAGACCCGCTGGCCGGAGTCGCCGTCGTCGTCGGTGACCGTGACGGTCACGGTGTACACGCCGTCGTCGGCGTAGATGTGACTGGCGGCGAAGGAGCCGTTCGTCGGCGAGCCGCCGCCGCCGATAGAGTCGACCATCGCGGCTCCCGAGTCGACGGCGGTGCCGTCGCCCCAGTCGATCGTGAACGTGAACGTGTCGGGCGCCAGCCCCGGGTCCGTGAAGCCGATGCCGATGTCGATCGGCAGGCCCTCGGTGATGGTGCGGTTGGCGATCGGGCTGACCACCGGCGCGGCGTTGGCGACGGTGACCAGGAGCGAATCGGCGGTCGAGTCGCCGTCGTCGTCCTCGACCGTGACCGAGACGGTGTAGGCGCCGTCGTCGGCATAGACGTGCTTGACGGCCGACGGTCCGACCACCGGGTCGCTGCCGTCGCCGAAGTCCCAAGTGAACGTCAGCGCGTCGTCGGCGGCGTCGGACGCCTCGACGGAGAAGAGAAGCACCTCGCCCTCCGAGGCGTCCGCCGGGCCCTCGAGCGCCTCGATCACCGGGGCGACGTTGTTGACGGTGACGCCGAGCGTGTCGGTGCCGAGGTCACCGTCGTCGTCGGTGACCGACACCGTGACCGTGAAGGCGCCGTCGTCGCCGTAGAGGTGCGAGAGCGTCGCATCGGCCGCGCCGGGTCCGGTGACGTTGACCGGGAAGGACTCGACGGTCCCGTCGCCCCAGTCGACGACGAACGACCAGACCTCGAGGGTCGCGGCGAGCGAGTCGGTCGGATCGGCGATGGCCACCGTCACCTCCGCCGCCGTCCCCTCGTCGACCGTGCCGCCACCGCCGAGGGTCACCACCGGCGCCGCCGGCGTCACCGTGACGTTGAAGGAGTCGTTCGAGAGGCCCTCGGTGTTGCTGACACGCACCCTGACCGTGAAGACGCCCGGATTGGCCCACGTGTGGGCGAGCGCGAAATCGCGCGTCGTCAGCCCGGTCAGGGTCTCGATGGTGCCGTCGCCGTAGTCGATTCTGACGTTCCACGTGTCGTCGCCCGGATCGGTGATCGAGAGCGCACGCGCGAAGGGCACGGCCTCGACCACCGACGCGTCGGACCCGGCCTCGATCGTCGGCGCGACGTCCGCCGCGAACACCACCATCGAATCGGTGAACACCTCGCCGGTCCCGGCCTCGACGACGCTCACCGTGACGACGAACTTGCCCTGCCTCGCCGGCGTGAACTCGAAGGTGGCGCCGTCGGTCGGACCGACGTCGCGGACCGGCCCGCCGGCCACCGTCCAGCCGATGCTGCTCGCCACCACGGTCGACGTCAGCGACACGGTCACCGGGGTGCCCTCGGCGACCCTCTGGTTGGCGCCGGCGCTGATGCCCTGGAAGTTGCCGAAGCGGATGTTCCGCCTGATCTCGCCGGCGTTCAGGAAGAACGCGCCGGCGTCGTCGCCGCCGAGCGCCGGCCACGGCGTTTCGGGCTTGAACGAGTTGATGAGCTCGCGGTTCTCGTCGAGAACGTCGACGAACGCCGCCCCGACGTCCAGGTCCTCTCCGGCGATGAAGACGTGGCCGTTGTGGACCGCCAGACCGCGAACGATCGTCGTCTTGGCGGGCCTGTCGATCAGCGTGGTGTTGACGAAGCCGCCGAAGGTCGGTTCGACCTCGAGGAGGCCGAGTCGTCCGCTGGTGTGCTGGAAGGTCGTCGCCACCCGTGGCGTCGGCTGCGTCACGCCGGCGAGGCCGGACGGCCGCGACGTGGGATCGAGATCGAGGACGAACGACCGCGTGAACGCCCCGCCGCGGGCGTCGAAGACGAGGACCTGCCGCTCGGCCGTATCGAGCAGGTAGATCTCGTTGCGCAGCACCGCGAGGCCGCCGAACTCGGTCAGGCCCGGCGCCGGAAGGTCGATCTGCGCGAGCACGCTGCCGTTCGCCGTGCTCAGCCGGTAGAGCGTCCCCGGAGCGCGATCGGTCGGATTGTCGGAGAAGAACCAGAGGTCGGTGCCGTCGAACGCCAGGCCGTAGAGGTTCTCGGGCACGATCGGCTCCGGCGCGGGCAGCCGCCGGATCTCCTCGAACGTGCCCGGAACGAGCTCGACGATCTCGTCGGAGCCGTCGCCGGGCAGCGCGTAGATCGGCAGCGGCAGTCGGCTTGTCTGGATCCACGCGCCCTGATTCTCCTCGAGGATCTCGACGTTGCCGCTGCCGAGGCCGTGGATGACGTAGTCGCCGTTGGCGTCGGTCAGGGCGAAGGGCTCTCCGGCGTCGTGCCGGCGGTTGCGGTTCTGGTCGATGTAGATCTTCCAGTTCTCGAGTCCCGGCTCGCCGGCGTCGCGGAAGCCGTCCTGATCGAGGTCCTCGAACTTCGTGCCGTAGATCGCGGCGCCGGTGACGTGATAGTTGAACGTGAGCTCGGCCGAGCGCCCGCGGAAGTCGTGTCGCCGGCTCGGTCCGTCCTGGGCGATCACCGTCACGTCGACCAGACCGTTGAGGCCGGTCTCCGCGAGCACCGCGAGCGTGTCGCCGAACACCGCGCCGATCAGGCTGTCGGACCGGCCGACCACCTGGAAGACGAAGTCGGAGTGGTTGACCGGATCCGGAAGCGCCTCCCGGCCCGCGAACGCGATGAAGCTCGGCCAGGTGAGGCCGCCCTCCCCGGCGCCGACGTACGTGTCGACGAGCGCGCCCGTCGTCGCGTTGAAACGCTTGACGTCGCTCGCGTCGGGGTCACTGAGATAGATGAGTCCGTCGCGCCCGTCGGCGATGCTCGGCAGCCGCGTCGGATCGCTGGCCAGCATCGACCGCGACGCGATCACCTGCCCGAGGAAGGCGCCCGCGGCGGAGAACTTGACGACGCGATACGTCTGGCGCTGGGCCGACATGTCGACCACGAGGAGGTTGCCCGCGGCGTCGAAGGCGATGTCGACCGGCGCCGTGAGGTTCGGGTTGGCGAGCGTCACGATGTCGGCCTCGAGCGCGCCGGTCGACGCGTTGTAGCGCTGGATGCCGCCCCCGAATCCGGTGCCGACGAAGTCGTACCACGACAAGAAGATGTCGAAACCCGTCCCGTCGTTGTCCGGCCCGAAGGTCACCGAGTACCCGAAGACGCCGGACGGCAGCGTCGCGAACGAGCTGTTGAGCACGGAGAGGTCGTCGCCGTCGTACTCGACGAGGCGGGCGTTGAGGCCGGCGACGTAGACCCTGCCGTTCGTCGGGTGCACCGCCACCTCGCGCGGGAAGAGCGGGAAGTCCGGCGCGCTGGTCGCGAGGAGATCGCCGCTCGCGCCGTTGAACCGGTAGATCACCGCGTTGTCGGCGTCGACGACGTAGAGGTCGCCATTGGGGGCGTAGGCGCCGCTCGTCAGGAAGAAGTTTCCGGTGTCGCCGGGCTGCTTCGCCCTGGCGAGGACATCCATGAACGCGCCGGGATCGGCCGCCGTCGGGCCCTGGAACCCGAGGACCTCGGCCGAGTCGCCGGCGCCGACGGCGAGCCAGTCGCTGTCGGGATCGTTCAGCCTGCCGAGGAAGTTCTGGACGGTCAGCAGCGCACCGTTGGGGCCGACCGAGCTCGGCGTCTGCGGAATGATGCTCCCGGTCCACACCGGCGCGAGGTCCGGATCGAGCTCGAGCTCGAATCCGAGCACGTCGTCGACGCGGTCGACGATCACCGGCAGCGCCAGCTCGCGCGCGTCGTTCGAGAGCGGGTTGCCGCGCAGATCGAGGCGCTGGAGCGTCGTCACACGCGGCTGGACCGACCTGATGATCACTGCGTCCGCGATCACCGTGCCGTCGCCGGCGTCGGTCAGCTCCACGGTGAGCTGTCCGTCGTCGACGTTGAAGACGCCGAGCTTCTGGAACGAGACGCCGCCGAGCTCGAGACCGACCGGCAGGCCCTCGGGGTCGAAGCGCTGATTGACCTCGATCGGGTCGGCGTCACCACCCGCGGTGATGGTGTAGATCGCGTCGCTCGCCTGACGCGTGTGCGCGTGCCAGGTCGTGAAGACCTCGTACTCGCCCCTCGACAGGCCCTCGAAGAGCCACTGCGCCGTGGCGGCGCCGTCGTCGTCGACCTCGTGGCGGTAGTCGCCCCGGAACGCGCCGGTGAAGGGTTCGATGTTCCGCGACCAGACCTCGCCGGACTCGCTGTAGCCGCCGAGCCAGTCGCCGTCGTCGATGAGGAACGCCCCGGCGAGGCCGGCGATGTCGCGGACGTCGTTGTCGGAGAGATCGAGGACCTCGATCGACTTCAGCCGCCCGAGTCCGTCGACGTCGCGGACCGAGCCGTTGGAGAGATCGAGGTAGAGCAGGTTGTCGAGCTCGCCGAGCGCCCCGACGTCGGTCACCGCGGCGGTGCTGAGGAACTCCGACGGGACCACCCTCTTGCTGCCGATCAGGAGCTGGTAGCTGAGCTTCAGCGCCGCCGTCCCGGTGGTGTGGAAGAACTCGATGCGCACGTCGTGATACCCGGCGTCGAGGACCACCTGCGCCGAGGTCTCGGCGCCGGAGTTGGTGAGCACCAGCTCGCCGTCGATGAAGAGTCGCGCGGCGTCGTCGCTCTCGAGGAAGAACTCGACGCGACCGGGGACGTCGATGAAGACCTGTCCGGTGTACCGCCCGGCGAAGTTCGAGCCCAGGAAGGGCACGCCGTCGAAGATCGGTATCGAGACGTTGCCGAGGTTGATGGTCCCCTCGAGGAGGTCGATCACCGGCGTCACCTTGACGGTGACCCTGTCGAGCAGCGCGAAGTCGGGGAAGTCGTCGATGGTCTCGCCGAGCCCCGGCCGGAAGTACTCGGCCACCAGTCCCGGCGACGCGCTCTCGTGAGTGTCGGCGACGCTGAGGACGCGGATCTCGACGATGGTCTCGATCTCGCCGAGGTCGAGGAGCGGGTTGCGATCGAGCCTCAGGTGACGCAGGAGCGCGAGGCCGACCTCGTCGCCGAGCTCGGTCTTCGCCGGATCGATCATCGAGATGTCCCGGATGTCGTTGTCGGCGAGATCGAGCGAGACGAGGTTGCTGGCGAACTCGAGCCCGTCGAGTGACCCGATGCCGCGACCGACGGCGTCGAGGTGCGTCAGCATGGCGAGATCGGTGGCGCGCACGGGGATCGCGAACCTCGCCGTGCCCTCCGGGTCGAGCAGGGGCACCTCGAGCGCCGCGGCGAGCACTCTCCGCAGCTCGACATCGGCGATCTCGACGATCGGGTCGATCTCCTTCGCGGGGTTGCTCACCAGTCGCTCGGCGGCGTCCGGCGGTCGCACGGTCTCGTCGTCGTCGAGGTCGCGGACCTCGACGTTCTCGCCGATGAAGGCGTCGTCGCCGCTCTCCCCGAAGAGACGATCGAGGTCGCGGTTGCCGGCGAGACGGTCCTCGCCCTCGCCGCCGCGCACCACGTCGTTGTCGGTGAGCGGGTGGAACTGCCCCTGGATCGGCGGCTTCACCTCGATGGCGAACGGCAGAGCGCCGGTCTGCTCAACCCGGCGCGGATTGAAGACCCGCAGGTAGTAGGTGCCGGCGTCGAGCTTCCGCATGTCCATCGCCCCGAAGTTCTCCTTCAGGACGCCGCCCCGCACGTCGACGAGGTCGGCGCGGACGCCGTGACGCCAGGTGACCTCGAGCCCCGACGGTGGCCGACCGACGAAGAACTTGTTGAAGAAGCCGATCTGGAACGACGACAGCCGCGTGCCGGGCCGTGCGAACTCGGCGAAGACGTTGCCCGTCGCGGAGGTCACCTCGACTCGCAACGTCGCGAGGCGGTGGCGATCACCGATGAACTCCTTGATCGCCGAGGTGAGCTCGACGTCGATCGTCTGCGTCAGGTTCGATGACGAGATCGGCGTCGACCCGATGAGCGTCGCCGGATTGACCATGTCGCGCCCGGTGACCACCCGGTCGCCCTCCTCGTCGACGAGGTAGACGTTCAGCGTCGCCGGGATGCCGCCGTTCTCGAGCACGCGGATGGTGCCCTCGGGCGTCAGGTCGCTGAGCCACAGGTCGTTCTCGCCCTGGGTGCCCTCGGCGGCGAAGAAGACGCGCTCGTCGGTGGCCGCGATGTCGCTGATCGGGAACTCGTTGCCGAGCTCGACGATCACCTCGCTGCCGCGCATCGTGCCGTCCGTGGTCCAGAGCTCCGGCGCCTCGCCCGCCGGCCGCGCCTGGAAGATCACCCGCTTGCCGAGGAAGGTCGTCAGACCGTCGATCTCGCTCCCCGGCTGGAGCGCGAGGAGCAGCTCGGACGAGGCGCCGACGCCCCACAGCGTCCGGGCGCCGTTGCCGTTGTTGACCGTGAAGACATAAGTGCCACCGATGACCGCGCCCTCCGATGGCGGCTGGAACGCCGGGCTGCCGGTGAAGCCCTGCAGTCCCTCGCCGATCGGCGTCGTTCCGGCCGCGGTGCCGTCCGACTTCCACGCGTCGACGACGTTGATGACGGTCGTCCCGAAGATCGTCCGGATGGCGGTGAAGAAGAACGCGTCGCCGTCGGTGGCGAACGCCTGCGGCACACCGCTGCCGCTGGGGTTGAGGTCGGCGAAGAGCTGCGTGCCGGCGGGCTCGCCGTCGGTGGTCCAGAGCTCGAATCCCGCCGCACCGCCATCGCTGGCGGCGAAGAAGAGGCGCCCCTGGAATCCGATGGCGTGCAGCAGGAGGTCATCCGCCGTCGAGCTGGGCGAATCGAGGAAGGTGCCGAGCTGGACCCCGCCCGTGCCGTCGGCCCGCGTGCGCCAGAGCGTCGAGGTGTCGTCGCCCCTGGCCGCGGCGTAGAGCTCCGTGTCGCCGACGGCGATCATCCGCGGCGCGTCGAAGACCACCCCCTCGAACACGAAGATCAGCTCGACGCCGCCGACGCCGGTGTCGTCGGCGGTGGCCCACACCGCGAGCGGGCCGCCGTCGCCGTCCTGCGCGATGAAGAAGAGACGGCCCTGGAAGACCGTCAGCGCCCGCACGCCGACGAGGTCGAACGGCCCGGTGTCGACGGGCTGCGTGCCGTCCTCGGTGCCGTCGCTGACCCAGAGGCGATTGAAGTCGTCGGTCACCGCCGTGAAGAAGAGCCGCTCGCCGAGCCCGACGAAGTTCCCCGGGCTCGATCCTCCCGGCCCCTTGTTGATGTCCCTGACGAGCACCGTCCCGGGCGCGGTGCCGTCCGTCTTCCACAGCTCCTCGCCGACCTCGTTGGTCGCGGCGCTGAGGAAGATCGTCGACCCGACGATGGTGACGTTGCCGACCTGGAAGAACGGCTCGACCCCGACCCGCGTGTCGAGACGCAGCCGCACCCGCTCGAGGGCGTCGGCGTCCTCGTAGGCCTCGAGCAGTCCGGCGAGGTCGAACTCGAGCGCCGCCAGCGTGTCGAACTGGCCGCCGGCGAGGACGGTGCCGGTGTCGAGGATGTCCCCGAACGCCGACTGGTGCCCCGCCGCGCCGACGAGGTTCTCGACGCGCTGATCGAGCGCTGCCGGGAGCAGGCGGATGACGTTCCCCGCGAGGCCGTCGCCGACGATGCGGAAGCGGTACCAGCGCTCGAGATCGCTCGCCGCGAGCGTGAACTCGTCGGTGTCGAGGTTGCCGTCCTCGTCGAGGTCGAAGTCCTGGAAGACCACCGGCCGACCCGTCGCCGGATCGACGAGGACGTCGCCGATGCCCGTGAACGTGCGGTTGGCGATCTCGACGACGTCCTCCTCCGCGGGCAGCGCGATGCGCCTCGGCGTGCCGTAGACGGCGTAGATCGCCCCGGCCTGCGAGACGATCGTCGTGCCGAGCGCCTCGGCGAGCGGCGCGCCGATCAGGAGGTCGTCGAAACCGTCGCGGTCGAGGTCCATGCGCGGCGATCGCGGCAGGAAGCCGAAGCCGTCGACGTCGCTGGCGCCCTCGAGAAGCACCCGGTCGATGCGGCCGTCGCCGTTGAGGTCGGCGGTCTCGTCACCGAGCAACACCTCGCGGCCGAGGCGAGCGACGTCCCAGATCACGTGGACCTTGCCGCGGTTCTGCTGATCGAGGATGACGCCGCTCTCCCGGAGCTGCGCGAGCGGCTGGCTCACCGCGAGATCCATGCGGCCGTCGTCATCGAAATCCCCGGAGGTCATCAGCAGCAGGCCGAGGACCTGAACGGTCTCCGGCAGGGAGCTCCTCGGGAACCGGCGGATGTCGACGGCGGCGATCTGCTCGAGCCGCCTGGACTGACTCGCGCCGACGAGGCTGTCGCTGCCGAAGATGATCGACGCGCTCCCCTGGACGAGTCGGCCGCCCTCGAGCGAGCGCACGAGCGCGAAGTCGCCGCGACCGTCGCGGTTGAGGTCGCCGAGAGCGACCGGATCGCCGGCCACGAAGTCGGCGATTACGAAGTCGGTCTTCCGGGAGTCGAAATCGAAGTCGAGGCTGCCGATGTCGACCTCTCCGGTGGTGCCGTCCGGAACGACGTAGACCAGACCCGCGTTGTCGAGCTCCGGCGGCTCGGGCATGACGCCGATCTTCCGTGGGAAAGACACCGCGCTCGGTCTCGAGATGACCAGGTCGTGGCGGCCGTCGGCGTCGAGGTCGACGGGCGCGACGCGGATGCTGTTGCTCTGCGTGGCGACGTCGTACTTGGCGAGGTCGACTCCGAGGGCGTTCGCCACCGCGACGTTGTCGTCCAGTTCGCGGAAGAACTGCGCGGTGAAGTCCGGGATGCCGAGCGCCGGATCGCCATCCTCGATCACCCCCTTGAGCTGGTCGCCGGTGACGATGCCGCCGAAACGACCGGCGACTCCCACCGGGTTGACGCTCAGAAGCAGCAGGTCGTCGCCGCCGGCGCCGTCCCAGTCGAGGAAGAACGGATCGGCGGCGTCGCTGAGGTCGGAGTTGTTCGCCGACAGCAGCGTGATCGCGTCGGAGAAGTCCATGCGGCGCTTCGGATCGAAGCTCCCCGGGAACACCGAGACGATCGTCGTCGCGCCGCTGTCGCGCACGAAGACGATGTCGGAGAGGCCGTCGCCGTTGAGATCGCCGGAGCCGGTCTGCGGCCGCGCTCGCTCGACGAGGTCGATGATGATCTCCGCGCGGGACTCGATGTCGGTGATGCCGTCGAGCTTCACCGGGCCGAGCAGGACGTACGCCCGCTGGAAGCCGAACACCATGACGTCGTTGAAGCCGTCGCGGTTGAAGTCGCCGACATCCTGGATTCCGAAGAGGAACTCGTTCTCCTCGACGCCCTCGAGGCGGAAGGCGGTGCGGATGTCGAGGTCGCCCGGCTCGTTGAGGTCGAGGCCGCTGCGCTCGCGGACCTCGAGGAGCCGCGGCGTCGCCAGCTCGAGGCGGAACTCGCGGATCGACTCGGGCTCGATCACCTCCTCGACGGCGTCCTCGAGCGGCCGGCCGAAGAAGATGTGCGTCCGCGTGCCGAGGCGATCGGCGAGGCCGAAGTCGTCCGTGCCAGCGCCGTCGACGTCACCGAGGGCCTGGATGCCCCTCGGCTCCGGATCGAGCGAATCGGCGGAGAGGTACCGCGGCCTGCCCGGCTCGAGCACCATGTCCGGGAGCACCTCGGGGGCGATCGCCTCGATCGCGGCGCGGTCGCTTCCCAGGTAGACGTGGAAGACGGCGTGCGCGACCTCGCCTCCCGATTCGTCGACCTTGTCCGACGTCTCCGCCCGCGTCACCGCGACGTCGACGACGCCGTCGCCGTCTATGTCTCCGATCGCCGTCAGCGGCTCGCCGAGCGTCGTGACCGTGTGCGCCGCCTCGGGGTCCCCGAAGAGGATGCGCGTGCTGAATCCTTCGTCGCCGGTCTCGCCGGTGACCAGCACGTCCGGCCGCCCGTCGCCGTCGACGTCCCCGGCGGCCTCGATCCGGTGCTCCTGGAGTGTCGGAAGGACCGCCGAGAAGCTCGCCAGGTCGGTCCAGTCCTTGGCGTCCGCCGGGAGGTCGTCGCGGCCGGGAATCACCCAGAGGACGGTGGCGTCGTCGAAGATGACGATGTCGTCGTTGGCGCCGAGGCTGTCGCCGCCGATATTGCCGACGCCGCGGAAGTCGGTCGGGCCGAGGATCAATCCGGAGCGGCGCGCCGTCGCGTCGAGCAGAGCCGTCAGGCGCACGTCGTCGATGAACCACCCCTCGGTGCGGTTGGCGGCGCTGTCGATGGTGTCGAGCTCGAAGCGGACCTGCACCGTGTCGCCGGCCGAGAAGCTGCCGAGGTCGATCGTCGCCCGGCGCCAGAATGGGCTGCCGTTCACCAGCGGCGTCCCCTTGCCGGCGACCTGGACGAAGGCCCCGGCGTTGGTCGAGACGAGGACGCTGGTCGTGTCGAACGACAGCGAGTTCTCGACCTGCAGGAAGTACTTGAAGTCGAGCTCGAGCCTGTCGACGTTCTGGTCGATGGTGATCACCGGCGAGGTGATCCGCCCCGCAGTATCGCCGACGTTGTAGTCGCCGCCGCTGTCGGGGCCCTCGAAGCGACCGAAGTAGTAGCTGAAGTCGCCGCTGTGGAAGATGTCCGCCGAGCGCCCCTGCGAGCGATGCCAGAGCCCGTCGACCGTCGCGCCGATCGAGTTGTCGACGACGAAGCCGTCGTCGCCGTCCTCGAAGTCGGCGAGGAAGACGACGCCGGAGCCCTCCCAGATGGTCGCCGGCTTGCCGGCCGCGGCGCCCTGGAAGACGAAGATCTCGAAGCCACCCTGGCCGACGAGGAGGTCGTCGAGCCCATCACCGCCGAGGAAGTCGCCGACGCCGTCGATCGAGTCGGGGAAGTTGAAGCCGCGCGCGATGATGTCGGCGTCGAGGAGCAGGTCGATCGAGGCCGGCCAGACGTCGCGCCCGAACAGGACATAGAGGCCGAGCTCCGCGTAGGCCGGCTGGAAGTTCGAGGTCACCAGCACGGCGATGTCGCTCCTGCCGTCGCCGTTGTAGTCGCCCGGCGACGCGAAGATCGACCGCACGCCGAAGGACTCGGCGAGGACCGGAGCGGGCAGGACGAGATCGATGGTGCCGTCGTTCCCCGCGCCCACGGTGACGCCCTCCGCGGAAACGGCGCCGCTGCCGAGCACGATGCGCGCCACGCTCCGGCCGACGAGCTCGTGCGCGTTGACGCCGAGCGTCGCGGCGCTGGCGATGTCGCCCTGCGAGGCGACGGTGTCGCGCACCGAGGCGATGAAGTCGTCGCTGCCGTCGCCGTCGATGTCACCGAGGCGGATCAGCGTCGCCCGGTCGCCGGGGAATGCCGATTCCGTCTCGACGTCCGCGTCGTCGGCGGCGACGTCGACACTGGAACGGATGCTGGCGACGTCGAAGCCCACCTGGTACGTGCCGAGGGAGATGCTCGGTCCGAGGTTGTCCTGGTCGTCGACGAAGCCGAGCTGTGAGGTGAGCTGGTTGACGAAGTCGATCTTCAGCTCGCCCGCCTCCGGCAGCGAGATGACGATGCGCGTCGCGCGCGCGTCGAAGTACGCGAACGCGTCGGAGCCGACCGCGCCGATCGCCGTGTTGAGCTTCTGGACCAGGCCGGTGCCGCCGCCGGGATCGTCTATCGGGTCGCTCTCGGTGATGGCGACGCTGATCGTCCCCGTCTCCGTCCCGTCGATCACCAGCCTGAACTGCGCCGTCCCCGCCGTGGTCACCTTCGGCGCGTTGATGGCGGCGACGCCGAAGCTGCGCGGGTTGACGACGTGGAGCATGTAGAAGTCGGGCACGCCGACCGCCTGCTCGACGGGGATCAGCGCCAGCTCGGCGATCGGATCGGCGACCTCGGCCGCGAAGAGGTAGTAGTTCCTGCCGGACCAGATCTCGCCCGCCGGCAGCGACGCGCCGTCGAAGAGGTCCTGGTCGACCGGGCTGGTGAACTCGACCGAGATCCACTCCGCCGCGAGCCGCGCCGTCTGGACGTCGCCGAATCGCTTGAACGCGTCGGGAGTCGGCAGGATGTACCAGTCGCCCGAGTCGCCGATGTTGAACGTCAGCCCGCTGAGCTGGGCGTCGTCGGCCGGATCGCGCACCTTCGGCAGGAGCGCCGCGAAGATCGGCGAGTCGTTGAAGCCGACGAGCAGGTCGCGCGTGATGGTCTCGAACCGATCGGGATCGATCCCCGTGTCGCCGAGGATCAGATCGGGACCGGGACCGCCGGTGAGCCGATCGTCGCCGTCGGAGCCGGCGATGAAGTCGGCGCCGTCGCCGCCGTCGATGATGTCGTCGAGCACGCCGCCGTAGAGCCGGTCGTTGCCGGGTCCGCCGCGAATCACGAGGGCGCCGATCGTGGCTCCCTCCTGGAAGTTTCCGGCCTTGATCCCCCACTCGCTGTCGATCACGCCGCTGCCGTCGGCGAGCGGGAACTTGTACTCCGGATCGGCGCGCACCTCGTCGTCGCCGGAGCGCGTCTCGATCAGCGTGCCCTCGACGTTGATCGCCTGGTAGTAGACGAAGCGCTGCTTGAACGCCTTGACGACGCCGACCACCGGATCGCCGGTCTCGAGCAGGAAGAGCTCGTTCGCGGCCACCGGGTTCGGGTTCGAGACGCTGATTGTCGCGCCGGCGCCGAAGGCGGTGGTCGCCAGGCGGATCGACGTGCCGGCGACCTCCGCGACCACGAGATCACCGAAGCCCGCCGCCTCGAGCGCCGCGTTGACGTCGGCGATGAGGTCCTGGATGTTCGCGTTCTCCGGATCGGCGGAGATCGCGATCTGACCGGAGAAGCCGCTGACATCGAGATCGAAGGTCGCCTCGTCCGAGAGGACGCCGTCCATCGGCAGGCTGTCGGCGCCGACGATCTCCGCCCGCACGTCGGTGTCCGCCGCGACGAACTGCTGGTTGTTGACGTCCCAGACGAGCGCCGTGAACTCGTAGCGCTGCAGGAAGCGGCTGAAGCGAATCGCCACGTGATCGGGCACGGGTCGCGTCAACTTGTCGAGGTCGCCGCCCTGGAAGAAGACGCGGTCGAAGCCCTCGCCGCCGTCGAAGCGGTCGGACTGCGTCGTCAGGAAGGTCTCGCCGGTGTCCTTCCTCACCGCCTGGTCGTCGGGGATGAGCTGGAAGAGATCGTCGCCCGGACCGCCGAAGAGCAGGTCGCTCGCCTGGCGGTCGAGTCCCCCGGTGAGGACGTCGTTTCCGGGCCCGCCGAAGACCCAGTCCTCGCTCGGTCCGCCGGAGAGCCGATCGTTGCCCTCGCCGCCGATGATGACGTCGCGGCGCACGAGGTCGACGCGCTGGCCGAGGTCGATCTCGACGAGCTCGCTGCCGTTGTCGAGGTCGATCGTCAGGTCGTAGATGGTCGGGATCTGGTTCGAGGCAACGCGGACGAAGTACGTCACACCGGCCTCGATGAACGGCGCTCCCGAGAGCAGCAGGTCGGAGCGACCACCGCCGGCGAGGTCGACCGACGCGGTGCCGCCGCCGACGAGCTCGAAGTCGAGCGTGTACGCCGACGGCGTGGCGTTGGTCTCGGCGTCGGTCAGCAGGACGCGCAGCGTGTAGTCTCCCTCGCCGAGCCCGGTGAGATCGAGCGCCGCTGACGTCGTCGCGCCGCCGAGCGCCACGCTGTCGACGACGGCGTCGTCCGCGTCGAGCACCTCGAAGGTCACCGCGGCCGCGCCGTCGGAGATCGCCACCGAGAGGAACCCGCCGCCCGAGGCCGCCGTGCCCGCGTCGATCCGGAAGCGGAAGATGTCGACGTCGCTCGCCACGTGGATCGTGCCGCCGTCGACCACGCCGAGCCCGTCGACGTCGCCGAGCGGGAACGCGTTGCTCGGCGCGCCGAGCGTCTGCACCGCCAGGAACCCGACCTTCTGCGCGCCAGAGATCTCGAGGCCGGTGAACCCGCTGCCCGTCGAGACGGCGATGGTGAGATGTCCGTCGAGCCGGCCGACCACCAGTGACCCCGCCGCGAGACCCTGGTCCGTCAGTGCGGCGTCGACGGCGGCCTGGAGGTCGTCGACGAGCGCCCGCACGTTGGTGTTGCCGGAGGTCTCGGTCGCGAGCAGATCGATCGACAGCGCCACCGGGCCATCCCCCGTCGTCACGGTCAGGGTGAACGAGACGTCGCCGGCCGGGACGCCGCCATCGGGCGCGTCGTTCGCCGCCACGAGCTGCTCGGTGAGATCGGGCCGCACCGCCGCGGGATCGCCGACGTTCGAGCGGATCTCCTCGAGGTCGCCGTCGTCGTTGATGCGGAAGACGCGGACGTCGAGCTCGTCACGCGACGAGTCGCTGCGCACCTCGATGCGACCGGAACCGGGAGACTCGGTGAGCCGGAAGCTGTACCAGTCGACGTCGCGCGGGCTGTCGAGCGTCAGGTTCTCGAAGCGGACGCTGCCCGCGATGGTGTTCGCCGTGGTCCCGAGTCCCGCCGGCAGGCCGAGCTCGTTGGCCGCGATCGAGTTCGACGACTCGACGGTGACGGAGACGTCGGCGCCGACGCCCACCGGCCTGAGGCCGAGACGACCGCCGGCGTTGACGGCCTCGAGCACCTCGCCGAGGCTGGCGGCCTCGAGCGCCAGGTTGACGTCGGCGACGAGGTCCGCGAACGTGACGTTCCCGAGCGTCGCGTCGGGGCCGAGGATGACCCGGAACGACTCCGGGCTGCCGCCGAGCACGAGGTCGAAGCGCGCCTGACCGCCGAGGAGGCCGTCCGACGGTCCCGGCGTCGACGCCACCAGCAGCGTCGGCCCGAAGAGCGCGAAGGCGCGAGACGGGTCGCCCGGGTCGCCGATCACCTCGTTGCGGTTCCCCGCCTCGGTCTGGTCGACGAGGATGGCGTTCCCGGAGAGGATCTCGACGCGGTCGTCGCCGCGGCCGGCGTCGATCCAGACGGTCTTGAGGACCGTCGGGCCGACGGTGACCTGATCGTCGCCGTCGAGCGCGTCGATGATGATCGCCAGGAAGTCGCCCTCCGCCGGGAGCAGCCCGCCGGTGAGCGTCAGCTCCTCGAACGCGAGCCCGCGCTCGTCCGGATCCAGAGTCTGGATCGCGGCGGCGCTCTCGAGGACGTCCATGGCGTCCCAGATCAGCTCGCCCTGGTCGTCACGCGCGTTGAAGTCGAGCCGCACCTGCGCGTCGAACGTGAAGTTGCCCGCGTTGTTGGTCAGTCGCGTGATCAGGTGGTGGTCGGCGAGGAGGCCCGGCTCGGTGACGTAGTCGACCGAGATGACGTCGTCGGCGTTGGTGGCGCTGTAGTACCACACCTTGTTGGTGGCGCGGGCGTACGCCTTCCACTCGTCGCCGGCCGGCACGTCGAAGCCCGCCTCGAAGAGCTTTCCGTCGCGCGTGTAGAGCTCGTCCGCCCCGCCGTTGCCGTAGAGGAAGTCGAGCGACGTGCCGCCGAAGAGCTTGTCCGCCCTGCTCATGCCGAGCATGCGGTTGAGGCCGGTGTCCTCGAGCACGTACGGCGGCCTCGAGATGTCGCTGTCGAGCTGTCCGTCGTCGTCGAGGTCCCCGTCGTTGTCGCGACGCAGGCCGAGCTCGTCGACGAACACGCCGAACTGATCGGTGCGGATCTCGATCGACGCCGCCGTCGTCGAGAAGGTGATGCGGCGGTCGTCCTGGCCGACGGTCACCGGCGCGCCGAGGTCGGCCGCCCTGGCGTCGACCACGCCCTGAAGATCCGCGACGATGTCGTCGAAGCGCGTGTTGGTCGACGTCGCCGAGGCCGGCAGCAGCAGCTCGACGAATTCGCCGCCGGCGACGCTGAGCGCGAAGCGGGCGTCGCGGAAGAGGCGACCGTCGATCGGCTGTCGCGCGAAGGCCGTGATCACCGCCGTGCCGCCGGCGTTCTCGGCGCGCTGGCCGTCGTCGAAGTGGAGCGGTCCCGAGGGATCGAAGCTCCACGCGTAGAGCCGGTTGGTCCCGAGGCCGCCGATGAGGTCGTCGTTGCCCGCGCCGGCGAAGAGCACGTCGACGTCCGCCGGGCTGCCGTTGGCGGTGTCGCCCCACAGCCGGTCGTCGCCGCCGAAGCCGAAGACGATGTCGTTGCCGCGCCCCCCGTCACCGCGGTCGCGCGCGCCCGAGCCGAGGATGATGTCGTCGCCCGAACCGCCGTCGATGACGCCGACCCAGTCGTTCGAGCGGTCGGAGAGCACTCCGAGGTCG
Organism: Planctomycetota bacterium; assembly: GCA_041569895.1. GTDB lineage: Bacteria > Planctomycetota > UBA8108 > UBA8108 > JACQVS01 > JBFFXF01. Next base: position 29,838 of record JBFFXF010000009.1, on the reverse strand, counting down.
ACGGCGTCGACTCCGGCGACGAACCCGAGCAGGTCGTCGCCGCCGAGACCGGCGATGCGGAACTGCTCGACGAGCGGCGTGCCGGCGGCCGAGCGCCAGTTGACGCGGATCGGCGGACGGCCGAGCTCGACGCCCTCCTGGCCATCCGCGAGCAGCAGCTCGAGCTGCGTCACCGCGTTGGTGCCGCCGAGGACGAGCTCCGCCTCGCGTCCGAGCCCGAAGGTCTTCAGCCGCAGCCGGCTGCCGGCGAGCACGGCCTGCACGACATCCGGCGTCGCCGCGAACTCCGGCGTCGCGGTGAGCGCGTCGGCCAGCGCCGCGTTGAAGTCCGCGAGGAAATCATCGAAGCTGGCGTTCCCCGTGGTGTCGACGACCACCGGACCGACGGCGACGCCGTTGATGGTCAGTGAGAGCTCGGCCGGTCCCGAGAGCTGTCCGTTCGTCAGGATGCCCGCCGAGAGGTTGCCGAGCGAGGTGATGCCGACCTCGGTGGCGGCGTTGTACTCGACGTCGATGAGCGCCACGCCCCGCTGCCCCTCGAGGAGCTCGAGCTGCTCGGCGGCCGAGTTGATGCCGCTGATGACGAGCTTGGTCCTGCGGCCGAGGCCGTCGGTCTCGATCCGGATGCGGTTGCCGATCGGCAGCGCGCGCACGGAATCCACCGGGATCGGCGTGCCCGCGTCGGTGATCGCCGTGCGGATCTCGTCGGTGATGTCGTCGGCCAGGTGGTCGAGGTTGCCGTTGAGCGGATCGTCGGGAACGGAGACCGGGAGCACGATCGAGTCGTCGATCGTCAGCGTGAACTCCGCCGTGGCGCCCTCGCCGAGGCGTCCGGTCTTGACGATCGACTCGGCGATGTCCTCGGCCGACGTCAGGCCGACGTCGCGCTCGCTCAGGAGGATGGTGTCGGGAAGCAGCGAGCCCTCGATCAGCAGGATGTCGGTGGCGTTGTCGTCCTTGACGTCCCCCTTCGTGCGGTTGCCGAAGTGGCCGTCGAAGACGTCGCCGAGCTCCTCGTAGAAGTCGGCGGTGTCGAGCTTGAGGAAGTCGATGCCGGCGCCGCCGAGGAGGTTGTCGCGCCCGTCCTGCCCCTCGAGGAAGTCACTGTCGGCGCCGCCGATCAGGATGTCGCGGCCGCCACCGCCGAAGAGCATGTCCTCGCCGCTGTCGCCGAAGAGGATGTCGGCGCCGCCCGACGTGTCGGCCTTCTGGTTGTTGCCGTAGTCGGCGCCGAGCAGCTTCTCGCCGTGGAGGAAGTCGTTGCCGGTGCCGCCGAGGAGGCGCTCCTCGCGGATGTTGCCGAAGAGGAAGTCGTTCCCCGCCTCGCCATGCAACTCGTCGCCGCGCAGGATGCCCTCGATCGACGAGTCGTTGGTGTGCGCGTACGCGTGCAGCGTGTCGTGGCCGTTGCCGCCGAAGCTGCGCTGCCCGCGGAGCACGTGGACGCCGTCGATGGTGACGCCGGGACCGGCGAAGGTCAGGTCGTTCCCGTCGTCGCCGTAGAGCATGTCGATCCCCGCGTCGCCGTGGAGGACGTCGTCGTTGGCGCCGCCGCGGATGATGTCGTCGCCGGCCCCGCCGTGGATCAGCTCGGGTCCCGCGCCGCCGTCGATGTAGTCGCTGTCCGAGCCGCCGTCGATGTCGTCGACCATGCCGCCGCCGAAGATGAAGTCGCGACCCGGCCCGCCGCGGATGGTGTCGGCCCCGTCGTCGAACTTCCCGGGCAGCGACAGGTTGGCGAGGACGACGGCGTTCATGCGCGGCGGCGTGAATCCGGTCGGGTTGAGCGCCTCGGCGACGTCGAACTGCGGCGGGTTGACGAAGAGATCCGGGTTCGAGAGGTCGAAGCTGCCGCGTCCGAAGGTCTCGAGCCCGCCCCAGACGATGTCGTCGCCCGCCCCCGCGTTGATGAAGTCGTCGCCGTCGAGCCCGACGACGAGGTCGTTGCCGTCGCCGGCGTCGACGCTGTCGTTCCCGTCGCCGGCGAAGATGTCGTCGTTCCCCGGCCCGCCGGTGATGATGTCGTGGCCGAGCTGCGCGAAGACCGTGTCGTCGCCCGGTCCCGCGTTGACGATGTCGTTCCCCGCGCCCGCGGTGATCTCGTCGTGGCCCGCGCCGCTCGAGATGGTGTCGTCGTCGTCGCCCGTCTGGATGATGTCGACGCCGGATCCGGAGATGACGGTGTCGTCGCCCACGCCCGTGGTGATGACGTTGTCGCCGTCGTACGCGAAGACCTGGTCGTCGCCGCCGGCGGTGTGAATGGTGTCGTCGCCGTTGTCGCCGTGGACGACGTCATCGCCCGCGCCGGAGATGATCGTGTGGATCGTCGACTCGCCGGCGCCGCCCGGGCCGCGCGCATCGATGAAGTCGATTCCCGACCCGGTGGTGATGTTCTCGTTGCCGAGCTCGCCGAAGACGTTGTTGTTGCCGTCGCCGGCCGTGATCACCTCGTCACCGGGCCCGCCGTTGATGGTGTCGTTCCCGGAGCCGGAGGTGATGGTGTCGTCACCCGCGTAGGTGAACACCAGGTTGTCGCCCTCGCCCGCGTCGACCTGGTCGTCGCCGAGATCGCCGTGAATGACGTCGTTGCCGGCGCCGCCGGTGATGTCATGGAGGGAGTCCGGCTCGCCGCGGTCATTGGAGTTCGACGGTCCGGGGTTCGGGGCCTTGCCGGCGACGATGGTGTCGTTGCCCGGGCCGCCGATCAGCACGTCGCTCCCCGGGCCGCCCTTGACGGTGTCGTCGCCCGGACCGCCGTCGACCGTGTCGTTCGAGGCGCCGCCGTCGACGAAGTCGTTGCCGTCGCCCCCGGTGATGAAGTCGTTGCCGAGGCCGCCGGCGACGGTGTCGTTCCCCTCGTTGCCCTCGATGGTGTCCTGACCGTCCTCTCCGAGGATGTTGTCGTCGCCGGGCCCGCCGCGCATGGTGTCGCCGTCGAGGCCGCCGGCGAGCTCGTCGTTCCCCTCGCCGCCGTCGATCTCGTCGTCGTCGGGGCCGCCGACGAGGTTGTCGTTGCCCGCCCCGCCCGTGATGGTGTCCTCGCCCAGTCCGCCGTCGATGGTGTCGTTCCCCGGGCCGCCATCGAGGACGTCGTTGCCGCGGTTGCCGAGGATGATGTCGTTGCCCCCGCCGCCGCTGATCATGTCGTTGCCGTCGCCGCCGGTGAGCCGATCGTCGCCCTCGCCGCCGTCGATGATCGCCCGGCCGTCACCCGCCGTGATGGTGTCGTTCCCCGGCCCGCCGAGCACGGTCACGGGCACGGTGACGTCGTCGTCGATCTCGACGGTGTCGTTCCCCGCGCCGGTGTTGATGGTGATCCCCGACACGCCCTGGTATCGCTGCCGCACGCCGAACGCGTTGACGACGATCTCGTTTTCGGAGTTGCCGCGCTGGATGAAGACGTTGTCGTCGCCGTCGGAGAGGTCGCCGGCGACGCGCTGGGCGGCCTCGGTGCCGACGTGAACGACCATGTTGCCTCCGTCGACGCGGGCCAGCACGGCCGAGGGCTCCGGCACCGGGTCGTCGGGCCGGTCGAGCTCGAAGTCGAAGATGGTCACGCGGGCGAGCTCGAAGTTGAGCTCGACGGCGAACGGACCGAGACCGATCTTGATGAACGCCTCGAGGAACGCCTCGAACTTGCCGCCGATGTCGAAGACCCAGATGCCGCCGAGGAGGAAGTTCTGGATGATCTCCCTGATGCGGACCTTGCCGTCCTCGTCGTTGTCGTGGAGATTGAACTCGATGACCGCGTCGAGCCCGCCGCCGACGCCGCCCGAGGCGATGACCGCGTTGAGGACGCCGAAGGCGGCGATCCCCGCGAAGAGCTTCACCTCGGCGACGTCGTTCGTGCCGGAGCCGTCCGGCTTGTCGGTGTCGCTGATGAAGAAGCCGTTGAAGATGTCGAGGAAGTTGCCGCTTTCGGCGAAGTCGAAGAAACCCTGCGTGTCGTACCCGAACGCGAAGTCCGCCTCGACCCCGACCTTGCCGCGGATCTCGGCGCCGAGCGGCCCGATGATCGGGAAGAACTGGCTGTAGGTGAAATCGAGACCGAGGGGAGGCATGTCGTACGTGAAGAGGACGACGTCCTCCTTCCCCATCAGCAGCTGGAAGATCCGCGTCGGCTCGCGGAGGATCGGGAAGTCGAACATCCCCTCGGTCGATGCGCCGCCGCCCCCTCCGTCGCCCGTGCTCGGGATGTTCGAGAAGTAGTCCGATGCGCTCTGGTTGCCCAGCCCGGCGAGGGCGCCCGAGAGCGTGTAGTCCTGGGCCGCCTGGTCGGGGATCGGATCGCTCGCCTCGCCGGTCTCGGGATCGACGTTGATCGAGAAGCCGCCGAGCGGAATGAAGAGCTGGTCGCCGAACGCGGGGATGTCCAGCAGGTCGAGGATCGTCGCCACCGCCTCGACGAAGTCGGCGACCTCCGCCTGCCCGAAGAGCCGCGCCAGGTCGACGAACGTCACCGGCTGGCCGAGGAGGTCGCTGAGGATCGGCAGCGGCGCCGTCAGGAAGTCGACGATCGGCCGGATCGGGTCGAGGATGTCGTTGATGACGCCGAGCGTCTCGCCGAAGAAGTTCGAGAGGAACTGGCCGAGGTTGAGCCGGATGTCGGTGAACTCGATCCCCGGGATGGCGTCCGCGAACTCCGAGACGTCCGCGAATCCCCAGTAGAGGTGGAGCTCGGCGCCGACCGACGGGAAATTCGCGTCGCCGCCGAGGCTCGCCAGCAGGTCGAGGTGCAGACTGGCCGCGGCGGCCAGCTTGGCGTCGATGACGTCGGTCGAGAGCGAGCCGAGCTCGTTGAGCGTCAGCCGCCCGTCGCCACTCGGGTCGGCGATGCCGATCGTGAACACTCCCTCGAGCCCGTTGATCGCCTCGACCTGGCCCGGCTGGCCCTTGTTGACGGTGCTGAGATCGATCTCGCGCGAGGTCAGCTGGCCGCGCGACATGGTGTCGACGTCGATCTGCAGGAAACCGAGCGTGCCGGTCGCCATCAGCGAGTCGAGCGAGATGTCGACGAACACCTTGAGGTCGTTCTCGGGCGAGACGTCGAAGAAGACGCCGTGCGTCTTCGAGATCCCGAAGCCGAAGGAGAACTCGAAGCCGACCTGCACCATCAGCGAGCCGTCGACGTCGAGGCCGAGGAACGGGACGCCGAGGTCGAGATCGAACGGCTCGTCGAACTCGAGCAGGTTCTGGCCGAGGCGGACGTTGAAGCGCACCTCCTCGGTGCTCGGCGTGGGATTGCCCGGCGTGATCTGGACATCCGCCCTGGTGATCTCGCCGTCGGCGTTGATGTCCTTGAGCCAGTTGATGCCGCCCGGGCCGAGCGCGTCGAAGACCTTCTGCTGGATGAAGTTGACGGTCTTCGCGCCCGCCTGGTCGAGGTTGGCGACGACGTTCTCCCTCAGGTCGCGCACGAACCGCGCCGCGTCGGAGAGCTTGTCGCCGATGAACGGCAGCTCGAGGCCGAAAACCTCGCCCTCGAGGACGTCCTCGATCAGCCCGAGGATGCCGTCGAGTCCCGCGATGATCGCCCCGAGCGAGTCGCTGAAGTCGAGCGAGGCGAGCGCGTTGGCGAAGTCCGGCACGCTCGTGAGCTGGAACGAGCCGACCGGATCGCCGAGGTCGGTGATGTCGATCTCGAGCGCCGGATTCATCGGGTCGAGCGGCGTCGACACCGTCGGGAAGAAGATCGGCAGGTTGACGCTCGCGGCGCCCTGGAGGCTCGTCGAGAGATCGCCGAGGGAGATCTCGTCGAAGTAGTGGCGGCCGTCGCCGTTGTTGTCGTTCAGCGTGATGGTGAACGTCGCCGGGTCGGTCGAGTCGCCGTTCGAGTCGACGTCGTCGCCGTCCCGGTCGAGCACGACGACGCCCTCGTCCCCGGGCCGGCCGACGAAGATTCCGAGCGGCCCGAGCGCGGCCTCGAAGACGATCCCGGTCCCGGCGACCTCGAGCGAGGCGGTCAGGTTGGTGTCCGCGTCGTAGAGGAACGGGCGCGGCAGCAGCGGATCGGTGAAGTCGACGCCGAGAGCGAGGTTGAGGGCGATGCCGCCGTCGAGGAGCAACTGCCCCGCGGTGCGGAAGTCGACGAGCTGCTCGATCCCCGGAATCCCCAGCATGTCGAGATCGAGGTTGAGCGGCAGCACGAGAGGGCTGTCGGGCGAGAGGTCGAAGGGCAGGTCGAGCCTCAGCGCCGGCGCCGCTCCGGAGTTGTCGAGCGAGAGGTCGAGCCCGGAGAAGAGCGGACCGAGCGCGCTCTGGAGCTCCGCCTCGATCTGGTCGAGGAAGAGCTCCGGGTTGTCCTCGAACTGACGCACGCGGTCGCCGAACTCGCGGGCGAAGTCGAGCAGGTCGGCGATGCTCTGGTTGATCAGCGGGATCTCGACCTGCATGAAGTCGAAGTCGGCGACTTCCTCGACGAACGAGATCGCCGCCAGGAGCATGTCGATGATGTTCGACAGCGACAGGTTCTGCAGGTTGAAGAGGTCGTCGAAGCCCTGCAGGGAGATGTCGAGCGAGCCGGTGTCGATGGTGATCGCGTCGTCGACGACCTGGAAGACCGTCGGCCACGAGATGGCGATCGACGGGCTCACGCCGGTGAGGTCCCCGAGGTTGAAGCCGGCCGTGATGACCTGCACCGGCAGCACGAGGTTCGCCGCGGCGTCGATGTCGAAGTCGACCAGGTCGGAGAGCGCGGCGTTGTTGCCGATGGCGTCGATCAGGTCGCGGATGGTGATCTGCGGCGTCGACAGGTTCGGATCGGCGAGCGAGATCGAGACGTCGGCGCCGATGCTCCCGGAGCCGTTGACCACCTCGATGCCGACGAGACCGCCGAAGCGCGCCGCGGCGTCGATGTCGGGCGCGTTGATGGAGAACCCGGCGCCGATCACGGCGTCGTCGATGAAGACGTGGTTCTCGAGCGAGTCGCCGTGGAGCGCCATGCCCTCGATGACCCCGTCGCCGTCGTCGTCCATGCCGATGACGCCGAGCGGGAAGCCGCCGAGCGACCCGTTCGCGAACATCACCTTGAACATCGGGTCCGGACCCGACGGCGTGCTCGTGTCGGTCAGGACGATGCGCTTGCCGTCCGGATCGAAGGTCGCCGACAGCTTCGCGGGCGCGTCGAGGAGCGCCACCACGGACGCCAGCGTGCTCGTCGGACCGAGGCTGTCGAGGTTGATCGGCACCTGCGTGCCGTCGCGGAGCCGCACGGTGAGATCGGCCAGCCCGTCGTTCGGCGCCAGGTCGTCCCACGTCTCCATGACGTGCATCAGCGTCAGGACCTCGGCGACGGTGGTGCTCGTCGTCACCGGGATCCCTGCGCCGAGGGGCGTCAGCTCGAGTCCGATCGAGAACGCGAGGTCGACCTCCGGCTCGAGCGAGATGGTGCTCGAGGCGGTGATGTCGGCGATGTTGTCCGCTCCCTCGCCGAGGAGGTCGAGGTCGATGGTGGCGACGAGCGGGTCGAAATCCTGCGACAGGTCGAAGGTGTAGAGCAAGACACGCCGTCCGGTGCCCTCGAAGTCGGTCTCGTAGGAGAGCCCCGTGATCGAGGAGACCAGGCTCTCGAGCTCGTTGGCGTCGGCGAACTCGGCGCCGCCGTCCTCGCCCTCGAGGAACGCCGTGACGTTGTCGATGAACGCGGTCGCGAAGTCGATCACCTCGCCGAGCGACTTGTCGGTGAACGGGATGTCGATGTCGAGGATGTCCTGCCCGGTGAACTGCTCGAGCCAGATGGCGATCTGCTTCAGCACGCCGAGCACGCCGGTCGGCGAGGTGAAGTTGAAGGCCAGAAGGTCGTCGGGGAGATCGAAATCGAACTCCGGCGGCGTCTCGTCGAAGAGGTTCGCGTCGGTGATGGTGATCTTCGGCGGCGTCACCAGCGAGCTCGTGTCGAAGCCGCCGATGCTCGCCGAGATCGGCAGCATGACGTTCAGGCTGCCCGTCGGCGTCAGGTCGACGAGGCTGGCGATGTCGGCAGCCTGGAGCTCGGCGATGGTGATCTGGTTGCCGTCGTTGAACGACGCCGTGAGCGCCGCCGAGAGGTCGACCATGCCGTCGACCACCTGGACGCCGAGGAAGCCGAGCGTCGCGGCGAGGTCGAGGTCGGGGACGTCGATCGAGCCGCCGATCGAGAGGTTCTCGAGCTTGATGAACGCCGCCTCGAGCGGGTTGAGGCTGGCGGTGAGGTCGATGCCGATCGTCATGTCGAAGTCGAGCGTCACCTCGACGGTGAGGTCGATGTCGCCTTCGATCATCAGATTGGCGTCGTCGAACGCCTCGCCGAAATCGAGCGAGCGCATGAGGCTGCGCCCGGTCGAGTAGGAGAACTCGAAGGCGAGGACATCGTCGACCTCCGGCAGCAAGTTGAGGCCGCTGAGCGTGTCCGCCGTCTCGAGGATGGCGAGGAGCTCGGCGATGGTCGGCGTGTCGTCGCCGTCGAAGTAGTCGAGGATCGGCTGCAGGATCTCGTTGTCGATGGTGTTGGCGAGATCGATGATGTTGCCGATCGTCGCCGGAATCGACTCGAGGAGATCGGTCTCCGGGAAGGGTGACGAGCCGCCGCCGCCCTCGCCCTCCGACTCCGGGGCCACCGTGCCGAGGAGCGGCAGCGTCGCCCCGAGCGCGCCGAGCGAGCCGATCGCCCCGAGCGCGGCCGACGTTCCCTCGACCGCCGAGACGATCGCCTCGACCGTCTCCGGCGGCAGGCCCGCCTCGGGCGCATCGTCCGCCGCAAAGCTGACGTGCATGACGTAGGGCCGCAGGTGCGGGGCGTTGTCGTGGGCGATGGCCTCGCCGCCGAAGACCGTCGTGTTGAGCGCGTTGATGATCTTGGTGTTGGTGACGACGACCTCGGTGATCCGGATGCTGCCGTTCGCCTCGAGCTCGCCCTGCGTCTTCAGCGCGCCGACGAAGTCGACGAGGAGCTGCTCCGCCGCGTTCAGTCCGCCGCCGCCGCTCGGCGAGCGCGCCGAGGTCGGCACGTGGATGTCGATCTCCATGCCGGCGCGGTGGAGACGGCCCGGCGCGGTGCTGTCGCGGAAGTCCTGCGAGCTGACGCCGTCGAGGTTGCTGAGGCCGTTGGTGACGATCCCGGGCGCCGCGGCGGTGGCGGCGATGAACGTGTTCACCAGCCAGTCGGTGCCGAAACGCTCCGACTGCGGCGTGTTGCCGGTGCGCTGGCCGGTGCCGGGATCGCGACCGGGGAGAATGTCGAAGTCCCCGTTCGGGCTCGCGACGTTGAAGGGCACGGACTGCGGGTCGGGATCGACGAGCTCGATCCAGCGCGGCGCGCCCTCGTCGTTCAGCCACGCGGCCGTGTCGACGTCGACCGTGCCGCTGGCGTCGGCCGGGTTGAGCGTCGCGGCATCGTCGACCGCCGCCTGGAAGAGCTGGAGCGCCTCGCCGGTGAACGCGTCGGGCGCGCCGTCGACCTCGGGCAGGTTGTCGTTGGTGTCGCGGAATCCCAGGAACGCCAGCCGCTGCTCGAGCCGCATCTGGTTGTTCGTCGTCGCCTCGAGCGAGACGAGTTGCCCGTTCGAGCCGTTCGTCGAGTAGTCGGGCTCGACGAGGATGAAGATCCGGAACGTGACGGGCGAGCCGCCGACGTCGGCGGTGAAGTCGACCTCGAGCGTCCCCTGGAAGCCGCGCTCGTTCGCGTCGATGTCCATGGTCATGCCGTCGAGCACGGACGGCGCGAGGAAGAACGTCCCCGAGGTGCCGAACGGCCGGCTGTCGACGTCCTGCGAGAAGAAGAGGCGGCCGATGGTCTCGCCGCCCGCCTCCAGCAGCTGCGCCGGGCTCGAGGTGTCCGGCGTCAGCGTCACCGGCTCGATCAGCTCGAGGAAGGTGATGTCGAGATTGCGGTAGTTCGTCCCGGGGACGATGGCCGAGAGGTCGATCGGCGTCACGTCGCCCGTCAGCACCTCGAACTCGAGCGCCTCGCTCGCATCGCGCATGATCCAGGCGCCGCGACCGAGCGTGCCGGCGACGAGCACGTCGTCGGTGGGGTCGTAGTCGAGCTCCGAGACGATGGTGTTCGGGAGGTTCGAGCCGAGGATCGCCCACACGGGGATCGGCGCGTCGGTGATCGGGTCGATCCTCGAGACATAGGCGCCGAGCTGCCCGCCGACGACGAGGAGGTCCTGCCGAGTGCCCTCGATGTACTCGATCGTATTGAGGTCCTCGCCCGGCGTGTTGCTGCCGAGCAGGGTCTGCAGGTTGCCGCGGATCAGCGTCCAGTTGCCGCCGTTGTCGGGCGAGAAGTACACGCGGCCGAAGACGTCGGTGACGAAGACCCGGCGCCAGTTGTCCGGATCGAGGACGATATCCGTCACCGTGCCGACGTTGAAGCCCATCGGGAGGGCGGTGCTGAGAGCGGTCGTCGGCGCGAGACTCGCGCTCCCCGCCCCGGTCGCCGTGCGCACGAACACCTGCGTGCCGACGCCGGCGTAGAGGACGTTCGCCCGGGGCGTGCCGGCGTCGAATCCGCCGTAGGCCAGGGCGGTGACCGCGGCGGGGAGGTTGCCGCCGCCCATGACGGCGACCGGCGCGAACGCCGGAGTCGCCGCGGTGGCGACGTTCATCGACTCGAGGACGACCGTGCCGGCGTCCGCGAACGGGGCGGCCCCTCCCCCCGGCCGGTTCAGATCTCCGCCGAGCACCATCCGGGAGGGATTCGCCGAGTTGAGCTCGAACGGCGTCGTGAATGGGCGGTTGAACGGCGTCGGCAGTGTGATGGCGACCGTCGTCCCGGCGACGCGGTTGCCGCTCGAGTCGAAGACCTGGCGGCGGAAGAAGTTGTTGTTCTGCAGGCTCGAGTAGCGGATCGAGCGGTTGCTGCCGGCGAGCGTCACGACATCGACGGCGACGTCGCCGCCGTCGCCGGTCGAGAAGTCGGTGTTGAAAGTCGGGAAGACCGAGAGCATGTCGTCGACCTGGCTCCAGACGGTGCCTCCCGCCCCCGTCTGCTGCGACGTGCCGACGTCCTGGTTGCCGCTGATCACCCGGTTCGAGTTGGTGTCGAAGGCGACGTCGTGGATCTCGGTGATCTGGAGGTTGCCGTTGAGGGAGATCCAGCGCCCGGCCCCGCGCGGGTTGGTGCGCAGGTAGATGCCGCCGTCGTCGACCTCGATCAGCGTGTTGTTGCCGCGGAAGACCATGTCCCGGGAGTCGGCGTGCGGCGCCGATCCGGGAGCCTGCGTGCCGTTGTGCGTCAGCGGCGTCCACTGCGGCGAGGGGATAGCGCCGGTCGCCATGACGCCCGCGTTGCCACGGAAGAGGCGTCCGGAGAAGTCCCGCGCGCCGATCGAGTTGGGCGCCGGGAACGCGCCGCCGCCGTCGTCCTGCCGGTCTCCGCCGACGTAGACGATGTTCGGATTGGTCGGGTCGGCGACGATCGAGAAGTGCGTCCCGCCCTGGCTCCCGGGCTTCTGGCGCGGCTGCAGGCCGACGGTCGTGCCGCCCTCGTTCGTCTGCGGCGGGTCCATCGGCGTCCACATCGTGCCGCCATCCGGCGAGTGGAAAATCGCGCCCTGGTTGGCCGGGTTGGTCGGATTGCTGAGCTGGCCGTCGTTCATCACCGCGACAAAGACCGAGTTGCCGTGCACGCCGATCTCGATGTTGTTCGTGTTCGTGCCGAGCACCGCAGCGATGGCGGGGTCGGTGATGTTGGTCCAGGTGGCGCCGGCGTCGGTGGTCTTGAAGATGCCGCCGGCGATGGTCACCGCCGCCGGCGAGCCCGTCACCGTGGGGAGGACCGCGGCGTAGAAGGTGTTCTGGTTGGTCGGATCGGCTGCCAGGTCGGAGACGTCGCCCTCGTTGATGTTCGGCCCCGAGGCCCCGACACCCAGCGTGAAGCCGCCGGTGCCCGAGACGCGCAGGAAGTTGACGCCGGTGTCGGTGCTCCGGAAGAGCCCGCCGACGACGTTGCCGCCCATGTCGAGACGCGTGTTGTTGCGCCCGCCGAAGGCGGTCAGCTGGTTGGCGGCGACGAGAATCGTCGCGCCCCGCGCCGCCACCCCCGACACCCGTCGGGTGGACAGCGAGACCGCGCCGGCGCCGGGCCCGGCGGTCGAGCCGAGGAGGGTCCAGTTCCGCCCCTCGTCGGTGGTGCGCAGGATGCCGAGGAGGGGGCCGCCGCGGAAGGCGTTCGAGCTGAAGTTGCCGATGCCGGCCACGAGCGTCCGCCGGTTCGGGTCGGTCGGATCGAGATCGAGGGAGCTGATCGACAGCGAGCGCTGCTCGTCGGCGAGCGGCGCCCAGACGACCTCGTCGAGCTCGTCGGTCATGCCGTCGGAGTCGTTGTCGACGCCGTCGTTCGCGTGGGTCGCGGTCTGGGTGCGCCAGACGCCGCCGTTGACCGTGTCGACATAGAGGATATCCGGGTCGGTCGGATGGGCGACGACGGCGTGGATGGCGCCGATGACCGGATTGGTGTTGGGGATGTTCTCGACCTGCCCGTTGAGGATCGCCGTCGGGCCGACCGGCTCCCAGACCATGGCGACATCGGCGAGCGGGCCGGAGCCGTGGTGGTCGTGGGCGTCGTGATCCTCGCCGAGGAGGTGCCCCGCCTCGTGGGCGATGACGTCGGCCAGGGCGCGGGCGTAGGCCGCGACGCCATCCGTGCTGTCCGCGTCGAACGGGAGGTTGTCGGAGAAGACGACCGCGCTGTCCGAGCGATCGACGTTGCCCGTGTCGACCTGCTCGGCGAGCCCGAGGAACGACCCCCAGACGTCGAACGCGGATCCGTCGCCTCCGGTGTAAATCGTCGAGTATGCGAGACTTGCTGGACGCTCGGCGGTGAAGACCGCGCCCGCGCCGTGGAAACGCTCGTTGAGGTCGGAGATGAGCGCCGCGACGATGCGGCTCTCGCTGCCACGGAGCCCGCCGGGCGCCGCAAAGGCCGGAACGTCGATGTCCGAAAGGCGCACCGGGCCGTCGAAGATGACCCCGGTGGCGCCGTCGAAGTCGAGGTAGAAGGTCTGGGTGTCGCCGTCGGCGCGGTCGCTCGACGGCTCGCCGGGAGCCGGCAGATCGGAGTCGGCGTCGACAGCGTTGACGTCGAGCGACTCCACCGCCGAGTCGACGGCCGGCGGGGCGGGATCGGGGTCGAGCGCGTCGCCCCACTCGATCACCGGCGCCGGGTCGACGTCGGCGAGTCGACGCTCCTCCGCGACCGGATCGCCGTCGTCGAGGACCGCGACGAGCGGATCGCTCAGCGAGAGGTCGGCGGAGAGGAGGATGCGGTTCTCGAGCGTCTCGAGAACATAGCGATCGCGAGATCCTGCGGACGCACCGCGACCGGCGGAGGCCCGGGCCGGGTCGCCGTCAATCGGAAGCGGACCCTGGATGTGAGAGGCAGTGCGCCCCCTCATTGATCCCACGCTCGCGTTGAACCGTTCGAATACTGCCGTTTTCGACCCGGCGGCGCCCAGAAGGAACCGCACCCAGTTGCGCGACAACTGTAGCGGCAGCTCCGGGGGGAGCGCAACTTCTTTTTTTTGGCCGATCTGCGCGACACTGCGAGCAGACAGTCGAGCCGCGATCTTTCGCGTCGCGGCTGTTTCGCCTACGATGCTCTGCGAGGGGCTCTGCGACGGCGTGAGCGTTGCGTTCTCGGACACACGTGATGCGAAATATCTCCCGGTGCCTCGACGCGGTCTCTTTCGAACGTCTCGGCGGAGCATTCCCTCGAGCGACGGCGGCGCTGGCGCTTCTCGCCGCGCTTGCATCGACGCGAATCGCCGGCGCCGACGACGCGCTCGCGCACTTCGAGGCGACCATCCGCCCAGTGCTCGTCGAGCGCTGTGTCACGTGTCACGGCAGCGAGCGGGTCGAGGGGGGCGTGCGCGTCGACTCGCGGGAGGCGCTCCTCGCGGGGGGCGACAGCGGACCGGCAGTGGTGCCCGGCGATTCGGGTCGCAGCCCGTTGATCGCGCTGCTCGATCAGGGGCATGGCGATCCGACCCTCGCGGCCGATGCGACGCTGCGCGAGCGGATCGTCGCCGACTTCACGGTCTGGATCGAGCGCGGGGCCGTGTGGCCCGATTCGACGAGGAAGACCGCCGATCCGCGCTCTCACTGGGCGTTTCAGCCGGTGCGATCGATCCCGCCGCCAGAAGACCCCACCGGCTGGTCGCGCGGCCGCATCGATGCGTTCGTCCGGGCCACGATGCGCGAGAACCGGCTCGGCCCCGCCCTTCAGGCTGCCAGGCGGGCGCTGATGCGACGGGTGTCGTTCGATCTCGTCGGGCTGCCGCCGTCACCCGATGAGGTGGCGGACTTCCTCGCCGACGACGCGCCCGATGCGTTCGAGCGACTGGTCGATCGTCTGCTGGCGAGCCCTCGGTACGGCGAGCGCTGGGGGCGTCACTGGATGGATGTCGTCCGATACGCCGACACCGCCGGCGACAACGCCGATTACCCCATCCCCGAGATCCGCCGCTATCGCGACGCGATCATCGACGCCTTCAACGCGGACAAGCCGTACGACGAGTTCGTCCGCGAGCAGCTCGCCGGGGACATCCTCGCGCGGAGCGGTCCGCCGGAGCGCCACGCGGAGCGCATCGTCGCCACCGGGTTCCTGGCGCTGTCGCGGCGCTACGCCACGGCGCCCTACGAGCTCTGGCATCTGACGCTCGAGGACTCGATCGAGGCCACCGGGCGCGCGTTCCTCGGGCTCACGCTGCGTTGCGCCCGCTGTCACGACCACAAGTTCGATCCGGTGACGATGGAGGACTACTACGCCCTCTACGGCATCTTCGCGAGCACGACGTATCCGTACGCCGGCTCGGAGGAGTTCCAGTCGCAGGGCTTCAACCGACTCGGGTTCGTGCCGATCCTCCCGCCGGCCGAGGCCCGGCCGATCGTCGCCGCGCACGAGGCGAGGATCCACGAGCTCACCGCCGAGATCGAGCGCATCGAGAAGCAGCGCGAGGCGGTCGCCGGCGAGGCTCGCCAGGAGCTCGACCGCAGGCTCGGAGCGCTGCGCGGCGAGCTCCGCAACGCGCAACGACCCGGCGTGCCGGCGGGGCTGGCGGGCGCCTACGCCGTCGGCGAGGGGAAGCCGGTGGCGGCACGCATCCACCGCCGCGGCGATCCGGCGGATCCGGGAGAGGAGGTGCGGCGCGGCGTGCCCCGGTTCCTCGCCGGCGATCGGGCCCCGTCGTTCCCCGAGGGCGAGAGCGGCCGGCTGCAGCTCGCCGAGTGGATCACCGACCCGCGCCACCCCCTGACCGCGCGCGTCATGGTCAATCGCATCTGGCAGCACCACTTCGGGCGCGGCATCGTCGAGACGCCGTCGAACTTCGGCCTCAGCGGCGCGAGACCGACGCATCCGGAGCTCCTCGACTCGCTCGCGGACCGCTTCGTCGAGAGCGGCTGGTCGGTGAAGACCATGCAGCGGCTCGTGGTGACCTCGAGCGCGTACCGCCTGTCGAGCGAGGACGGCGGGAGCCGGGCGGAGCGAGATACGCAGAACCTCTGGCTGTCGCGTCACGCCCGCAGGCGCCTGGACGCGGAGGCGATCCGCGACGCGTTGCTCGCGACCGGCGGCAACCTCGACCTCGGCCGGCCCGGACGGCATCCGTTCCCGCCGATCGAGCAGTGGCGCTGGACGCAGCACAACCCATTCAAGGCAGTGTATCCGTCGAGACATCGCAGCGTCTACCTGATGACGCAGCGCATCCAGCGGCACCCGTTTCTGGCGCTTTTCGACGGCCCGGATCCGAACTCCTCGACGGGAAAGCGCACCAGCGCCACCGTCCCACTCCAGGCGCTGTACATGATCAACAACCCATTCGTCGCGGAGCAGGCCGAGGGGCTCGCCCGGTGCCTGCTCTCGCTCTCGCGCGACACGCGGGAGCGCATCGAGCGGGCGTACGAGCTGGCCTACGCCCGTCCGCCGAGCGCGCCGGAGCAGGAGCGCGGCGTCGCGTACCTCGAGAGCTACACCGCGGGCCTCGAGCGGGCGACCGCGCCGCCGGAACGCGTCGAGATCGAGGCGTGGACCAGCTACGCGCGGATTCTTCTCACCGCGAACGAGTTCGTGTATGTTGATTGACAATCATCGATTCGCCGTCGTAAAGGATCGTACCCGTACCCGTACCCGTACCCGTACCCGTACCCGTACCCGTTCCCGTGCCCGACCGCAAAGCCGGACCCGGAGACGGACGGAAAGCATCGCGAAAGCGCGCGGGAGGCCCGACCGTGATCGGCGAAGAAAAGACACGACGGCGTGAGTTCCTCAGGCGATCGGGTCTCGCCGCCGGCGGGCTCGCCCTCTACCCGGCGCTCTCGCTCGCGGCGAGGGTGCACGACGGCCATCCCCTGGCGCCGAGGCCGACTCACTTCGAGCCCGGGGCGCAGGGTCTCATCTTCATCTTCCTGACTGGCGGCTTCTCGCACGTCGACACCTTCGACCCCAAGCCCCGGTTGCGGACCGACCACGGCAAGGTCGTCGACGGCGTGCACCTGCGGGGCACGTCGAAGTACCCGCTGATGGGCTCGCCGTTCGAATTTCAGCGCCACGGCCGCTCCGGCCTGATGATCAGCGAGCTCTTCCCGCACCTCGGCTCGGTCGCCGACGAGCTCTGCGTGATCCGCAGCCTGCACACGGACATCGTCGAGCACTTCCAGGCCGTGCTCGCCATGCACACGGGCTCGGCGACCGTCCCGATGCCGAGCCTCGGGTCGTGGATCAGCTACGGCCTCGGGACGCGGAACGCCAACCTGCCGTCCTACGTCGTGCTCGCCGAGCACATGCCCTATGCGGGAGCGCAGGTGTGGGACAACAACTTCCTGCCGCCGTTCCACCAGGGCGTCCGCATCGTGCCGGGCGACGAGCCGATCCCGGACCTCAGGTCGGCGGCCCGCTCGGTGACGCTCCAGGAGCTCGAGCGCATCATGCTCCGCGACGTCAACGAGCTGCACGCCGGCGCGCGTCCGCACGACCTCGACCTGCGCGCGCGCATGTCGAGCTTCGAGATCGCCCGCGGCATGATGCGCGACGCGCCCGAGGTGTTCGACATCTCGACCGAGTCGGCGACGACGCTCGGGTCGTACGGCCTGAGGTCCGACGATCGCCGATCCTTCGCCGCCCAGTGCCTCATCGCCCGCCGCCTGATCGAGCGCGGCGTGCGCGTCGTCGAGCTGATCGACACCGGCGCGAGCGACAACTGGGACTCGCACGGCGACATGCAGGGGCATCGCCCCAAGGCGCAGCGAGTCGACCGGGCGATCGCGGCACTCATCGGCGACCTCAAGAAGCGCGGCCTCCTCGACGACACCCTCGTCGTGTGCGCCACCGAGTTCGGCCGCACGCCGTGGACGGACAACACCAAGGGCCGCAACCACTACGCCAGGGCGTTCTCGTCGCTCCTGGCCGGCGGCGGCGTCCGGGGAGGCATCACGTACGGCGAGACGGACGAGCACGGCATCGACATCATCGCCGACCCGTGCCACGTCCACGACTTCCACGCCACCATCCTCCACCTCCTCGGCCTCGACCACACGAGACTCACCTACCGCTACGGCGGCCGCAACTTCCGCCTCACCGACGTCGCGGGGAAGGTGGTGGAGGAGATCATCGCCTGAGGGCGCTCCGGCACTGCACGTCAACGAGTTTCGGGCGCGTCGGACGGTGCGGCGAGGATCCCCTCGTCGACCTCGAGCTGCAACGGCCCCGAGGCCTGCTCGCACTCCGCGAACGGCGGCACCGCCCACTGAAGCCCGATCGAGCGCAGCCGCTCGCCGGCGCGTTCGAGGTCGAGCTCGTACACGAGGCCGGCGCCCGCGACGAAGAGGTGGCGGCCCGAGCGGCAAGTGGAGAGCGACACGATACGGTTCGGGGTGTGGAGCGTGCCGAACGTGCGCCCGGTGTGGACGTCCACGAGCATGAGGCTCGTGGCGGTGTTCCTCAGGGCGAGGAGCCCGTCTCGCGACATCGCCCCCCGCGAGTCGCAGAAGCGCTCCTTCGACAACCGCCACTGCTCGGTCCAGTCGCCGGCGTCCCAGCTGAAGTACTCGTCGTGGGAGGCCGTGATCAGCTGGCGCCCGTCGGCCGAGAAGCCGATGAGAAACGGTTTCGAGAGACCCGACGTCAGGATCGGCTGCCCGGAACTCGCATCCCAGACGGCAATCCCCCGGCTTCCCCCGCCTGCCACGACCTCGCCGTCTGGGCTCATCAAGGCGGTGCCCTTTCGCCCCTGCCGTGACATCGAGACGATGCTCTTCGGAGAGCGCCAGTCGACGGTGACCGTGTCGCCGGTGTCGACGTTGACGACCAGGACCAGGGTCGTGCCGTCGGGCGACAGAGACCCGTTGCCGATGCGGTTTCCGATACTCTCGAACCCGAGCAACTCCGGCGGTCCGATTCGGACAACCTCCCGATCGGGGGAAGCTCCCGCGATCGGCCAGCGGTAGAGCCCCATCGCTCCCCAGGTGAAGAGCGAAGTTCCCGATTGGTGGAAGATGGCGCTCAACGTCAGCCCCGTCGGGAGACGTCCCAGCACACGCCGTGAGTTTCGATCCACCAGATACGTCCCGAACCACGTTCCAATCGCCAGCAGGCGTTCGTCGGGGCTGATGCCGATGTCGTGAGGGTACGTCTCCGGCAAACCCGCGACGAGGCGCCATTCCGGACCGTTCGCGCTGGTGACGCGCGAGACGATGATCTGCCCATCCAAACCCATCGAACAGAGAAGGCGCCCGTCCTCGGAGAAACCCACGATCTCCTGATCGGGGAGGCTGAGCAGCTGGTGGCCCGAGAGGCTCCAAAATCGAAGCGAGTTGTCCGCGCTCGAGGAGGCGAGCGTGTGTCCGTCGGGGCGAAAGAGCAGTCGGAACACCCGACCGCCATGGCCCTTGATGGTAAGACTCCGTTCCTTGCCGTTCCTGTGGAGGAGATGGATGGTGTGCTCTGTCGAGAGAGCGACGTACTTCCCCGAGGGATCCCAACTGATGTCGATGACATAGTCACGAAAGTGACGGCTGAGCAGGACAGAACCCGACTGGATGTCCAGGAGTTGCAGTGGCCCGGGGCGTTCGTACAGTGCGATAAGATCCCCATCGGGGGCGTACCGCACATGTTGTATGTTCCTCCCGACTCCTCGAAGGGGAAGGCCACGCCGCCGCTCGCCAGACGGGAGCTCGTGGAGCGCGACGGAGCCGTCCGGGAGACCGATCGCGACCTCGCGCCCCCCCGGGTGGAAGTCGATCGGTCGGTGCAGGCGTCGACCGCGAATCTCGATGAACGGCTCGTCGCCTCTCCGCGTGTCCCACACGGAAAGCGTCCGCTGGGAGCGCTGGTTCGCCGCGACGTATCGACCGTCAGCGGAGAGCGTCAGATGCCTGACTTCCGGCTCTGCCTGGAAGACGGAAAGCACTTCGCCGTCCTCCAGGCTGCGGACAAACACGTCCCCGTCGGCGCTCGTGGTAGCGAACCTGCGGAACTGTCGATCGACCGCGGCGGGAAAGCGGTAATCGCTCCACTGCAGACCGACTGTCCCGTCCGGGTAGCAGTCGAACTCCCGAAGCCGCTCCACGTCGACCAGCGCCAGGCAGGAGAGCACCTCGCCGCCGATGGCGTCGTCGGGGCGGATGCGGGCGGCGCTCTCCAGGAGGCGGAGAGCACCGAGCTGCTGTCCAGGACCTCCACTGCGGCGCAGGAGCGTGGCCTGATCGACGTAGGATTGAAAAAGGCTCTCCTGCGTGATGACACGAGCGCGCCAGAGCCCGACGACCACGATCAGCAGCGCGAGGATGATCCCCGCCGTGAGGCTCGACACCACCGGGTTCCGTGCGCACGCTCGCCACGCGTGCCCGACGGCCGAGATCGGTCGCGCCTCGATCGGCCTTCCGTCGAGGAAGCGAGCGAGGTCTTCGGCCAGCGCGAGCGCACTCGCGTATCGGCGCCGAGGCTCCTTCGCGATGCACTTCAGGCAGATCGTCTCCAGGTCGACCGGGACATTCGGACGCAGAAGTCGCGGTCTGATCGGCTCGGCGACCCTCACCTGGTCGGCGATCTCGAACGAGCTGGCGCCCTCGAAGGGCGGCCGCCGCGTGATCAGCTCGTAGAGCATCGCGCCGAGGCCGTACACGTCGGTGGCGGGGGTGATGGGAGCATGTCGCCGGTCGATCTGCTCCGGCGACATGTAGCTCGGCGTGCCGAGGACTGCTCCGCTCTGCGTCAGTCGGACGTCGTCGGAGAGCAGCTTCGCGAGTCCGAAGTCCGTGACGTGGGGCGCGCCGTCCTCGTCGAGGAGGATATTCGCCGGCTTCAGGTCACGGTGGAGGACGCCGCGCTCGTGGGCGTGGTGCACGGCCCGGGCGATGATCTCGAGCACGCGGGCGGCCGTCCTGACGTCGTCGGAGAGATCGAGCCGTGCCGCGGCCAGCGATCTGCCCGTGACGAGCCGCATCGAAAAGTACGGCAGCCCCTCGGCCTCGCCGACGTCGTGGATCGACACGATGTTCGGGTGATCGAGCTGGGCCGCCGCGACAGCCTCGCGGCCGAACCGCCGCCGGTCCTCCTCGGAAGCGAATCTCCCGCCGAGAACGACCTTCAGCGCGACCAGCCGTTCGAGTGATGCCTGTCGCGCCGTGAAGACCACGCCCATGCCGCCGCGGCCGAGCTCCTCGACGATTTCGTAGTCACCGATCCGATCCCCCGGACCGAGCGCGTGCCGGCCGCCGGAGTTCGTCTCGTCGCACTTGAGCCAGGAGAAGGAATCGTAGTCCTCGAGGAACTCTCCGAGCTCGGGGGTCAGATCGGGGTGACGGCGGACGACCTCCTCGGCCTCGATGTCCTCGCCCCGCTCCCTCGCCTCGAGGTACTCGCGAATCACGCGGTCGAGCCGCTGCTCTCGAGACGGCGTGTCGCGTCCGACCTCGGACACAGGTTCTCCTCCGACTCAATCACCGGCTGCGATCGACGGATTCGCGCAGTTTTCTGAGCCCCCGGCGGAGGAGGCCGCTGACGGAATCGGGAGTCCGATCCAGCCGGGCCGCGATTTCGCCCGTCGACAGCGACTCCACGAAATGGAGCAGCACAACGTCTCGCTGCGCCGCCGGCAGCGCCTCGATCGCGTCGGCCACGACGAAGATCCGTTCGTTTTGAATCGCCCGCTCGCTCGGGGACGGCTGCTTGTCCGCGAGGCAGTTCATCAAGCGCACCGAGGAGCTCTCGAGCGCCGCATCGAGCGACCGCTCCCGCGCCACGTCTCGTTTCCGCCGGCCGAGGTCGCGCCCCGCCCTCGCCGCCTTGCGGGCGAGCATCCTCCGCAGCAGCGCCAGTTGCTCCGATTCCGACCGATCGCGAAAGCGTTGCGGGACGCGGACCGCCTCGAGCATGGTCTCCTGAACGACGTCCGACGCCGAGATCTTGCCGCACAGGTGCGCCCCGAGCTCCATCCGCGCCAGGATCACGAGATAGGCGCGGAACCGCTCGAGATCGGGAACCTGGTCGCCCGGTGTCACCGCGTCGGACATGTGCGCCCGCAAGAAGGCAGTGGAAAACACGATAGAGCTATCGAGCCCGTGACCGGGCCTGTTCCGAACCCTCGCCGACGATTGTACTCCAGGCGACCCACGGTTGCGAACCCTCGCCCGGAGAGCGACTTCGGTTGAAGTGCCGAGAAAATCGGCTCGGTGGCGACGAAAGCTCGCCCGGATGGGACTTACTAAAGGGTCTGTCCGGTAGGGGCCATGACTGGGACGCAGCTCATCGATCTTGCAGGAAACCGGTGTCGACTCCGTCGAGACGAGGCCTGAACCGCTTCTTCGACGCCATCGGGCTCGCTCCGCGCAGCGAGGGCGTGACGCTCGATGACCGCCCCGACTTCCGCGTCGAGGCCCTCGAGCCCCGGATCCTGCTGTCGGCGGATGGGCTGGATCCGGATCCCGAGGAGCCGACGGAGTCCTCCGAGCTCCTCGCGCCGGAGACCGAGGAACTCGACGGTCCGCTCGTCGACTGGGGCGACGATGATCACGGAGCGGCGGCCGAGGCGGAGAACAGTCCGCCGGTCGTCGAGGACGACGTCGTCTCCACGAAGACGGGCGAGCCGATCGAGATCCGCGTCCTCGACAACGACACCGATCCGGACGGCGACCCGCTGTCCGTCATCGCGGTCGAGGGCGTCGACTTCGGCACCGTCGAGCTCACCGACGACGGCGTCCTCATCTACACGCGCAATCCAGGATTCAACGGCACCGACACGCTCGAGTACCTGGTCTCCGACGCCAGGGCCCCGCCGGTCGCCGGAAGTGTGAAGATCCAGATCACCCCGGAGGCACGAATCGGCCGGGGCGCAGTGCTCGGAGACGACGTCAGCGTCGGATCCAGAACGCGCGTCGGACGCGGCGCATCCATAGGCGATGGCGTCGAGCTGGGCGACAGAGTCACGATCGGGGGCAAGGCGATCATCGGCGACGGGGCAGTCGTCGGTGAGCGAACGAGAATCGGCAAGGGCACGGTCGTCGGCGCCGTCGATATCAGCGTCGACGCGCGCGGCGTCGGGCCCGTCGCCATTGGCCAGCATACCCGTATCGGCCGCCAGGTCAGCATCGGCGTGGCGTCGACGATTGGCTCCCAGGTCCGAATGGGACGGCAAGCGGTCGTGGGCCGCGAGGTGGTGATCTCGGACCGCGTCCGCGTGGGGTCCGGCGCGATGATCGAGGACGGCGTTACACTCGACATTGGCACCCGCGTCCGACGAAATGAGCGGGTGGAGCCAGAGCCCGAACTCCAAACACCTCAGTATAACGACGCATCCCGCCGCGCGATCGCCCGGGGTGACGACCGGCAAGGCGGCGGCGCTGCAGTGACCGTCGCCTGGAGGGAAGCTCCTCCCCCTTCCTGGGTCGAAGTCGGTCCCGTCCACGTCTCGAGCACGGAGGCGGTCCAGGGAATCCCGGAAGACTCGACGATCGGTGCGATCCAGTCCGTACTCGTTCACCCGGACGACCCCGGTATCATCTTCGTCGGCGCGACGAACGGCGGCGTCTGGTGGACGATCAACGGCCGCGACTCGACCGTCGAGTGGACCCCGCTCACCGACGAGTTCCCGTCACTCGCGATCGGAGCCCTCGCGATCGATCCCCTCCGGCCGAACGTCGTCTACGCCGGGACGGGGAACTTCAGCAACTCCAACGAGGGAGGCACGGGGGTCGGAGTACTCGAGGGCACACTCGGTCAGGACGGCACTTGGAGCTGGAGACTTCTCGGCGCGGATGTGTTCGGGGATCTCACCATCACCGACGTCGTTGCCGTCGCTGACGGCGGGAGCACGCGCCTCCTCGTATCGACACTCTTCGAGATCGGCGAGGTCGACCGGGGAGGCATATATCGGAGCGAAGACCTCGGTACGACCTGGGTCCTGGATACCGGCACGGGCAACCTGCCGAAGGGCTCCGTCTTCGACCTCGAGGTCGTGGGCACCTCCGGCGATCTCGAGTTCTACGCGGCCCTCCGGGACTTCGATTTCGGAATAGGCGACGCGAGCGGCATTTACCGCAGCGTCAACGGCGTGACCTGGTCGCCGCTCCTCACCCCACAGCTGAGCCCCGGGCTTGTGGATGCGCCCGACTTCACGAAGACGTCCCGCATTCGGCTGACCGGCGCGCGCGATGCGATCTCGACGACCGTCCTTTACGCCGGGGTCATCGACACGCTCACTTTCGACGGCGAGGAGCTGGAGCAACTAGCGGCGATCTACGCATGGGACGACCTCTCCGATCGCTGGGAGGAGCTGGACCGCCCCATCGTCAACATCCATCCGGGCGGACAGGCGGAGAAGAACTTCTCCTTCGAGGTCGATCCGCAAGACCCGAGCGTCCTCTACATGGCAGGCGACCGACAGGAGTCGTTCGACCTCGACTTCGACGGATTCGAGCATGAG
The DNA here is from genome assembly GCA_041569895.1 of Planctomycetota bacterium. Taxonomy (GTDB): domain Bacteria; phylum Planctomycetota; class UBA8108; order UBA8108; family JACQVS01; genus JBFFXF01. Next base: position 5,941 of record JBFFXF010000009.1, on the reverse strand, counting down.
TTCCTGGACGGCTGCGTCGGATACCACGGGGCGGTCGTCCGTGGAGTGGTCGGCGCCGCCGGAAGCGTGAACTGGACGCCGATCGTCTGCGATCACGCCAATCAGACGGCGCCGCACGCGGACTCCCGGGCCATCGTCTTTCAGGACGACGCCCTCCAGCTCGGTCTGTTCGACCTGATCCAGGTGGACGACGGCGGCATTTATCGGCTCCTCTCGCCGGCCGGGGCAAACCGATCCTGGGAGTCCCTCAACGGAAACCTCAGCCTCACGGAAGTCTACTCCGTGGCGTTCGACCCGGTGGCACAGGTCCTCCTCGTCGGCACGCAGGATAACGGCGTGATCGAGGAGCGCCCGGACGGAAGTTGGGTTGAGGTGCTCGGAGCGATGACGTCGCCATTCGAGTACAACGTGCTCGGCGGCGACGGAGGCTCCCAGGCTGTCGGCGTGGAGGGCGCCGACGTCTACCGGTACTCGCTCGGCAACAACCTCGGCTCGCTGCTGAGACGGAAGTTCACGGGCGGGACGCTCTCCGAGGAGACCCACGTCAATCTCGCCAAGAGGAGCACGCCAGGAGCGTTTCTGAGCGGCCTCAAGGCGGCGGATCGCAAGATCTACCGCTCCGGCGATTTCGATATCATGCCTCTCGTCGTCAGTGCCGTGAAGCCCGAGCGGATCATGTTCGGTTTCGCCGGCCTCTACGAGAGCTTCGACCGCGGCGACACGGTCCGGAAGGTCCCGGAGAACCTGCCGAGCGGCGGAACCCCCCCGGTCACGGCGATCGCCTACGGTCATTCCGACGGAGCCCGTATCGCGTACGTGGCGCGCGGCAATCTCTTCGGCGAACGGCGTCCCGGTCAGAACGCGGTGACGTACACTCCCTTCCCGGAGTTTGGCGGGCTCGACTGGATCACGGACATCGTGGTTGATCCGGATGACTGGCGGGTAGCCTACGTCGCCGGACGCGGCACGAACCGAAGCGCTTCCGTATTCCGGACCTTCGTGAACGAGAAGGGCGAGCGCAAAGCCCACCAGATCACCGGCTCGCTCGCTGACTCGCTCACCGACATCCACGCCATCGAGGTCGTCACGGTTCCGGATCCGGGACTCGGTCCCGGAACGAAGGTAATCCTCGTCGGTGGGCGCGAGGGCGTATTTCGAGCGGTCGACATCGGCCGCTCCGGCACGGGATACGATTGGTCGGAGCTCGGCCTCGGCCTGCCGAACGCGCCGGTCCGCGACATCGATTTCACGTCATACCTCGTCCCGAGCGATGCGGGAGACCCACAGAAGGACGTCGTTCACGTCGCCACGCTCGGCCGCGGCGTCTGGAAGCTCGAGCTCGACGACGACCGAGGCGAGCTCGTCCGTCCGGCGGTCCTCGAAGTCACGGGTGATGGCTCTCCCAACGAGATCGTCCTCCGACCGTCGGAGGCGAACCCCGTCCAGCTCGAGATCGTCGTCGACAGCCAGGTCGTCTCGCGCGTGCCGTTAGACGTTCCGGGAGAGATCTCGATCCGCGGAGAGGGTGACAACGACATCCTCACGATTCAGGGCGTCGAGCCACTACGGGTGGTCTATGACGGAGGCCCCGGGGACGACGACACGCTGCGGATCACGCTCGACACGGGCGACTCGATCCTCGTAAGCGATGGGTTCGACGTCAATGTCGGAGGTCTGAGGGAGCTGATCGTCAATCGAGTCGAGCAGATCGGCGACCTCCGAGCTTTCAATCAGCTGAATCTGCTTTCTCGTTTCCGCGAGTCGACCGAGGATATGGCCGAAAGGGATCCGGGAGCCGAGCTCGCGGACATCGCCGCCGGCATCTTCGTGACCGATCTCGGGAGCTCCGTCGCCGGTCGCGTTCCGCGCGCGCCTCCCGCGAGCGACCCATCCCTGTTGCGGCCGCTGACCCGCCCACAGCGCCTCGCCTCGACCGACATCGGGGTCGAGGGGCTCATCCGCCGGCTCATCGAGACCGGTGAGGGAGCGTTCCGGATCGATGACATCGGGACGGATCGAATTCCGACGGTCGAAGCTCTGCGGCAGGCGCTCGACGGACTCGACTCCGTCGATGGCAACGTCCAGGTCCTCGACGAGAGCACGGAATTCCGTATCGACGTGGAGATAAACAAGTCGCTTTCCGGGCTCGCCGCGCTCGATCTCGAGGCCTTCGATGGGGCCCTGTTCCTGGGAGGAGACGTCGACATCACGGCCGACGTACACCTTCGCCTCGTCGTCGGCCTCGACGATGCGGGGTTCTTTATCGACGCGGATGATCTCGACGTCCCCGAGTTCGTCGTTGACCGTGTTCGAATCGACGGTGTCGTCGACGCTGGCGGCGATTTCGGGTTCGTGAGCGTGTTGATCGAGGACGCGACACTCGAGATTGCGGACGACGTCCGGATCGAGATCGATCTCAAGGAGCCCGGTAACGACCCCTTTACCGGCGAACTGGATGGTCGGATCCGGCTCCACGAGCTGTCGCCGGCGTCCATCACCGACTTGGGAACGGTGAGGATTCTGGGGAGTGACACGGAGGACGATGTCCGGCTCCAGGCGACAGTGTCGTTTTCGGCCTTCGGACTCGAGCTCTCCCGTGCGGACCTCTCGGTCATCTTGCCTGACGTGAACGATCCGAGCGGAATCCGAATCGAGGGAAGCGATGCGATCGACGCGATCAACGACTTGATCATCGAAGGGGTCCTCGCCGGCGTCGATGCCCTCGAGAGCCTCACGGCGGACCTTGACCGCTCCTCCGTCATGGCGACAGAAATCCCGTTCCTCGGGAGAACTCTGGGAGAGCTCGTCAGTTTCAGCAGCATCGTCGAGCACACCATCTCGGGTCCTCTCGACGAGTACTTCGCCGGCACCGATCGACCGTCCGTTTTCGGCGTCTTCGGCGTTCTCGACGGGGTCGACGAGCGACTCGCCGAGATCCTCTTCGAGGGCCTCGGCGTGGGGGTCTCCATCGATGACGGCGTCGTAACGTTCGACGTGGAGCTGCTTATTGAAGAGACGGAGCGCATCGCGCTCGACTTCGACGCGGCGATCGGGGAGATCGGTCTGCAGGTCGAGGGCGATCTCGGACTCGAAGTGACCGCGGGTGTCGAGGTCGACGTCACTTTCGGAGTCGACGTCGGAGCGCTTCCGTCGTTGAGCGAGGCATTCTTCGTCGAGATCAACGTCCCGCCGACAGCGCGCGTCTCGCTCGACGTGCCGCTCGACTTCAGCGCCAGTATCGGCTTCCTCGGAATCGACATCCTGGAGGGCGCGGGGATCCAGCTCGACGGCGCCGTAACGCTCGGGCTGGTCGATCCGAGCGGCGAAGGGCGAATCACACTGGCAGAGATCATCGACACCAGCATCCTCGATCTGGTCGATCTGGACGCCGTTCTCGGTCTCGATGTTGCACTGCCGATGGCGCCGCTCCTCGCGGGGGTACAACTCCCCCTGAATGCCGGCGTCTTCTTCAGCGACGATAACCTCTTCGAGGGAGACATTCCCAGTCCGGAGCTCCGGCTGCCCGACCTGAGCAGCTTCCTGAACTTCACCGCGGTCGACCTCATCGTCACGCTGAAGCAATTCGCCGACTGGCTCGAGGAGCTTCGGGAGTCCGAGGTCTTCGCGTCAGTTCAGATTCCGTTCGCAAGCGACGCAGTCAGGGGAATTCTCGACTTCGCAGATATGCTGTCGGACACGCTGCTGTTCGACGATGGCGACGACGGGATCGACGGCCTCGACAACGACAACGGGGAGCCGGGTCAGCCACCGCGGAACGATGTGGACAAGCTCCTGGAAGTGGAGGAGGGCGGGCAGTTCGCACCGGCGTTCGCCACCGCGGGAGAACTTGCGATCCGGTTCGCCGAAATTCTCGGACTGGACTTCGACGCCATCGGCGCCAACTACGATCCGGCGACTGAGGAGATCACTTACAGCATCGACCTGGCGCACGAGCTCCCGTCGGTAGAGCTCCCGATCGACTTCGATCTTGATCTCGCTCCCCTAGTCTCCGTCGAGAGCGATGCGACCGTGATGCTCGATGCGTCCGCAGGGCTGAGCCTGACGCTGGGAATCGACCTCGGGGATCCCGACCCGAGCAGGGAGCTCCAGACGGGGACGACGCTCGCGGACGTGCTCGACGACACCGGCGTCGCGCCCATCAAGACGGCGCTTGCGGTCACGGCGCCCCGGGACGCGATCACCGCCGTCGGCCGGCTCAGCGGGAACGCGACATTCTCTGTCTCGATCGATGGTGCTGCGCCCGTCAATGTCGTCGTGAGCCGGGACACGACCGCCGGGTTCACAACAGCGCAGGAGCTCGTCGCTGCGATCAACGCTGCGCTTCAGACGACTGCAATCGGAGGCAGGGTGAGCGCCGCGCTCGATGGGTCCCGCCTCATGTTCCTCGCGATCGACGACACCGTGGGAACCTTCGAGATCACGTCCACGACGGGTAACCCCTTCGTGTCCGACCTCGGCTTCTCCGCCAGACAGACGGCGACAACCACGGGGACGACACCGCCCTCCCTGAGCGCGACGCAGCCGCTGCGCTCGAATGTCGGACGACTCTCGGGAGACGCGACGTTTCAGGTCCAGGTCGACAATCGGGTGCCGGTGTCGATCGTCGTTCCGGCGAGTGAAACAGCGTCGAACAGGAACATCCTCGATCTCGTGATCGATGTCGAAACGGCGCTGCGGGCCAGGAGTGCCAACGGGGAACGCCTCCTGCCCGAGGACTTCACGGTCGACTCGATCGGCAACCGGCTGATCATCACGTCACCCGGGATCACGAACTTCAGGGTGACCGCAGCACCCACCGATCCGGCGGTCACCGGGCTCGGCCTCGCACCCGATCAGACCGCCGGCAGCGCTGATCTCATCATTCGTGTGAGCGACGGCAGGAGCTTCGCCGTCACCCTCGACGACGCGACGGCACCCGGCGCAACGCTGGGAGACGTCCTGGTCATCATCGGCAGCGCCACGGCCGGCGCCGTCACGGCGACCCTCAACGACGCGCGAACGGGCTTCAAGCTCATCGACAACACGGTCCAGCGCGACGCCGCCGGGGCGCTCGCCGCTGGCCAGGAGCTCTTTCGTGTCCAGATGACCAATCGCTCGCCAGCCGCCACCCGCCTCGGCCTCTTCAAGACGGACGCGCTGGCCCCCGTCGAACCGGATGGAGTCATCGATGGGGAGGCGATCGGTGGAGCCTCCCTCACGGACCGGTTTTTCATCGAGGACGCCATCATCGGCGCGGACTTCAACCTCTCCGCTCCCGGAGGATTCACGGCGTCGGCCATGTTCGGCGAGTTCGTCAGTATCGGGCTGATCGGCGACGGCCAGCTGTCGGCGAACGTCTTCGCCGGCATCAACGGCACGGACCCGACCACCGGCGAGTCGGTCCCCGGAGGGAGGGTAACGCTGACGGAGCTCATCGAGGCCTTCGAGGACAACGATGGAGACGGCAGCATCGATCTCTTCGATCTCATCGCCCTGCCGGAGATCTCCGGACCGAGAGTGGCCGCGGACCTGACGTTCGCCCCCGGGACCGGAACCGGCACCATTTCGCGCCAGGACGGCAGCTGGATCGATGACGGGTTCGTTTCGGGACAGATCGTCGACGTCCTCGGCTCCACCGGGAGTGACGGCAGGTACCGAATCGAAGCCGTCACGCCCACCGTGCTGACGGTCACCCCGACAGCAACGGGCGCCATGGTGACGAACGAGAGCGCGACCGGCGTCCTGGTCATCGGCTCCCTCGGAGACCTCGAGCTCGCCGTCAGCGTCGAGCCGGCCTTCGAGCTGCTGCAGGAGACGCTGCAGCTGGGCATCGACGTGATCGACATCGGCAATCCGCTGAAGCGCCTCCTCGAGCCGACCGTCGATTTCTCCGACCCAGGGGTCGTGGCTCCCGACAGGTTCACCCTGCCGGGCGACCTGT
>JBFFXF010000008.1:0-53257 GCA_041569895.1 Planctomycetota bacterium | reverse complement strand
CGCGGAGATCCGCGAGCTGATGCGGCGCTCGGCCGTCGAGCTGGTCGCCGAGACGTCCGCCGCCCTCAAGGGGCGGGGGCTCACGGTGGCCGAGCGCCTCCTCGAGGGTCACCCTGCTCGAGAGATACCGCGCCTGGCCGAGGAACTCGACGCCGACATCGTGGCCGTCGGCTCGCGCGGGCTCGGCGGCGTCGAGCGCTTCCTTCTCGGCAGCGTGTCGGAGAAGGTGCTCCAGCACGCGCCGTGCTCCTGCCTCATCGGTCGCTGGGAGGAGAGCGGCGGAGGCGCCGCTCCCGCGGCTTCCGGGTCCGGCCGCGCGCTCGACGTCATCCTCGCGCTCGATCGGTCGGAATCCGCCCGGGCCGCGCTCGACATGCTGCTCTCGTGGCCCCTCCGCGATCGTGCCCGGGTCGCCGTCGTGTCGGTGCTCGAGCTGATCACCGCCTATCGCATGGACATCCGGGAGCGACTGAGTCCCCTCTGGCGACAGGAACGCGCCGATACGAAGACGTTTCTCGAGGAGGCCGCCACGGCGCTCCGGGGCGTCACGGCCGAGGTCGACACCGAGCTCCGCGAGGGCTCCGACGCGGCCGAGGAGATCCTGGAGATCGCCAGCGCGCGCGGCGCCGACCTCATCGTCGCCGGCTACCGTGGCACCAACTGCATCGAGCGCTTCGTCCTCGGCAGCACCTCGGAGCGCCTGGCGCGCCACGCGCCCTGCTCGGTGCTGGTCGTCCGCGAGAGGCGGGAGCTTCAAGCGGATTAACCACAGAGGCACGGAGTACACGGAGGACGCACAGAGGGCCATCCCCACCCACGAAGATCAACCCCATCGGTCCATCCGTTCCCTGCTTCGAGATTCCCCTGGAGTTCGGAGACGCAGTCGAGAAGCGACGACCTCCAGCGGTCTGGGTCTCGGCCGGTGCCGACATGAAGGACTGCCTTCCCAGTTTCCTGCGTTCCTGCTGAATCGTCTGACAGCGACCATCCCGAGCCAGGAAATCTTCGAAGCGGCAAAAAAGAGCGGGGAAGCCCAGCTGGGTGCCAGACCTCCCCGCGAGCGGAGCATCGTATGCGATCAGTGCGCGACGCGGGCCGCCCGAGCTCTTTTCACCGAGTCCCGTGCTCGGCGCTGCGGGCGGAAAAACCGGGCGGGGGATGCTGACAGAAGGGAGTCGGGGAGATCTCCCCCGCCCGCGGGAAGTGAAGACTTCTTTCGTCGCGTGTCGGACGCGGTGATCACGGACACGCCGCCCGGCGACCGCGCCAGAGCGTCGTCGTGTGCCTCGCCGTGGCCGACGATCAGGCCCGGCGGGACGGTGACGTTCTCCTCGACGATCACGTGGCGCAGCCGTGCTCCGTGGCTGACACGGGCGCCAGGGAAGAGGATGCAGCCCTCGAGCTCCGCGGCGTCCTCCACGATGATGCGGAACGTGCCGCCGAACGGCACCGCCGGCTTGCACCGCTGGTTCGTCAACGGCTGCATTCGGGCGCCCGCTCCACCGGCGAGCACCAGAGTCAGAAGTTCCTGCCGGAGCATGGCCGCCCCTCCGTGTCCGGGCTCCCCGATGCAGCCGTGTCACGATCGCCCGCCAGCAGCGAACCGACCACGCGCTCGAGCTCGCCGAGGTCGTCCGACTTGACGACGCACGCGTCCGCGCTCCACACGCCGAAACCCTCACAGCTGAGACCGCAGCCGGCGAGCAGCACGAAGGGGAGCGGCCCCGCGGCAGCGCGGATGCGTTGCATCGTTTCGACCCCGCCGTCCGCGGGGAGCCTGAGGTCGATCACGACGGCGTCGGGCCGGACTGCCCGCGCCGCACGGACCGCCTCGTCGCTGCTCCCCGCGACGGTCACCGCATAGCCCCCGGCGCGGAACGCGTGCTCCACCAGCGTTCGATAGCGTTCGTCGGTGTCCGCGATCAGGAGCCTCGGCTTCATCGCTTCTCTCTCCCACCTCCACCAAAAGCGTCCGTCAGAGTGCCGGCGCGGCGACACCGCCGCCCCGACAAGGGGATGATCGCAAACGCGGTGCCGTGCCGGTCCCCGAGTCGGAAACCTCCGTAAAAAAAGACGTTGGTGGGCCGGGACCCGTGCCCTGCCCGGCGACGACTCCCGAAAATTTGCCTCACGGCGCGGAAATCTTCCGGCGGGTGGTGGTGGAGTCCGAATCATTCGAGACTGATGACAGAGACAGACGGAGTCGGACTCGGTCATCGGACTCGGAATCGGACTCGGAATCGGTGTCGGAGTCGGTCATCGGACCCGGTCATCGGACTCCGCAACCAGAGCCTCCGGCACGGGGACGGGGACGGGAACGGGGACGGGGACGGGGACGGGAACGGGGACGGGAAGCCTTACCGCACGAGCAGCACCGGGCAGCGAGCGACGAGCGCCACCTTGTGGCTGATGCTCCCCGGCAGGCGCCGCCGCTCGCGGTCGAGGGGGTGGGAGCTGAGCACGATCAGATCGTTCCGGTGCTTCTCCGCGTGCGCGATGATCTCCTCCGCGCGCCGGCCGTAGACGATCTCCTCGCGGACCTCGACCGTTTCGTCGCTCCGGGAGAGGTCGGTCGCGATGGCGGCGAGGCGCTCGCGCGCCGATGACTCGAGGCGGTCGTAGAAATCGGCGAGCTCCTCGCGCGGCAGGCCGCGCACCGTCTCGATCACGTGGAGCGCGTCCACGCGGGCCGAGCGCCCGTGGATGAGCTCCGCGACGATCTCGACGGCGCGCCTGTTGCTCTCCGTGAAATCGAGCGGCATCAGGATGCGATCGAACGGCATTTCGGAAGCGCCTCGCTTCTCGGGATCAGCTCGGCACCTCGGTTCGGCGTCTCAGTTCCGGGATACCACGGCGAGGTGCTTGACCACGTCGAAGCTCGATATCACGCCGATCAGCCGGCCGTCGTCGACGACAAACACGCGATGGATTCCCTCCTTGACCATGATGCCGCAGACGTCGGTCAACGAAGCATCCGGGGCCACGGAGATGATCCGCGGCGTCATCCAGTCGCCGACGGTCTGGCGGTCGAGCAGCTCCGGGTCGTAGTCATCCCGGCTGAAGACGGTGTCGCCCTCATCATCGAGCGGATCGAGCCGGTAGTAACGGGTCGCCTGGACGTCGATGCCGTCGTCGGCGATGTGCTCTGTCCTGGCGATGTCGCTCCTCGAGATCACGCCGATCAGGTTGTCGGCGTCGTCGACGACCGGCGCGCCGCTGATGGCGTATTCCTCGAGCGTCTCGACGGCGCTCGTGATCGACGTGTCGCAGTGGAGCTTGACCACCTCTGCTTGCATGACGTTCCTGGCGGTCACGTGGTTTTTCGCTCCCATGGCTCATCCCTCCTGTCTCTCGTTCCGGCCGCAGCCGGTCTCCAGTCCTCTCGACTCGCCTCCATCCGTGTCACGTTTCCGTCGGTGCCGGCTGCGGCTCAGTCGTCCTTGCCGGCCGGCGCGCGCACCGTGAGAACCGAGACCGGCGCCTTGCGCACGACGGTCTCGGCGACGCTTCCGAGGAAGAAGTGGCGGAAGCCCGTCCAGCCGTGCGTCGACATCACGACCAGGTCCGGCTGGTCGCGCTTGACCTTCTCGAGGATCTCCGTGGCGGCCGCGCCGTCGCCGAACTCGAGCGTTGCGTTGACGCCGGCGAGCTCCTCCTGCTTCAGCTCGGAGAACTTCACCTGCGCGAGTTTCGGCCCCTCCTCGATCGACTGCCGGATCAGATCGTAGGAGGCATGGCCACCCTCGCCGAAGAACGGATAGATCGGCTCGACCACGAAGTAAAAGGTGAACTCCGGCGTGAAGGTCTGCGCCAGGAAGCGCACGGCCGGCAGCACCGCCCGGGAGTTCTCGGAGAAGTCGAACGGCACCAGCACTCGCTGCGGCTGGAACGCGCCGCCGTCGTCCCCCTCGACGCGGTACGTCAGCACGGGGGACTGCAGCCCGCGGACGATCTTCTCGGCCTGGCTGCCGAGGAGCGCGTAGGTCAGGCCCGTGCGCCCGTGGGAGGAGATCACCGCGAAGTCGACGCCGTGCTCCTTCTCGTAGTGGCGCAGGCCGTCGACGATGTGCGTCTCCGTCACCAGGTGGGTCTGGAGGTCCCGCCCCTTGAAGATGTCGTGCTTCGACTCCTCGGCGAGATGCCGGCGCAGATCCTTGAGGATGTCGGCGTGCGAGACGCCGCCCCCGAAGCCGCCCATGTAGAGGAGCGACGCGCTCTCGGAGACATGCACGAGGTGGATCTTGGCGTCGAATTTCTCCGCGATGCCGATGGCGGCCGGGTAGGCCTTCCTCGCCGCGTCGGAGAAGTCGGTGGTCAGGAGAATATTGGTGATCTTCATCGCTCACCTCCGGTGTCTGGCATTCAGGGCCGGTCGCGCCGGGTCGTGGGGACTATCTCGCAAATGACGGGCCAGCCCCGGGGACGAGGGATTCACCCCGCCAAAGACGCCGCCGGAGCCGGAAAATCTCGCTAGATGTGGAAAATTCTGCGTCTCGCACGGGCGTGACGCGGAAAGCGCCCGGGGCTGGAGGCGGCCGCGGCGGTGGCACAGGGGATGCTACAATGGTCGATCATCTCCGCCGGGGCGGAGCGACCAGACCGAGGGCGAGCGCGCAAGGCCAACCGATGCCGTCAGCGCCGTCAGCACAATGCCGTCAGCAAAAGTCCTCATCGTCGACGACGAGAAGCTGATCCGCTGGACGCTCCAGGAGTGTCTCCAGAAGGAGGGCTACCGCGCCGTCACCGCCTCGTGCGGCAAGGAGGCGCTCGAGGCGATAAACGAGAGCTCCTTCGATATCGCCCTCCTCGACTACCGGCTGCCCGACGTCCGCGACCTCGAGCTCCTCGAGGAGATGAAGCGTCGGCGGCCGGAGCTTCCGGTGGTGATGATCACGGCGCACTCGACGCTCGAGAACGCCGTCGCGGCGATCCGGGCCGGCGCCACCGACTACATCGCGAAGCCGTTCGAGAATCAGGAGATCATCCACCGCGTGGCGTCGGTCCTCGAGAACACCCGGCTGAAGCGTTTCGTCGAGCGGCACCGGGAGGAGAAATCGCGCGAGTTCAGCTTCGACCGCGTCATCGGCGACTCGGCCGAGATGAAGAAGGTCTTCGCGCTGGTCAAGCGCGTCATCGACGCGGGAGACACGACGATCCTCATCCAGGGGGAGAGCGGCACCGGAAAGGACGTGCTCGCCAAGGCGATCCACTACAACAGCGCGCGAGCGGAGAGGCCATACGTCAACATCACGTGCACGGCGATCCCCGAGACGCTGCTCGAGTCGATCCTCTTCGGGCACGAGAAGGGCGCGTTCACGGACGCTCGCTCGCAGAAGAAGGGCCTCATGGAGGACGCCGACGGGGGCACGGTTTTCCTCGACGAGATCGGCGACATGACCCTCTACCTCCAGTCGAAGCTGCTGCGGTTCCTGGAGGAGAAGACCTTCCGCCGGGTCGGCGGCAACCAGGACATCACGGTCGACGTGCGAATCATTGCCGCCACCAACAAGGACCTCAAGAAGCTCGTCCGTGAGGAGAAGTTCCGCGAGGATCTCTATTTCCGTCTCAAGGTGATCCCGGTCCACGTGCCGCCGCTGCGAGACCGCAAGGGGGACATTCCGCTGCTGGTCGAGGCCTTCATCGAGGAGTACAACCAGGAGTTCAAGAAGCGAGTCAAGGGGATCTCGCCCGCGTTGATGAAGCGGCTCGAGGAGTACAGCTGGCCCGGCAACGTCCGCGAGCTGAAGAACAGCATCGAGCGCGCCATGATCCTGACGACGGGCGACATCATCGACCTCGCCGACCTGCCGCTCGACATCCTCGATGAGGCGGACGAGCGCTTGTCGCGATGCGGCGAGAGCCCCGTGCGTCTGACGCCCAGGGGCCTCTCGCTCGAGAGGCTGGAGGAGGACCTCGTCCGGCAGGCGCTGAAGCTCTCGGGGGGGAACCAGACGCGCGCCGGACGGCTCCTCGGGCTCAATCGCGACCAGATCCGCTATCGGATCGAGAAGTTCGGGATCAACCTCAAGGTCGACCTCGACGTCGGCTGAAGCCCGCCCTCGTCCCCGATGACCCCGATTGCCCCTCGCGGGTGCTGTCTCGCGTCCCCCGCGAGTATAATGGCCATACTGTGCCTCGCAGCGCCACGCGCGCCCGACGGATACGGCCGACGGATACGGCCGACGGATACCGCCCGATGGACACCGCCTTCAACGCCAGTCTCATTCTCCTGACCGCCGTGCAGACGGCGCTGCTCTTCGCCTACGCGCGGATCTTCACCCGCGGCGTCGCGGAGGGGGTGGGCCGTCTGGCCCGGCCGCTCCTGGTCGGCAGCCTCGGTGTCCACCTGCTGTCGATCCTGCTGCGCAGCGCGCTGATCGGCGCCTGTCCCCTCGGCACCTGGTCCGAGGTGGTCTCCGTGGTCGCCTTCTCGATCTATGTCACCTACTTCGTCGTCGAGGTGCGGATCGGCGACCGCTCGACGGGCGTCTTCGCGACCACGCCGGCCTACCTGCTCTCGCTGGTCTCGGCGGTGGCGATGCTGGGAGCGACCGATCCAGCGACCACCCGGGTCGACCTCGCCCAGGCGCTGCACGTCGTCGCCGCCGTCATCGGGTTCTCGGCAGTGGCGCTGTGCGGCGTCTACGGGTTTCTCTATCTCTTTCTCTACACCGCGATCAAGCGCGACCAGTTCGGGCTCTTCTATCGCCGGATGCCCTCGCTCGAGACGCTCTCGGACCTCAACCACTCGTCGACCTGGGTCGCGTTCGTGGCGCTCACGGGCTCGCTCGTGCTGGGGTTCTGGGCGCAGGGCGCGGGCGAGACGGGCGTGCTGACGCTGGTCGAGCCCGCCGTGCTGGTGACGCTCGTGATGTGGGCCCTCTACGGCGCCTGTCTCCTCGCGTGGAGGTTCCTGGGGCTCGGCGGCAAGCGCCTCGCCTACACCACGCTGCTCGGCTTCTTGATGCTCGTGGGCGTCTTCTTCTGGGGGCTTTTCCGGCACGGATTTCACGACTGAGACACTCTCTTGACCGAGCGTCGTGACGAGGACACGGCGCGACCGAGACATATCGACCGGGACGATGGAACTGGAGATCGTCGGGCTGAGTCTGAACCACACCGTGACGCCGCTCACCGTGCGCGAGCGCGTCGCGTTCGACCGGCCGAGCGGCACGGCGTTCCTCCGACTCATCAAGGAGCGAGTCGGCGCGGAGGAGGCGTTGCTGGTCTCGACCTGCAACCGCACCGAGCTCTACGCGGTGTCGACGCCCGGCTGCCCCGTCGACGGCGCGAGCTTCGCCGGCCTCCTCGCCGAGGCACGCGCGTTCGAGCCGACCGAGCGGCCTCGAAACTACGCCCTCCTGGGCGGCGAGCAGGCGGTGCGCCACCTCTTCCGCGTCGCCGGCGGGCTCGAGAGCCAGATCCTCGGCGAGAGCCAGATCCTCGGCCAGCTGAAGCGCTCCCTCGACTGGTCACGCGACGCGGGCACCTCCGGACGCATCCTGCACCGTCTCTGGGAGCGAGCGCTGCGGGCCGGCAAGCGGACCCGGAACGAGACCGCGATCGGTGACGGCGCGCTCTCGGCAAGCTACGCCGCGATCGAGCTCGCGCGCAAGATCTTCGGCAGCCTCGACGACGTGCGCATTGTCGTGATCGGCGCCGGGGAGATCGCCGTGCTCGCTCTCGAGAGCCTCGTCGGGGCGCGGTTCGGACGTCTGACCGTCATGAACCGGACGCGCCAGCGGGCGGAGGATCTCGCGGTGCGGTTCGGCGGCAGCGTGCGCGGTCTCGACGAGATCCTCGAGGTGCTGCTCGAGTCCGACCTGGTGATCTCCTCGACGGGGGCGCGCGAGCCGCTGGTCACCTACGACATGATGCGCGAGGTGCGCTCGCGGCGCGGCGGCAACCGCCCCCTGCTCGTCGTCGATCTGGCGATGCCGCGCGACTTCGAGGAGCAGTGCGGCACGATCGATGAGGTCTTCGTGAAGAACCTCGACGACCTGTCGGAGATCGTCCAGAACAACGTCTCCGGCCGGATCGACGAGGTCCCGCGCGCGGAGGCGATCGTCGACGCGGAGGTGCGCAACTTCCTCGACTGGTTCCGCGCGCTCGACGTCGAGCCGACGATCCGCAGGTTCCGGGAGCGATTCCACGCCATCCGGAAGGCGGAGCTCGAGCAGCTGCGGAACTCGATGGACGAGGAGACCTTCCGCATCTTCGACCGCCTGACGCGACGGCTGGTGAACCGGCTGCTCCACTTCCCGTCGGCGAACCTCCGCCGCCACCCCGGCCTCTCCGACCGGGAGTTCATCGCGATGGTGCACGAGGTGCTCACCGAGCGCATCCCGCACCGCAGCGAGCAGGAGCGGCGCGAGGGGTGATCGCGCCGGGGTCTCCAAAGTAGGACGTCAGGTCACTGCTCGGAGCACGCGACGCGGTTCGGGGCCGCTGGCGACCCTCGCTCCGTAGCGCCCGCCGGCGCGGAGGGCGCGCAACTTTTTCGGAACTTCACGCCGTCCGCGAGCTCGTCGCGGACCTCTCGCGGAAGCCTGGACATTCCGGGGGTTTCCGTCGACGGGTCGCAAAGCGGTCATGATGTTCTCCGGCTTCGCCCGTCGCGCGGCCGTCGCGATGCTATACTTCTCCACCCCGACCTCGGGCGGAACGTGGGAGCGGGCAGGGGGAAGGCGTTCGCAGGAGCGGACGTCGAGGTCGCGGGCAGGTCCAGGGTCAGGCACGGACGATTTCCCATGAGCCCGAGAACAAGCACAAAGCGCCGGGGCGCCGGAAAGACGCGCAAGAAGACCTCCGCCAAGAAGAAGGCAGCCAAGAAGAAGAAGAAGGTCGCGCGGAAGAAGGCCGCGAAGAAAAAGCCCGCCAAGAAGAAGAAGGTCAAGAAGACGGCCGCACGCAAGAAGGTCGCCAAGAAGAAGAAGGTCGCCAAGAAGAAGGGCGCGAAGAAGAAGGTCGCCAGAAAGAAGCCCGCCAGACGAGCGGCGAAGGGGAAGAAGCCCGCTGGCATCAAGATGCCGCCGGTCAAGACATCCGCGGCACCGGAGATGGAGACCTTCTCGGGCGTGGCGAACGTCAGGACGGTCACCCTCCGCAGCGAGAGGCGCGCGTCGGAGACGGCCTCCGGCTCGGACCCGAGCAAGGTGGCCAAGGTCGGCATGCACGTCGGCAGCAGCCACACGGTGGTCGCTGCGTCGAAGAACGGCGAGACGCTCGACCTCGATCGCGATACGTTCCCCAACGTCCTCGGCTTCCGTCGCGGCGGCTCCGGTTCGGAGATCGTCTTCGACGACCCGGACCAGCGCAGCGACCTCGACGTGCGGCGACCGGTTCACGGCGGCAACGTCGTCGACGAGGACGCCTGGCGTGAGTTCTGCGAGCACGTCTCCTCGGAGATCCAGTCAGGACCGACCTGGGCCGTCGTCAGCGTCCCGGCGAGCGCGGGATCGGATGAGCGCGAGGCGACGCGGCGCGCCATGAGCGGCGTTTTCGAGCGCGTGGCGGTGGTTCCCGAGCCGTACCTCGTGGCCGAGGGGATGCACCTCGAGATGCGCGCTCTCGGCGGCGCCCGCGAAGACATGACGAAGAACGCGCTGGTGATCGACATCGGCGCCGCGACCACCGATCTCTGCCTCGTGCGGGGCGAGTTCCCGGGCCCGGGCGACCACAAGAGCCTCGATCGGGCGGGGGACGCCATTGACCGGCGGATCCTCTCGAACGGCATGCTTCGCTTCCCCGGCCTGAATCTCACCGAGGAGAGCGCGCGCGAGGTCAAGGAGGAGCAGGCGGCGGTCGGAAGCGGCGATCACCACGCCCACTCCGATGCGAGCCCCGCGTCGGACCTCCACGCCCTCAGCGACGTGATCCAGTCCTCGTGCGAGGATCTGCTCGACGACGTGGCCGAAGCCGCGGTCGAGATGCTCGGCCGGTGCGATTCGGCGTCGCGCGATCCCGTCTCGGCGAACGTCGTCGTCACCGGTGGCGGCTCGCAGATCCGCAACCTGCCGCGCCAGCTCCAGGCCGTGCTCCGCGAGCGCGGATTCAGCGGCGCGCGCGTCGTCGCGCCGACGGACTACAAGCACGTCGTGGCGCGCGGCGCCCTGCGGTTCGCCGAGAACCTCAGCGACGACGACTGGGAGAAGCTCGAGAACGGGCACGGTGTCGCTGACCTCGATGGCAGCGGGCCGCGCCTCCTCGACGCCGCCCCGAGTCGGCACCGCTCCGTCGTCGAGGAAGCGGAGAGCATCGCGAGCGGCGGTGACTACTTCGATCAGCTCGGTGAGAAAGAAGTCGAGGAGCTCGACTTCTTCAGATAGACCGGGACGGCGAGTGAATGCGGCCGGAGCAGAGGCGTCGATCTCGGCATCAGTCAGGCCGCCATCCGAATCGTGCCGGATCGTACGGCACCTTGCCGCGCGGGAATGACCCGAGGATCTGCTCCGCCCGCGCGATCAGCGTGTCGACGCCCCTGGCGAGATCGACCGCCCGGTACTCGACCGTTTCATGCGGCACGACACCGATGCCCTCGATGCCGCGACCGCCGTTGAAACGCTTCTTGTTCGAGTGCACGGAAACGTAGAGCGCGAAGAGCTCCGACGGCAGAGGGATCGTCGTCTTGCTGGCTGACATCCCGGCCGTCGGGGTCTCGCCGATCATGTAGCCGCGCCCGTCCTCCTTGAAGATCCCCGCGGCGGTCTCCCCGGCGCTGCGCACCGTGGCGTCGACGATCACCACCGCGGGGCCGCCGTACGGCTGCGGACCGGCGCTGCGATACCGCTTGGCGAACGCGATCGTCTTCCCTTCCGGTACGAAACGGCCGAGCAGCGCGTCGTGGTCGAAGCCGCCGCCCGAGTTGCCGCGGAAGTCGAGGATCATCCCGGGCACCTTGCCGATGTGCGCGAGCGCGCGGTCGACGAGCTCCGGCAGGTTTCCCGGACACCGCCGCACGTGGATGTAACCGAAGCCGCTCGCCGTCTTGCCGTACTTGATGTCGCGCTCGACCTTCAGCCCCTCGGGAAGAAACGCCGGCCCGTCGGGGACCGTGCTCGCCTTCGAATAGACGAGCGTGCCGCGACGCTTCTTCTTCCCGGCGCGCAGCGTCAGCTGGAGGCGCGTTCCGGGAAGATCCGCGAGTCCCCAGTGACACGCGTAGGCGAGGGCCTGGTGATCCGTCGAGAAGCTCCGCGTCTCCGAGAGCTCGGCGATGCGACGCTCGAGCCACGTCGCGGCGGGCACGCGACCGACGGCGACGATCTCCATGCCGGGCTGAATCCCCGCGCTGGCCGCCGGGCCCCAGCTGCTCTTGACGAGGATGGCCTTCCCCGACCGGCACCAGAACATCCCCGGGCCGGTCTTCCGGCTCGAGCCGTCATCCGGCCACTTCACCGCCTTCCCCTTCTCGAGCGGCCGCACCGAGGCGTGCCCATCACGCAGGCGCGCCAGCAGCCGGACGAGCAGCACGAGGTGCTCCTGATCGGTCCGCACCGACCTCGCCTCCCGAAGAAACTGCGCCGAGACCTTCTTCCAGTCGATCTTCTTGAGCGGAAAGAAGTGCCCGCAGCGCTTCTCGATCTCGGCGAGAGCGAACTCGACGTCGCGAACATAGAGTTCGGCAGGAGCCGCGGTGGCGTCGCGTGCGAGGGTCGCCAGCGCCAGAAGCACCGCGACGAACCCGGCGACGACACGGCTGCGGTTCAGGGGTCTCGGCATCACTCGCTCCAGCTTTCGTCGGTTCCTATCCGTCCCCGTTCCCGGTTCGCACGTCGATGCGCTACCGGATGACGGGAACGCAGATTACGCAGATTACGCAGATTGGAAAGCATCTGCATCCGACCCAGATCTCGGAATCGGACTTCGGAGTCGGTCATCGGAGTCGGCATCGGAATCGGAGTCGGACTCGGTATCGGGCATCGGAGTCGGAATCGGACTCTGTCTCGGACCTCTGATCTCTGTCTCTGATCTCTGCCTCTGCCCCTGTCTCCGTCTCGTACCCCGCCCCCGGCGCCGGTTGCTCGAGGACGAAGACGAGGACGAGGACGATGGTACGGGACGAATATCCTACCCCCAAACCCCGTCGACGCCCGAACCCAACTTCGATAAACTCACAGCCACAATGATCACCCCCCGCGACCGCACCCTCATCGCCGTCCTGCCGCTCGCGCTCGCGATGCTCGCCGCCATCTTCCTCGCAGATGCCCTCGAAGTCATTGGTGTCTCGCCGCCGGCGGTGTTCGCGGTCGCCACGGTGCTCCTCATCGGACAGCTGGCGATGCTCGGCGTGGTGACCGGGCCGCGCGGGCGACGGCTGCGCTGGACGCTTCTGGGCGGCTCGCTGCTGCTCGCGATCACCGTGGTCGCGGTGGTTCTCGTCGATGGGTCGCCCGGCGACGGCCGCATCCTCGGGATGCTGCCCGCGACGGCGATCTTCGTGCTCGGTATCTGGGGCGTGCCGATCGTCCTGGTGGTGGGGTATGTGGCGTTCTTCCGGGAAGGCGTGGTCGGCGAGGCCGAGGAGCGGCGGCTGGGCGAGATCGCTCAGCGCGAGCGTCGCGCGCCGTGAAGGGTCCCGAGCGACTGCTCGAGATTGGCGCGCGCCCGGTCCTCGAATCTCTCGCGGAAGGACGGCGTCGCGTAGATCGAATCGCGCTCGAGGAACCGCTGGAGAACGGCGGCGCGCTTTCGCCGGTAGATCGGGCCGGGGAGCCACGCGTACTCGCGCCGGATCTTCTCCTCGTACTCCGCGAACTCCTCCGGCGGCCGTCCGAGGATCGACAGATCGATGTCGACGACCAGCGCCGCGTCGCCGGCCGGCGGCGGTCCGGCGTGGCGCGTCGCCAGGATCAGGTCGCGAACGAGGGCGATCGACTCCTCGGCGCAGTCGCCGCACTCGAGCGCCCGCTCGGCGCACTCGGCGCTGCGCTGCTCGTTTCGCCTCGATCTCGTGCGGTAGACGACGTCGTGAAACCACAGGGCGATCTCGACCTCGGACGGCCGCTCGGGGGACTCCCCGGCCTGGTCGAGCTGATCGAGGCAGTCGCGGATGTGGTCGAGGTCGTGATAGGCCCTGTGCGGTTGCGAGTACGCGGCCACGAGCTCGTCGAACTCGGGCTCCGGCGGGCTCGAGGCGATCGAACGCCACAGCGTACACCAGCGTTCCTTCATCGGCCGACTCGACCTCACGAGGGTTGACGCCGATGGTACTCTGCTCGCCATCGAAAGAGAAAGGCCCGACTGCGTGAAAATCGCGGCACCCGGCCGATGGGAGGCGTCGTGGAGCCCCGGACCCTGATTCTGACGATCATCGTGGCGTACCTGGTCGTCTGTCTCGGCATCGGCCTCTGGACGGCTCGACGCACGCGCACGGCGGCCGACTTCTTCATCGCGGGAAAACGCGTCAACGTCTGGATCTTCGGCATCGCCGCGTTCTCGACGACGATGAGCGGCTTCGGGTTCGTGGGCGGCCCCGGTCTGGTGTACAGATACGGCACCTCGTCGTTCTGGATCTGCGTCCCGGCGGCGCTGGGTTTCGTGGTCAGCTGGCTGCTGGTCTCGAAGCGGCTGCGCGTCTTCGCGGAGGTCTTCGACCTGATGACCCTGCCGGAGGCGATCGGCGTGCGCTACGGCAGCCGGGCCTGCAGCCTCGCGGCGTCGCTCGTCATCCTGCTCGGCGTGGTCGGATACCTCGGCACGCAGATCCTCGCGTTCGGGACGGTCGCGGGAGACTTCTTCGGACTCAACGCGACGACGGCGATCCTCTGCGGTATGGCCGTGATCCTCGTCTATTCGGTCGCCGGCGGCATCATCGCGAGTCTCTACACCGACCTCTTCCAGGGCGCCGTGATGATCGTCGCGTCGATCGCCCTCTTCTCCATTGCCATGATCACCGTGGGTGGGGGGAGCTTCACCGCGGCTCCCGGGCGCATCACCGACGCGCTCCTCGCCTCCGACACGCCCGAGGCGATCGGACCGTGGGGACTGGCGGGCCCGATGCTCTGCCTGAGCTGGTTCTTCGTCTTCTCGCTCGGCGGCAGCGGACAGCCGCACGTCATCACGAAGAGCTTCATGGTCCGCCACCTCGGTTCGCTGCGACCGGGGCTCCTGATCGCCGCGGTTTCCTACACGCTGTGCATGCTGCTCTGGATCGGCGTCGGTTTCGCGATGAAGTACCTGGTGGTGACGGGGCAGCAGCCCGCGCTCGCCGACCCCGACCATGCCGCGCCGCGGTTCTTGCTCGATCACACGCCGCCGTGGCTCGCCGGCGTCGTTTTCGCGGGACTGTTCGCGGCGATCATGTCGACCGCCGACGCCTTCCTCAATCTCGGAGCGGCTCTCTTCGTGCGCGACATCCCGCGCGCGCTCTTCGGCCGGATGCCCGAGAACGAGCTCCGCGCCGCGCGGATCGCCACCGGCTTCGTCGCCGTCGCCGCGACGGTGTTCGCCCTCGCCGGCGCGGACAGCCTCGTCGCCGTCCTCGGCATCTTCAGCTGGGGCACCTTCGCCGCCGCGCTCGTGCCGGCCGTCGCCATTGGCTTCAACTGGAAGCGAGCCACGTGGCCCGCCGCCCTCGCCGCGATGACGACCGGCGCCGGCCTTCACATCCTCCTCGAGGTCCTCCGGAGAACACCGTCCGAGGAACCCCTGTACCGCCTGCCCAACGGCGTCGACGCGGGCGCGGTGTCGTTGCTGGCGTCGATCGTCGTGTTCGTGGTGGTGTCGTTTGCGACGCGGGCCCGGGAGCTGCCGGCGCGGGTGCGGGATGCGATGGATCTGTGATCTTTTCCCGTTCCCGTTCCCGTTCCCGTTCCCGTTCCCGTTCCCGGCCCCGGACCCGGCCCCGGACCCGAAAACCCTCGTCGTGACGCGGATGATCGACGTCGGGGCCGAGCACTTGGAGTTCGAGACCGCGACCAGAGACTGAGACCAGACACGGAGAGCCGAGGACGGAGACCGAGAACCGATTCCGATGTCCGATGCCGATGACCGATACCGATACCGATTCCGATACCGATTCAGACTCCGACTCCGATTCCGATTCCGATGACCGATTCCGAGGTCAGAGATCCGAGGTCCGAGGTCCGAGGTCCGAGGTCCGAGGTCAGAGGTCAGAAACCGGGCCGTTCCCCAATCTGCGCAGATCTGCGCGATCTGCGTAATCTGCGTAATCTGCGTTCCCGTCCTTCCCTTGAAGTGGAACAGCCCTGTCGGGCACGGGACCGGGCACGGGACCGGGACCGGGGACGGGAACGGTCAGGGGACGTCGATGGTGATTGATCTGTTCGCCCCGATCCCCTCCCGCTTCACCTTCCCCCGGCCGTGCGGCAACGTCACGATGATGTCCGCCCTGTCGTGCTCGCCGATGCCGAGGTGGGCGATCGGTGGCTGGGCCGAGCAGTAGCCCGTGCTCGTGGTGATCGCCTCCGTCGCGAGCAGGGCGGCAGGGTCGCCGGCCCGGCCGGGGCGGTAGGCGCGCACCATGCAGCCGATGCCGTTTCGGTTGATCCGGCCGGTGGCGTCGATGCGCACCCGGATCGAGTTTCCGGCGCGGGTCTCGTTGCGCAGCAGCAGTGACGGCAGGCGTGGCCACCAGCTCGTCATGTAGAGGTCGAGGCGGCCGTCGTTGTCGAAATCGGCCGAGGGACCGGGCGCGTAGTACATCACCTTGCCGTTGGCGACGAGGCGCTCGTAGAACGGGCCCGAGCGCTCGCCGGGCGCGTCCTCGGGCGCGGGAAAGTCCCGCCGGTGCACGAAGGCGGTCTCCTCGAAGCGCGGCAGGTCGCCGGCCGCGGCGCCGAGGTTGCGGTGGATCGCCGGGCGCGCAACGCCATCGCGGAAGGTGACGACGGACGCGTAGAGATCCGGCCACCCGTCGTTGTCGAAGTCGCGCATCTCGACGTGTGGGGCGCGCATCGGGAACGGCTGGATGCCGACCTCTCGCGTCACGTCCTCGAAACGCGCGCGCTCCACGGTGGTGCCGGCGTTGCGGAGCAGGCGCACGGGCACCGGCCGGCGCCAGGGCGCCTTGGTGTGGAAGCCGATGAGAATATCCATGCGACCATCACGGTCGAAGTCGCCGAGCGCCACGCCGCACGAGCGCGCGTCGTCCTCGGCGCGGAACTCGCCAGCGGATGCGATCTCGGTCGCCTCGCGGAACGTGCCGTCTCCGCGATTGAGGAAGAGCCGGTCCGGTCCGCCGACGAAGACGTCCGGCCAGCCGTTTCCGGTGAGGTCGCCGGCCGCGACGCCGAGGCCGGTCGCGTCGCCGGGAATCGCGTCGGACTCCTCGAATCGCATGCCGCCGAGGTTGCGGAAGACCCGCGTGCGTCCCTTGCGGACCGTCGAGAGGACGATGAGGTCGAGCAGGCGGTCGCCGTCGAAGTCGAGGACGGTCGCGCCGCGGCCGTGCTCCGGCGAGTGAACCGGCGCGCCGGCTTCCCCGGTGACGTCCTCGAACGAGCCGTCGCCGCGATTGCGGTAGAGACGGTTCTCCTTGCCGAGGCGGCCGTTGTTCGAGACGTAGAGATCGGCGTCGCCGTCGTTGTCGAGGTCGGCGACGACCACGCCGGACGCCCGGCCGTGCCACTCGAGTGCGGGTGAGCGAGCGACGACGAACCGGCCGGAGCGGTTCATGAAGAGGTGGTTCGGCACCGGGCCAGCCGCCCCGCCGGCGCGGTAGTGATCGACCGGTCGATCCGCGAACGTGCCGACGAAGAGGTCGACCCACCCGTCGCCGTCGACGTCGCCCCACGCCGCCGCGTGGCCCATCATGCCGCGCTGGTGCCGCGTCGGCTCGACCTCTCCCCACACGTCACGGAAGGCGAGCGGCGCTCGCCCGGTCGACGGCGGCGGCAACGTCGCGCTCGCGGAACTGACGCTTCGCTCGGACTCGGGGATGTGGACGACGGTCAGGGCGCACGTGTCGAACGGCAGCCGACCACGCCGGTCGGGCCCACCGCGGTTGCCGTTCCACGTGATGAAGACCCGCTCGCCGCGCGGTCCGACCGCAGATCCGAAAGTCCCCAGTGGCGTGTAGCCGTACGTGTCGCGGTAGAACGGGTGGAGGAAGGCGATCACCTTTTTGCGGCGCGTGCGGACGTCGAACTGGACGAGCGGCGAGCCGTCCTGCTGGCTGCCGCCGTGCGCGCCGGGGACGTAGTAGAGGAACCGGCCGGTCGGATCGACGTCGATCGACGTGATGTACCCCCTCGATCCGACAACGGCCGAGCCGAGCTTCTCGACCTTCTCCGTGCGCGTGTCGAACGCGAAGAGCTCGCCGTCGCTCGAGACGGTGTAGACGCGCCCGCCGTCGGTCTCGGTCGTGGCGGAGCGCAGGCCGATCTCGCCGGGGATGGCGACCGGCGGACCGCCGGTGGCGGGATCGAATCGCATCAGCCGTCCGTCCTCGCTGCCGACGAAGTACACGCGACCGGTCGAGCGGGCGAGGATCATGTAGCGCTTCGGCCCGTTGTATCCCGAGTGGAGCAGCTTGCCGTCGCGCACGCTCCACGCCAGGAACATGACGCGCTTGTCGCGGTGATCGCCGGCGGCCGTGCCGCCGTAGAAGATCATCCGCTCGGGGTCGAGGACGCTCGCCGGGATGCAGTGCTTCGGGACCGGCGCATGCGCCACGATCTCCGTCTCGCCCGTGCGCGGGTCGTGACGCAGGATCCAGTCTCCGCGATAGTGATACTGATCGGTGGTGACTCGCGTCGAGCCCCGGTGCGTCGAGAAGTAGAGCCGGCCGTCGGAGCCGAGGTCGACGCGACCGTGGATCTTTCCCGGCGTGTAGTGACCGTCCGGCAGCCGGAGCACGTCGCGGACGTCGACCAGACGGCGCAGCCTTCTCGACTCGACGTCGTACTCGAAGACGAACGCGTTGCCGGCGGGCGCGAGGTGGTCGCCGATCGCCGAGTAGTGCTTTCCTTCAATCGCGAGCCCGTCTCCCCACACCGACCACGGCCTTCCCGGATAGGTCTGACCGGGATAGTAGAGGAAATCGACCGTCGGCGGCGTGCGGGCGACCTCGACGTCGTCGCGCAGGCCGGAGGGGCGCTCGAGGAATCGGGGCGACGTGTCCCGGACGACCGTGACGCCACCCGGCAGTGACGGCGGGAACGCGAGTTCCTGAGCGACGCCCCCTGCCGCGCTGAGCGACGCGACGAGCGCGCCCATCGCGAACGAGCGGGTGTGCGCGTGCCGGCGGGCAGGCGCGCGTCGTGCGTGTGATCCGTGGAATGCCGCCCTCGGGGATCGTCTCATCCCCGACAAGGCTACATCGCCGAGGTGCGCATCTCCATCGGCTGTTTCAGCAGCCAAAGGCTGAAGATGCTGAAGAGCACCATGCCGATCAGCATCGGGATCTGGCTGCGGAAGGCCGCGCGGGAGGAGCCGAAGAGTCGCAGCGACGTGCGCTGCGCCACCCACAGGCTGTACACGTGTCCGACCAGCACGAGGAAGGCCTGCAGCAGCCAGAGATGCTCGAGGGAGACCAGCGGCGGCACCGTCCAGCCGGCAGTGCCGAAGAGGTTCCAGTTCCACCCGAACGGGTCGGACGCCAGGGCGACGACCTTCGGGCCCTCCATCAGCAGGTGCTCGAGGTTGTGCGCGATGTGGTAGAAGAGCGCGATCGGCAGCAGCGCGTAGGCGTAGCGGATGAAGTAATCGCGGTAGGAGAGCGGACGCCGCGCGCGCGATTCACCGAGGCGCCTCGATATCGCCACCAGGGCCGCGTAGACCGCGATCGGGGCCAGCATGATCGCCGCCATGCCGATCGAGAACCCCAGCACGCGCCCCGTCCCGGACTCGGCGCGGATGGCGTCGACCAGTTGCTGCCAGACCGGCGTCATCGTCAGGCCGTGGAATCCCGTGATCGACAGCATCAGCAGCGCGAGGTAGGCCTCGTCGCTGCGGGGCTTGCCCTCGACGGCGAGGTCGCTGCCGAGCGGCCGCACGTTGTACGCGAGGTTGTCGTGGGGACACGCCTGCACGCACTCCATGCACTGAATGCAGTAGGTGTTGGTGTCGAGCTTGCCCGGGTAGAGGAACGTCGGACAGCCGTACGCCGTCTCGCTGCCGCGTACGCACTCCTTGGTGCGGCACTCCAGGCACGTCTCGGCGCTCCGCGACCGCACCTCGGCGCCTCCGAAGAGGGCGTAGAGACCGCTCACCCGACCGACCAGGCAGCCGTAGCGGCAGAAGCTCTTGCGCTCGAAGAGCAGCGCCGATCCGACGGCGAGCAGGAGCATGGCGATCGCCAGGTACGCCGTCACGCGCGGCTTCATGGTGACCCCGAACCCGAGCTCGACCCAGGTGAGGCCGACGAAGAGGATGGTCGCGATCGAGATGTTGCGCACGATGCGCGGCCAGCGCAGTCCGAGGCCGATCCCCTCCCGCTTGCGCCACAGCGCGAGCTTCTCCGTCCAGCCGGCGACCGCATCCCACGGGCAGACGTAGCACCACACCTTGCCGGCGACGAGGATCAGCACCGGGAGGAGTCCCCACCAGACGGTCCACGTCAGGAGCGGCGCGATGTTGAGCGCCGGGTTCTGGTTCCCCCAGAGCCCGGCGGCGACGATGAGGAGGAACATGCCGGTGACCCCCGCCTGGAGCGCGAAGCGGAAGGAACGCGACGCGAGCAGGGCGCGAATCCACGGTCTCTGGAGCAGATCGACGCGCGGTCGCTCGCCGGCGAATCCCTGGGCGCCGGCGCGCCGGCCGAGGAGGTCGAAGAGCCCGAAGCTCACCACGAGCACGATCGCGATCGACGCGTAGTAGAGCCACGTCGGGATGCCCCACATCGTGTGCATGAAGTAGGCGGCGGGATCGCTCTTGAACTCCACGCGGTGCTCCTCGCTGCAGAGCTCGTAGGGCTCGCCGAGGTACGTGGCGGTGAACGTCTCCCCGGCGGTGACCGGCGTCTCGCAGACGAGACACCGCGTGGCGAGGTACCGCTGCGGCGAGGTCTCGAAGAGATCTCGGCAACGCCCCGTGCAGAAGAGGTAGGTGGCGCCGTCGTGCGTCGCCGTGATGTCCCACGCCGGGTTGATCTCCATCTTGCACGGCGGACACACGGTGCGCGCCATGCTCGACGTCGACCGACTCCCGGGAGCGCTCGACGCCAACACCGCGACGACGACCGCGGCGAGGAGAAGCAGGGGAAGCGAGAGTTTCAGCGCTCGCATGACCGTCATACCTCGAAGCTCATTCCGGGCGCCGTCGTGCGCTTCAACGGCTCGGGGTGCGCCGCCCCGCCGCCACGACGACGCTGGCGCTTCTTCTGCACCGCTCTCGCGACGACGAACACGACGAGGCACGCCGAGATCGCGGCGAGCACGATCGACGTCGTCGCGGTCGGCTCGCCCGCGACGACGAGGAAGGGGATCACCTCCTGGCGCCCCTCGACCTCGAGCGAGAGCTCGACGACGTATTCGGCGTCTCGCGGAAAGGTGCACTGGATCTTGTGCTGGTTGTCGAACGGCAACACCCGGGTGGCGGGGACGATCACCCGGTTGTCACCGAAGGTGCTCGTCTCGAGCACGCGGACGGTGACCGGCGCCGCGTAGACGACGCCGCGCTCGCGGTCCTTGACGTAGAACGCGAGGTTGGCGGGCTCTCCCGGCGTCGGCATGCCCGGATAGGAGGTGAAGAGCACGTCGTACGGTCCCGTCGTCGCCGGATACTCGAGCGTCGGCCGCTGCGGGTAGTTCTCCTTGTAGGAGTAGTGTGGCAGGCCGAGGACGTGGTGTCCGAGCGCCCGATCGGTGGCGAGGATCGACAGCAGGACCACGAGCGCGGTGGTGACGCGATGTGCCGTTGCTGCGCCGGACGCCTTCCGGGACCGCGAGGGCCGCTCCCGCAGCGCATCGGGCGGCGCGATGGTGAACTTCAGCGCGCCCGGCTCGCAGTGACCGAGGCAGACGGCGCAGTTGTCGCACTCGATCGAGCTCGACTCGGTGATCGGGTCGATCCCGGCCTCGCAGACCGGGATGCAGGCGCGGCAGCCGGTGCACGCGTCGCGCGCGAGCGTCACGCGCACCGGCCGCGCCCACCCGAGGATCCCGTAGAGCGCCCCGCCGGGACATACGGACCGGCACCACCAGCGGGGCGACACGAATACCTCAAAGGCGACCGCGATGCCCAGCAGGATGATCATCCCGGCCAGTTCGGTGCCGAAGATCCACGCGTGAATCGCCCGGCTCATCACCGCGGGCGGATAGACGAGCGCGAAGAACGGCGTCGCGACGATGGCCGCGACGACGAGCCCGATGACCAGGAAGACGTACTTGTTCGCGTGGGCGAACTTCACCTCTCCCGGCCTGATCTCCGCGAGGCGCAGGAGCCGGCGGAGCTTGCCGGCGACCTCGAAGAGCACGTAGGCGGGACAGATCCAGCTGCAGAAGACCTTGCCGAGCAGCACGGTGAGCAGCACCGGGATGATCACGGAGAGCAGGAGCGGCACGTGGATCCGTTTCGTCGTCGCGACCGCCTCCGCCGCGGCGAGCGGATCGGTGATGCTGACGCCGAGCAGCCGCATCGACCACACCGTGCCCTTGTTCGCGTCGAGGAACGCCTGCGGATCCTCGAGGCGGTCGACCAGCGGATGAACGAGCTTCGCCGCCGTCTCGCCCCGGAGGCCGGCCATCAGCTGCTCGTCCTCGATGACGTGCGCCGCACGGTAGTGCGCGTAGAGGCTCAGCAGTGCGAGCCCGGCGACCAGCAGGATCACGGACCCCTGCACGCAGCGACGCACGATCTGCAGCGCCGTGTGTCTGTTGATCGCGAGCTTCATGACGCTGCGCCTCCCGCGAGCGTCACCGGCATCCGCGTGCGCACGACGCGGATCGCCGGATCGCCCCGCACCATGACGCGGCAGATCTCCTCGCACAGGCCGCACCCGACGCAGTGCTCGGGAAAGACGATCGGCGCGAGGAACATCCCCGGCTCGAGCCGGATGGCGCTGCCGCGCACCGGGCAGACCATGTAGCACTCGCCGCACGGGCCGCAGCGCTCGGTTGCCGCCTCCGACTCGGTCGGCTCGCGGCCGAGCTCACGCAGCAACGCCTGCTCGTCGCGGATTCGTCTGGCCTTGTGCGACAGGCAGAGCTCCTCGAAGAGCTCGACGCTCCCCATGTCGACATCGCGCCTGTCGGCCACCGGAACGAGCGCGCCGGTGGGGCACTCCGGCTGGCACTTGCCGCACAGCGTGCACGCCGCGATCGCCGGGTCGACATACGGCGTGTGATAGAGGATGCCGTCGCGCTCGGTGTAGAACTGGATGGCTCCCGGCTCGCACGCGTCCTGACAGCGGTAGCAGCGGATGCACGCGGCGAGGAACTCGGGCTCCGGCAGCGCGCCGGGAGGCCTCAGGATGCCGCGCAGCCTCGCGTACGGACGCCTGACGAACGGATACTCCCCGACGCCGGTCCACTCGAGGAGGTGGATGAGACCGCTCACCGCCGCGAACCCGAGCGCGACAGCGGCGGTCCTGAGCACCCCCCTGCGAGTGAATCGTCGCCAGGTCATCGGCGGTCCTCCACGGGCCGGACGCGGATGGCGTGCGGGTAGCGGATGCACGAGCGCTCGCAGCAGCCGCAGCCGACACACTTGTCCGGATGCACGATGGGGCGCTCCCAGTTCCCCAGCGTCAGCGCCTCGCCGGCGAGCGGGCAGGCCCTGAAGCAGGCCCCGCAGCTCCAGTTGTTGTAGGAGTAGCAGAGACCGGTGTCGATCTCCGCGACGCCGATCTTCACCGTGTCGCGGATCTCGTCGGCGTCCTTGCGCGTCAGACGCAGCGCGCCGCTCGGGCACGCCTCGGTGCACTTGAGGTAGTCTCCGTCGGTGTCCATGCAGAGCATGCAGGCGGCGACGCGGGGCTGCATCGTCGGCGTGCCGCCGTCGACGCCACCCGTCGGCGTCGGCGTCAGCGCCCTGTTCGGGCAGGCGTCGACGCAACGCAGGCAGCGGATGCACGTCGAGACGAAGTCGTCCTCGGAGAGCGCTCCCGGTGGCCGCAGCGCCGCGACACCGGTCCCCGACGGGCCGAACAGCCCGGCGAAGAACGCGCAGCCCCCGATCGACGCGCCGATCGACGCCGCCTGCTTGAAGAAGTCACGCCGGTTCATGGCTTCAGCCAGGGGCTCTCCACGATGCTCCTCGCTCCTCTCGTTCCCGTCCCCGTCCCCGTTCCCGTTCCCGTTCCCGTTCCCGTCCCCGTCCCCACGCCTCGGGAACGGTACCGGGCACGGGAACGTCTCCGGATCGACCAGTCGTCGATGTGCCCGCGAATGCACGTCACCCAACCACCTCGATCCGCACCGCGAGCTTCTTGTAATCGCACTGCCCGCTGACGGGATCCCAGGCGCGGTGGCTGGTCGAGTTGACCAGCCAACGGTTCCGGCGCGGGTCGGCGCTGTCCGCGACCGACAGGTTCCACGGGCTGAACAGGTAGCCGGGCGGCACCTCGGTCCGCGCCGGGCGCACGAGGCTCTGCTCGCCGACCGAGACCCGCGCCTGATAGCTGCCGCGGCGGCTGACGAGTCGCACCTGCATGCCGTCGCGCAGTCCGTACCGCCTCGCGTCCTCCTCGCTCACCTCCACGTACTGTTCCGGCACGAGCTTCGTCGTCGTCGCGCCGCGGATGGTCTTCGCGGTGTGGAAGTGCTCGTAGACGACCCCGAGCCCGAGCCAGAAGGGATAGAGGTCACGCTCGCGGTGGTCGCGAAGCGTCAGCGATCTGTCGTCGTACGCATCGAGGTGTGGCAGCTCGGGCGGCAGGCCGGCGTCGCGCGCCTCGACGAGGATCCTCGGCTGGCCCCGGTTCGGTCCGGTGATCTCCAGGTCGTCGATCAGGAACGGCCCGAGTCCCGGACGGTCGCGGTGACCGTATTCCATCAGCCGCGACGTCACCGACTCGAGCTTGGTGTAATCCTGCTCGCACAGCTTGAAGCGGGCCTTGCCGTCGGCGTGGCTGAAGTCGCCGTACGGCTGTCCCGCCCAGCCCTCCTGGCCGAGGTAGCGACGCGGCGTGCCGCCCTTCCTGGCGATCTCCGCGGTCGGCGCGGGCCACTGGATGCCGCGCAGCGTCCGAAGCTGATCGTAGGGCTCGACGCCGTCGCTCTGCTCGACATCGAGGATGCCCGAGAGGTCGGCGTCCGAGCCCTTGCTGGCCTTGACGATGTCACGAAAGACGTCCTGCGGGTCGTAGGCCTTGAGGCCGTTGCCCATGGTGATCTTCTTCTCGTACGGGAAGATCGCGTCGGCGTCGAGCCCGAGCTTCTTCGCGAGCACCTTCCCCTTGTCGATCGCCATGTCCATGTCCGGCCGGCAGTTCTCCGGCGGATTGCTGGTGCCGTCGCAGACGTAGACGCGGCGCTCGCTCTGGATGTAGGTGCCGCCCGTCCACTCGCCCCACGTCGCCGCCGGGAAGATGACGTCGGCGTAGAGGTTGTTCGGCGCGTGGCGGTAGATGTCCTGGACGACGACGAACATCTTCTCCAGCGCCGGGCGGACGAGCGTGTCGAGGTCGGCCATGTGGACGTGCGTCGTGTACATCCAGAACATCGCGCTGAGCTCGTCCTTGAGGGCGCGCTCCATCATGCCGACGACCATCCCCGGGTTCGGAAGCACCGAGGTCTGTTGCAGCCGCTCGCGCGGGATGCGCCAGGCGTCCGCGATGTGGTCACGCCACGCGACGTTCGTCAGCGGCTGGTTGAAAGGCAGGCGGCCCGTGAGTCCTCCCATCAGCCGCTCGCTCATGGCGTTCGGCTGGCCGGTCTGCGAGTGGCTGCCGCAGCCGGGACGGCCGACGTTGCCGGTCAGCAGGTGGAGGTTGATGATGCTGATGGTGTTGTACTGTCCGTGGAGCATCTGGTTGTAGCCGATGCCCCAGAAGCTCAGCACGCCGCCGCGGTCGCGCTCGCGGCCGCGAATCGACGCTTCCGCCCACGTCCTGGCGACGTTCTCGATGGTCTGGACCGTCACCCGTCCCCGGTCGAGCCGGCGCATGTGTTCGACGACCTGCTCGGGGGAGTAGCGCGCCAGCACGCCGTCGCGGTAGTCCTGCCAGTTGTTGGTGTGGCGCTCCAGCCACTCCTCGGGCATGCACGCGCGCGGGTACTTCCTCATCAGCACGTGCGCGATGGCGTTCAGGTAGCTGATGTCGCCGTTGAGCGTCGCGACGTGGTAGCTGTTCCGCGGGTTGATCTCCTCGAGCCCGATCACGGTGCCGGTCCGCCGCGGGTCGGAGACCAGCGTCGGGATGTCGTGACGCGCCTTGTGGTCGGCGACGCGCCAGAAGAGGATCGGGTGCGCCTCGCGCGCGTTGTGCCCCCAGAACGTGATGAAGTCCGCCTCCTCGATGTCCTCGTAGCTGGTCGGCGGCGCATCGGATCCGTAGGAATGGAAGTACCCGGTGACGGCCGACGTCATGCACATGCGCGCGTTCGCCTCGATCGAGTTGCTGCCGATGACGCCCTTCATCAGCAGGTTCTCGATCCACTGGGCCTCCATCGTCAGCTGGCCGGAGCCGTTCAGCCCGACGTGGTTCGGTCCCTTCTCGCGCATGATCTCGGCGATGCGCTCGGCGACGATCTCCTCGGCGTCGTCGTAGGAGACCTCCCGGAAGACGCTGTCGTCGAACCGCCCCTTGGTGCTGGAGACATGCCCGCGCAGCGGATCGCTCATGTCTCGGCGCACCAGGACCTTCGTGAGGCGATCGCGGTAGATCGGCTCGTGCGCGTTGAGACCCTTGATGCACTGGATGCCGCGGTTCGTCGGGTGCTTCTTGTCGGGCACCATGCCGACGACCTTGCCGCCCTCGACCTTGATCAGCGTGCCGCAGCCGACGCCGCAGTAGGGGCACGCCGCCTGGAGCAACCGCGTGCCGCCCGTGACGGTACCGGTGCCCGGGAATCGCTGCGCCTGCACGAACTCGCTCGGCAGGAACGCGGTGGCCGCGACCGCCGCGCCCGTCCCCGCCGCCATCTTCATGAACTCCCTGCGATTGAAGGAGCCGTGCTTGACCTTCCGGTGGATGGTCGCCGGCGGCTGTGGAAACGCGTTCCTGTCACTCATCACTCGATCTCCTTGTGTCCGTCACGATCGACCTCTCGGCGGGAATCGTCATCGGCGACGGGGCACTCTCGGACCACGACCGGATGTACGCGACGATGTCGTCGACGTCGTCCGGCGGGAGCTCGGAGATGCCGTGGCCGCCGCGGCCGAACGCCCGCATCGCCGTTCCGGTGCGTCCGCGCACGATCGTGGCCTGGAGGAAGCCATCGGTCGCCGCTGCCAGGAAGCCCTCGTTGCGCAGCTCGGGCGCCCACGCGCCCCTGCCCTCGACGCCGTGACAGCCGGCGCAATTCGACTCGTAGAGACTCCGGCCGCGGGCGAGGTCCCACGGCACCACGAACCGGTGGGGGATGCCGGTCGCCGGGTCGAAGGGCGGCGCGTACTCCCACTCCCTCAGGAACGCGACGATGTCATTGACCTCGTCGCTCGAGAGCTCGAGGATCGACTGCGGCCCCCGCTTCACCGGCCGCATCTCGGTGCCTCGCCGTCCGAGGGCGAGCGTCGCCATCAGGAAGCCGTCCGAGGCGTGACGCAGGAACGCCGGGTTCGAGAGTGCCGGCCCGCTGGCGCCCTCGCCGTGATCGCCGTGGCAGCCCGCGCAGGCCGTCGCGTAGTGGACGGCGCCCTTCTCCGGGCGGCCGTGCGGGGACTTCGCGACGCGGCGGGGGGGAGTCGACGCGTCGACGCGCTCGAGCGAGCGCAGGTAGGCGACGACGTCCTCGATCTCGCGCTGGCCGAGCTCGGCGATCCCCTGGAGCCCCTTCTGGAAGCCGCGCATCTCGGTGCCGGACTTGCCGCGCGCGATCCACTCGAAGAGCATGCGGTCGGTGGCGCTGGCGAGGAAGACGGGGTTGCCGAGCTGCGGCCCGGTGGCGCCCTCGGCGTCGAGACCGTGGCAGCTCGAGCAGATCTGGCGGTAGATGAGGCCGCCGGTCGTCGGATCGCCGCGCGCGACCGGCTCGGCGTGCCAGCTCTCCGTCTTCGATGGCGCCGTCTGCCACGCGCGTATCGAGTGCACCAGCGCCGCGACGTCCTCGCTCGAGAGGTGGCGCCACGACGGCATCGCCGTGCCCGGCCTCCCCTCGACGAGCGTGCGCGCGAGGAACTCGTCCGGAACCACCGACAGGAACTCCGGCGTGTTCAGCGACGGCCCGAGATCGCCCTCACCGCTCGCGCCGTGGCACATGACGCAGTTGGCGCGGTAGAGCGTCCGCCCGATGGTCACCATCGCGTCGCGCGCGCCGGGACGGGCCACGGCCGCGAGCACCTCGCCCGTCTCGGCGCGCCCCGGCTGCCACTCGCGCATGAACGCGAGGATGTCGCTGAGCTCCTGCGCCGAGAACTCCCGCCACGCCGGCATCGCTGTGTTCGGACGTCCATGGACGATCGTGTCGCGGAGGAAATCGTCCGAGGAGATGGCGAGAAACGTCGGCGACCTCAACGACACGCCGATGCCGCCCTCGCCGTCCACCCCGTGGCACGACGCGCAGTTGGCGCGGTAGAGGGCGCGGCCGACACGCACGTCCCCGCGCGAGGAGCTCACCTCCGACGGCTCGGGCGCCGCCGGGTTCCAGCTCCGCAGGTGGTCGATGAGCAGCGTGATCTCGTCCTCGGTGAGGCCTCCCTCACCCTCCCAGCCGATCATCTTCGTCCCGGGGCGTCCGTGCGCGATGACCCGGCGCAGATACTCGTCACTCGCCACGGCGAGCGTGTCCGGATGGTTCAGCGACGGCACCAGCACCTCGATCTCGCCGCGTTGCTCGACGACGATCTCCCGCGAGTCCCAGTCGTGTCCCCACGGATCGGCATCGCGCGGCCAGAGACCGGACCGCATCGTCGTGCCGTGGCCCTGCTTGCCGTGACACGACGAGCAGAACATCGCATAGAGGGTCTCGCCGCGCACCGGCGACGGACGCGTCGCGCTCGCCAGGATCGGCCGCGGCCGGTGGGAAGCCGGGGCAGATTTGCGATGCTGGGCGAGCATGGCGAGCGTCAGCTGGCGCGCCTCGCGCGGCGTGAAGCCCATGCTCGGCATCGTCGTCCCGGGAGAGACCTCGGCGGGGTAGAGGAAGTGCTCGTGAAGCCACTGCTCGACGGTGTGCGGGCCGCGCACGTGGCTGAAATCGAAGTCGTGGCGCGTCTTGTCGCCGACGTACGTGATGTCGGGCCCGAGCGTGCCGCCGCGCCCGCGATACTTGTGGCAGCCGAGGCAGCCCGACTCGACCATCAGACGCTTGCCGGCGGCGATCTCCGCGGCGCCCGGAAGCGAGCCCGTCAGCGTGATGGCGTCGATCGGTGCCGGCGAGCCCGGCGTGCTCGCGTAGAGGTCGTCGACGCCGCCGAAGAGGTCGGTCTCGTAGTGGCAGCGTCCGCAGCTCGTGTAGACGGCCGGTCCGCGGAGGATCGGCGTCTCGACGTGGGGGACGGGCTCGCCGTCGCGGTCCCAGCCGTGCGCCTCGTCCCGCGACACCACCCGCCCCTGACCCTGGTGGCAGACCGTGCAGCCGAAGCGCTGCACGGGATGTCGCGCGAGGTGGTCGCCGGGGTGCGTCGACAGCGGCAGAGGAGCCTTCGCCATCGCGGGGTTCTCGACGCCGAGGTGGCACGTCGTGCAGCGGTCGACGCGGTCGAGATCGACCAGGTACGCCTGCTTGTGCTCGATCCGGAACGCGGCGGCCGAACGACGGGCGCGGTCGTCGTCCGCGGTGCGAACGAGGAGGTCGCGGTACCATCGCTGCACGTCGCGCCACTCGCCGAGGAAGTTCTCGTGGTACGCGATCCCGCCCAGAAGCGCCAACGATGCGAGCGAGCTCACCAGGAGCACGATCTTCATCGTCCGTACGTGTCGGTTGTCCATGGCGTCGACTGCGTCAGTGTGCCGGCCAGTCGGCCTGCGACCAGTAGAAGTCCCAGTTCGGTCCGCGGTGGACCGTCGCGAAGTACGTCAGGATCACGAACCCGATCAGGAAGCACGTGAAGAGGGCGACCGCGCCCATCCGCGTCGATCCCGTGCGACGGACGACGGCGATCGACCACGCGGCGAAGAGGGCGACGTAGATCGTCCCCGGATTGATGAACGTGATGACGATCTGCGGGATGCGCGCCGTCGCCTCCCAGTTCCGGAACCAGCCGAAGGTGACGGTGAACCAGAGCATCCCGATCACCACGACGGCGGCGAAGATGGCGCTCACCAGCGCCACCCGCCGACCGCGCCGCCCGCCGAACCAGACGCCCGGCTCCTCGCGCTCGCGATCGAGGTACGGCACCAGCGCCAGCCCGAGGACGACGATCAGCGGGATTCCGACGCCGCCCATGAAGGCCGAGTACGAGACCAGCTCCTGGAGGCCGAGGAAGTACCACGGCGCCTTGGCGGGGTTCTCCGGCACGGCGGGATTCGCCTGCTCCTTGAGCGGTGCGTCGATGAGCGCGCCGAGGAGCACCATGACGAACACGGTCACCATGCTGACCGCGCCGATGATGTACATGGCGTTCGGCCAGGTGGTGACGGTGTTGCGTGGATCGAGGTTGACCGCCGGCGTGCGGTCCTTCATCAGCGCCATCAGCCCGTAGCTCTTGAGCGGCGCCGGGGCGCCGCTGGTGGCGGGCGCTGCCTCCTCCGCGTCCGCCCAGCTCGGACGCGCGAGACCCCCGTCCTTGCGAATGCGCCAGAAGTGGATGCCGATGAAGATGCACGTCAGCAGGGGCAGCACCATGACGTGCAGCACGTAGAAGCGGATCAGCGCCTCCTGGCCGACGTAGTGCGCGCCGAGGAGGAGCTCCTTCTGCGCGCCGCCGACGTCGAACCAGGCGGTGATCCCGATCGCGTCCGTGATCTCGCGCGGCGACTGCGCGATATTGGCGCCGATGGTGACCGCCCAGAACGCCAGCTGGTCCCACGGCAGGAGGTATCCCGTGAAGCTCAACCCGAGGGTCAGCACGAAGAGGATCATGCCGACCACCCAGTTGAACTGCCTCGGCCGCTTGTACGCCGCCGTGTAGAAGGCGCGCGCCATGTGGAGGATGACGCAGGCGACCATGCCGTGCGCCGCCCAGCGGTGGACGTTCCGCATCCAGCGGCCGGTCGGCACGACGTTCGAGATGTCGAGCATCGAGTCGTACGCCTGATCGACCGACGGCTTGTAGTAGACCATCAGCAGCACGCCGGTGAAGCAGAGGATGACGAAGAGGACGAACGTCATGACGCCGAGGCCGAGCGTCGTCGCCGCCTTGATCGAGTGCACATGCATGCGCACGGGCAGGATGTGCATGAAGAAGTTGGTGAAGACGGTCTGCGACCTGGCGCGGTCGGAGCTCGGACGGCCGTGGCGGATGACGGAGTCGCGAAACTCCCGTGGCGTCGTCTTCAGGTTGCGCAGGAACTCGGCGAGCGCGCCGTTGCCGCCGTTGCGCTCCTGTGGTCGAGCTCGCCCGGGCGCCGTCGCGTCGTCGGTCCTGCGCGTCAACTTCGTGTCGGCCATGGCAATCGACCCCTACACCACGAAGACCGTTCCTGCCGGGACTTCCCTGAGCGTGTCCGCGACGAGCTCGCCCTCGGGAGAGAGGCCGAGCTCGACCCAGATCAGCCCTCGGGGCGCCGGTCCTCCGAGGACATTGCCGTCTTCATCGAAACGCGAGCCGTGGCAGGGGCAGAAGAAGCCACCGCTCTCGTCGCGGCCCGCCACGCACCCCAGGTGAGTGCAGACGGCCGAGAGCGCGTGAAAGCCAAAGCCGCGCTCGTCGCGAAAGATCCACAGACGGTGCGCGGGGAGGTACGTGCTCGAGCCCGGCGGGTAGCTCGACGGCGGGCCGAGCTTGACGCGCGAGTCGGACTCCGGAAAGACCGACGGCATCGGCAATCGCAGCGCGCCGATCAGCGCCATTGCGAAGGCGCAGATGGCCGACCACGCCGCGGCGATGCCGAGGAAGTCGCGTCGCGTCTCGGGCGGCTTGAAGCGTTCACTGGTCGACGGATCCTGGGGCACGGCTCGTCCTCCCGTCAGCTCGCGGGGACCTCCCACTGGTGACTGAAACAGTATCGCTCCATGGTGATCGCTCCCACGGGGCAGCGCTCGGCGCAGAGCGCGCAGCGGATGCACTTCTCCTCGTCCTTGACGATCGCCGACACGTCGGCGAGATCGACGTCGCCGAAACGCCGGCCGAGGACCTCCGCGAGTCCGGGATCGCCGGCGAGTCGGTCGCACGAGACGAGCCGCAGGCAGAGCTCGGGACAGACGTCCGCGCACCCGCCGCAGAGGATGCACTCCTCGGAATCGAAGACCGTGTTGACGCCGCAGTCGAGACACCGGCAGGCCTCCGTGACCGCCTCGAGCTCCTCGTAGCCGCGCTCGACCACGGTGTCCTGGCTGCCGACACGCTCGGCGGCCGTCAGCGTCGGGATCGCCGTTCGCGGCAGCTTCTCGTAATCGCGCTCGCGGTGATAGTCGGGAATGTCGACCTGGCGCGTCTCGAGTCGCGGCGCGAGCACGTTGCCGGCGACGAACCGGTAGACGCTCCGCGCGCACTTCTTGCCGCTGGCGACGGCATCGATCAGCAGCCTCGGTCCGTATGCGATGTCGCCCGCGACGAAGACGTCCGGCGCCGTGGTGGCGAGCGTCGCCGGGTCGTTCGTGATGGCGCCGCGCTCATTGACCTCGACGCCGGAGTCGTCGCCGACGAACGAGACGTCCGGCTGTTGCCCGATCGCCCAGACGACCGTGTCCGCCTCGAGGATCGTCTGGTCGGCCTCGTTGAAGAGCGGCGCGAAGCGGCCGTTGTCGAAGACACGCGTGCAGCGCTTGAACTTCGCCCCGCGTACGGCGCCCTCCTCGTCGCGGAGGACCTCGATCGGTCCGAGCGACGTGTGCAGGTGGACGCCCTCCTCGTGGCCCTCGAGGATCTCGACGTCGTCGGCGGGCATCTCGTCGACGCTCTCGAGACAGCAGAGGTGCACCTCGCGAACGCCGCTCTGGCGCAGCGCGCTCCTGGAGACGTCGTAGCCGGTCTGCCGGATCACGGTGCGCGAGACGTCGAAGGCGACGTTGCCGCCGCCGATGACGATGACGCGGCTGCCGAGCTGCCTCAGCGTCGATGACTCCGAGCGGTTGCGCAGCGACACGTCCCGCAAGAACTCGACGCCGCCGATGACGCCCGGGCCGTCGCTGCCCGGCAGCGGGAAACGGCGCGACCGCTTGGCGCCGACCGCGATGATCGTCGCGCTGTGGTCGCGACGGATCTCCTCGAGCGTGATGTCCTCGCCGACCCTCGTGTTGCAGACGAACTCGACGCCGAGGGCGCGGATCACCTCGACCTCGGCCTCGATGAGCGCTCTCGGCAGGCGGTACTCGGGGATGCCGACCGCGAGCATGCCGGCGGGCACCGGCTCCATCTCGAACACCACCGGACGCAGTCCCATCAGCGCGAGGTCGTGCGCCGCGGCGAGCCCGGCGGGTCCGGAGCCGATGATCGCGACCTTCTCACCGCGGGCGCGCGGCCCGTCGAAGTCGCCGAGGACCATCGACAGCGCGGCGAGCTCCTCCTCGCTGCGGCACTCGCGCCGCGTGGCGCGAGCGAGCACTCCTCGAAGGAGCTCGATCGGTTTCAGCGTCGACTCGGTGAACGCCTCGGGGCCGAATCGCTCCGTGACGAACCGCTTCAGCGCGCGGATCGAGATCGGCTGGTCGATCGACCCGCGCCGGCACGCCGCCTCGCAGGGCGCTCCGCAGACGCGCCCGCAGATGCTGGCGAGCGGGTTCGGGGCGCGCGCGATGAGGTACGCCTCCTCGAAGTCGCCCCGGGCGATGGCGCGGATGTAGCCGCGCGCATCGGTGCCGACCGGACACGCGTCCTGGCACTTGATCTGCCGCCGCCAGTACCCGTCGTCGGGGATTTCGACCTCGACGTTCGCCAGCGACATCCGACCCCCATTCCCGGAACCACGGACTGGGCTCCGACTTCCCGCATCATGCACACCGCGTTCCACCTGGGTCGTCGGGCTTGACGAGGCCCTCTGGGCGATCGAGGGGGCGTGCCCGCCCGCGGTACTTTTCGCGGTCGTGGGGGATTTTCCTCGACGGCGGAACGCGCACCGAGAGCGGCACGGGCCGGAGCGGGGAGCACGTGTCCGACGTTCTCGACACACCGGCGACGCGACTTCGCCGGCCGGGGTCGGGCCGCTTCGTCAATCGACCTCGAGGTACTGCACGCTGAAGAGGTCGGCCTCGTCGACCCAGGTGCGGCGTACGGCGAGACCGGCGCTGGCGGCGAGCTCGCGGAACTCCTCGAGCGTGTACTTGTGGGAGTTCTCCGTGTGGATCGTCTCGCCATCCGCGAAGTCGACCCGCTCGCCGTCGATCGACGCACGCTGGTCGCAGAGGCTGACGAGGTGCATCTCGATGCGCCCGCGCCTCGCGTCGTAAATCGCGAGGTGGCGGAAACGATCGAGGCGCAGATTGCCGTCGAGCTCGCGGTTGATCCGCCGCAGCATGTTGAGGTTGAACTCGGCCGTGATGCCGGCGCGATCGTTGTACGCGCGCTCGATGATCGCCGGGTCCTTCTTCAGGTCGACGCCGATCAGGAGCCCGCCGTCCTCGCCGCAGACGTCGATGATGTGCTCGAGAAAGTCCCGCGCCTCGTCATGGTCGAAGTTGCCGATGGTCGAGCCGGGAAAGTAGACGACCCGCCGCCGCGGATCGCGACGGGGATCGGGCAGCTCGTAGTCCTCGGTGTAGTCGGCGCAGAGCGGCAGCACCTCGATCTCGGGGTACCGGCGCCGGAGGTCGGCGGCGGAGGCCGCGAGATGGGTGTGCGAGATGTCGATCGGCACATAGACCGCGGGGTCCTCGAGCGCGTCGAGCAGCTCGCGCGTCTTCAGGCCGCTCCCCGAGCCGTACTCGATCAGCATGCTGCGGGGTCCGATCGCGCTCGCCATCTCGCCGACCCAGCGTTCCATGATCTGCAGCTCGGTCCGCGTCGGGTAGTACTCCTCGAGCTCGCAGATGCGATCGAAGAGCTTCGAGCCGCGCTCGTCGTAGAGGTACTTGCACGGGATGCGTTTCTCGGACTGCCGCAGGCCGTCGAGGACGTCGTCCCGGAACATCTCCCGGATGGTGGCGATCTCGTCTGCTGTCGTCATCGCTGCGTCACCTCGCGAGCCGGATGCCGGTGAACTGCCAGCGGCTCTCCGGCGGGAAGAAGTTGCGGTACGTCGCGCGCGCGTGGTCCGCCGGCGTGGCGCAGGACCCACCGCGCAGCACGAACTTCCCCGACATGAACTTGGCGTTGTACTCGCCGAGCGCGCCCTCCGGGGCGCGGAAGCCGGGGTACGGCTGGTAGGCGCTCGCCGTCCACTCCCAGACGTCGCCGAACATCTGCCGCGGGGCGCCCTTCTTGTCGTCCGACGCGAGAGCGATCGGGTGAAAGAACCCGTCCTCGACGAAGTTGCCCTCGACGGGAACGTCCGCCGCGACCACCTCCCACTCCGCCTCGAGCGGGAGACGCGCGTCGGCCCATCGCGCGAACGCGTCCGCCTCGAAGTAGCTCACGTGACAGACCGGCTCGGCCGGTCGCACCTCGCGCAGGCCGCCGAGCGTGAACTCGAACCACTCGCCCTCGCGCTCGATCCAGTAGAGCGGCGACTTCCATCGGTTCGCGGCGACGACGTCCCAGCCGTCCGAGAGCCAGAGCTCGGCGCCCCCGTACCCGCCGTCGCGCATGAACTCGAGGTACTCGCCGCACGTCACCAGCCGCGACGCGAGCTCGAAGCGCTCGAGAAAGACGCGGTGACGCGGCGTCTCGTTGTCGAAGGCGAACGTGTCCCCCTCGTGGCCGATCCAGCAGAGCCCGCCCTCGTGCGGGACCCACCGGCTGCGGCCCGGAACGACCTCGGGCGCGGTGAGGGCCTGGCGAAAGACCGGGTGGAGCGGGTTCGCCGCGAGGACGTGTTTTATGTCGGTGACGATGAGCTCCTGGTGCTGCTGCTCGTGCTGCAGGCCGAGCTCGACCAGTCGTCCGATCTCGTCGAGCGCCGCCTCGCTCGCGCCGTCGATCAGCTCGAGCATCGACCTGTCGACGTGCGCGCGATACTCGAAGACCTGGCGCACGGTCGGCCGCGTCAGCAACCCGCGCCGCGGCCTCGAGAACTGCTCGCCGACCTGGTTGTAGTACGAGTTGAACAGGAAGTTGTACGCCGGGTCGAGCGGGCGGTATCCCTCGAGGCGGCGCTCGAGCAGGAAGGTCTCGAAGAACCAGCTCGTGTGTGCGAGGTGCCATCGCGTCGGACTGACGTCCGGCATGCTCTGGACGACGTAATCCTCGGTCTCGAGTGTCTCGCAGAGCGCCTCGCTCGCCGACCGCACCCGGGCGTAGCGCGCGCGGAGCGTCTCCCTGGACGCGTCCGCCGCGCCCGTCCTCGGCAGCCGTGTGGCCGTTTCCGGTCGACTCATCGGTCCGACACCTCCGTGCTCTTTTCCTTTCTCAAAGTGATCGTCCTCGTTTCTGTACGCCCTTCTACTTGCCGACGCGCAGCCCCCGCGGCACCAGTCGCCGCTCGGCGCGCTCGAAGATCCACTGGACGCCGACCGCCATCACCGCCGCGGGCACCGCGCCCTCGAGGATCAGCGGCACGCTGTCGAGCCGGATGCCGGTGAGGATCGGCTGGCCGTACCCGCCCGCGCCGATGAGGGCTCCCAGCGTCGCCGTGCCGACGTTGATCACTCCCGATGTCTTGATCCCGGCGAGAATCGATCCGGTCGCCAGCGGCAACTCGATGACGCGAAGTCGCGTTGCGGGCGGCAGCCCGAGCGCTCGCGCCGACTCGGTGATGCCGACCGGAATCTCGCGCAGTCCCGAATGCGTGTTGCGGACGATCGGCAGCAGGCTGTAGAGGAACAGCGCCGCGACGGCGGGCCCCTCCCCGACGCCGAGGATCGGAATCATGAACACCAGCAGCGCCAGCGACGGGATCGTCTGCAGGACGCCGGTGACGCCGAGGATCACCTGACCGAGCCGCGGTCGCTTCGCGGCGACGACGCCGAGCGGCACCGAGACGATGATCGCGGCCGCCAGCGAGATGCCGACGAGCGCCAGGTGCTCGCCCGTGCGCCGCGCGATGCGCTCGGCCATCGTTTGCACCCGAACGGGGACGTCGACGCCGAGCGCGTCCAGGAGGAACTCGGACGCGACAACGCTCTCCGGGACGCGCGCGATCTTCGCCCGCGCGTTCAGCGAGGCCATCGTCCGCGCGTCGATGCGTCCCGCCAGGCGGAGCATCGCCTCGACCACCGCGCCGGCGCGCTGCGCGAGGTCCGCACGGTAGAGGATCACCGCCTCGTACCGCGGAAAGTACCGCAGGTCGTCCTCGAGGACCCGCAGCCCGTGCTCGGCGATCTCGGCGTCGGTCGAGTAGAAATCGGTGACGTCGATGGTGCCGGACAGCAGCCCGCGGTAGGCGACGTCGTGATCGAGCCCGTCGACGTCGTCGTGCGGCAGGCGGTATCGATCACGCAGGCCGGGCCACCCGTCGTCGCGCTTCATGAACTCGTTGGTGAACGCCAGCCGCAGCCCGCCGTGGTCGCGGAGGTCGGAGATCCGCCGCACGCCGAGGGCGTCGGCGCGCGACTCGACCATGCCGATCGCGTAGGTGTTGTCGAAGCCGATCGGCGGGCTCATGCGAAGGCCCTCGGCCTCGACGGCGTCCCGGATCGCTTCCGCCGTCGACAGGCCGCGGCCGGCGAGGATCTCTCCGGAGATGGTTCCGGTGTATTCGGGGTAGGCGTCGATCTCTCCCGCGCGCAGCGCGTTCCACAGGATGCGCGTGCCGCCGAGCTGGTCGATGTGCTCGACCTCGGCGCCGGCGTCGCGGGCAAGGAGCGCGAGCATCTCGCCGAGGATCACCGACTCAGTGAATTTCTTCGATCCGATGCGGATGCCCTCTCCGGCCGGACGGGACAGCGCCGGAGGCGACAGCGCGGCGACCAGCAGACAGAAGAGCAGCGTGCGCACTCGCGAGCTCACGAGAGGGGGCCCTCCGAGTCGTCGAGGATCTCGCGCTGCGCGTTGACGAAGCGCGTCACGAACGGCTCCACCGGGCTGGCGACGAGGTCGTCGAACGACCCGTCCTGGACCATCCTGCCGCTCTCGAGCAGCACCATGCGGTCGGCGAAGTAGCGCGCCTCGAAGAGGTCGTGCGTCACCACGATCACCGTCTTGCCGAGCGACCTGAAGATCGCCCGCAGGTCGCGCTGGAGCTCCGAGCGGATCATCGGATCGAGCGCCCCGAGCGGCTCGTCGAGGAGCAGGTAGTCCGGGTCG
The DNA here is from genome assembly GCA_041569895.1 of Planctomycetota bacterium. Classification (GTDB taxonomy): domain Bacteria; phylum Planctomycetota; class UBA8108; order UBA8108; family JACQVS01; genus JBFFXF01. Next base: position 15,871 of record JBFFXF010000008.1, on the reverse strand, counting down.
AGCATCAGCGCGCGCATCAGGCTGATCCTCTGGCGCTGTCCTCCCGAGAGCTCGAGCGGGTACCGATCGAGGAGGTTCTCCTCGAGACGCGTGAGCTCCAGGAGCTCGCCGACGCGCCCATCGATACGGTCGCGCGGCCACCGCAAGTGGCGCGCGAGGATCGAGACGTTGTCGCGAGCGGTCAGGTGGGGGAAGAGGCCGCCCTCCTGGATGACGTAGCCCATGCGCCGGCGAAGCGAGAGGTCACGCCACGGCTCGACCCGGTCGTTCTCCAGGTAGAGGTCGCCGGTGTCCGGTCGGATGAGACCGTTCATCAGACGGAGGAGCGTCGACTTCCCGGACCCGCTCGGCCCGATCAGGGCCACCGTCTGGCCCGACGGCACCTCGAGGTCCACACCGCGGAGGGCGATGGTCTCCTCGAAGCTCTTGGAGACGTCACGAAGCCGGAGCAAGGCGCCCTCCCGGAGCGTCTGCTTTGGAGTGTGAAGGCTGTCATCTCGGCCGCATCCCGGCCGAGAACGCGTCACCCTAACACAGTCCGCGAAGTCGACAAAGGGTGCGAGGCGCTGTTTTTTCTTTATAAATCGGCGAGTCGGCCGATAAAGATCGCGGGTCCGCGGCGGCCACCCCTCGCGTCGACCGCGACCGGAGCGCGGCTTCACTGCTGTCTGCGTGGGTGAAACGGCGCCGCGGCTATGGTCCAATACCGTCCGACCCGCGCCCCGCGGGAATCTGCAGCGATGACGCGAACGCCTTCGAAGACTGCTTCCGCCAGGGCCGCGGGGCTCACGCTCCTCGCCGCGCTCTCCGTCTCGCTCGCGTTCCCGCCGCCGTGCTGCCGTGCGGGGGACCGTCCGACCGCGGTCGCCGGCCGGGACTCCGGTGACGGGCTGGCGCTGCTCGGCGAGCTCGGCTGCGCGTCCTGCCACGCTGCGGGCGAGTCCGGCAGTCACCTCCTCGCGAAGCGGGCGCCGATTCTCGGGCAGGTCGGCGCGCGGGTCACGCCGCAGTATCTGCGCGCCTTCCTGGCCGATCCGCTCGGCGTCAAGCCGGGCACGACGATGCCCGACGTGCTCCACGGCGTGCCGGCCGGCGAGCGCGACTCGATCGTCGACTCACTGGTGCACTTCCTGGTCTCGCTCGGCAGCCCCATCGACCAGCGCTCCTCGGGCGCGAGCCTGTCGCAGATCGCCCGCGGGCGCGATCTCTACCACGAGGTCGGATGCGTCGCGTGTCACGAGCCCTTCGAGCCGCCGCCCGTGCACGACGAGGATGTCGCCGCGGCGCTGCTCCGGCGTGTGCGTGGCGGCGGTCCCGCCGCTTCGAGCTCCGCGGATGGCCGGGCGTCGGATTCATCGGCGGCGTCGAGGGCGCTCTCGGTGCCGCTCGGCGACCTGGCGATGAAGACGACGGTCGAGGCGCTGGCGCGTTTTCTCGAGGATCCGCTCGCGGTGCGACCCTCGGGCCGCATGCCCGTGCTCGGCCTGCGACCCGGCGATGCGCGACTGATCGCCGCGTACCTGCTGCGCGACCAGTACAGCGAGAAGGAGCAGGCGCCCGGCGTCGGCCTCGACGTCGCGCTCTTCCGCGGTCAGTTCCCGAAGGTGCCCGACTTCGATCGGCTCGAGCCGCGGATCGAGACCGACGCCCGCGACTTCGATCTCGAGTCCGTTCGTCTCGAGGGCGGCGAGCGGCCGAGGAGCAACTTCGCCGTGCGCTTTCGCGGCATCCTCGATGCGCCGGTGAAGGGGTCCTATCGCTTCTGGACGATTTCGGACGACGGCTCGGTGCTGCGAATCGACGGACGCGTCGTCGTCGACAACGACAACATGCATCCTCCGCGCGAGGTCGAGGGTCGCGTCGAGCTCTCCGCCGGGCGCCACGCCATCGAGCTCGGCTTCATGCAGGGAGGCGGCGGGTACGAGCTGCGCGTCCTCTGGCAGCCCCCGGGCGCGGAGAAGCGCGAGCCGATCCCGTCGGGTGTCTTGCTCCACGCCGCGGCGGCGATGATCCCGCGTGGCGCCGGCGAGTTCCGCGTCGACGAGGCGAGAGCGGCGCGCGGGCGCGAGCTGTTCTCGACGCTCGGCTGTGCGAGCTGTCACGCGCTCGAGGCCGGCGAGTCGCCGGGAGGCGCGGGCGCGAAGGCGATGGCGCGACTCGATCCGCGCGCCGCCGGTGGTTGTCTCGACGCCGGAGTCGCAGCGGGGCGCCCCCGATTCGGCATCGACGGGCATCAACGGGAGGCGCTGCGCGCCGCGCTCGTCGAGGCCCGTCGCACCGGTTTCGAGCTCGATGATCGGGCGCGCATCCGGCTGGCGATGAACGCCCTCCACTGCTTCCGGTGTCACGAGCGCGGCGGCATCGGCGGAGCGGACCCGCGCCGTTCGGACTACTTCGTCTACGAGACCCCCGTCGACCTCGGCGACGAGGGGCGCCTGCCGCCCTCGCTCGACGAGGTGGGCGCCAAGCTCACGCCGGCGGGCTTTGAGGACGCCCTGGTGAACGGCCGGCGCTACCGCACCGCGATGGCGACGCGCATGCCGCTCTTCGGCGCCGCCAACGTCGCGTGGCTCGCGGAGCTCCTCGCGCGCGTCGATGTCGGCGCGGTGCCCTCGCACGAGCCGCCGTTCTCGAGCCGGCTCGTCGACGACGGGCGTCGTCTGGTCGGGCGCGACGGCCTCGGCTGCATCAACTGCCACGCGTGGGCCGGGCGTCGCATGCAGGGCGCGGAGGGGCTCGACCTGATCGAGGCGCCGCGCCGGCTGCGGGCCGACTGGTTCCACGCGCTGCTCGTCGAGCCGCAGGATCGCCGCCCCGGCACGCGCATGCCATCGTCCTGGCCGGACGGACAGAGCGCCCTGCCCGAGATCCAGGACGGCGACATGCACCGGCAGATCGACGCCATCTGGGCCTACCTCTCCGTGGGAGAGAAGGGCGGCATGCCGCGGGGGCTGTCGCCCGACGATCACTGGCTGCTCGTCCCGAGCGACCGGCCGATCGTCTTCCGCACCTTCCTCGACGGCTTCGGCGCGCACGCCATCACGGTCGGCTTCCGCGAGCGCACGCACCTCGCGTTCGACGGCGACCGAGTGCGCACGGTGGCGGCGTGGACCGGCGATTTCATCTCCGCGAAGCCCGCGTGGGAGGGTCGCGCCGGTCGCTACGCGAGCCCCGCCGGCAGCGACGTCGTGCGGTTCCCGGACGGCCCGACACTGGCGGTCCTCGAGAGCCCCGACGACCCCTGGCCCGCGGATCTGCCCAGGCGCAAGCTCGGCGCGACGCGCACGCCGCCCCGGTGGCGTTTCCGCGGTTACCGCCTGGACGACGCCGGCGCGCCGACGTTCCTCTACTCGTTCGGGGTGGTCGACGTCGAGGAGACCCCGGCGACCGACTTCCGGCGCGACGCGGCGCTGCTCGTGCGGCGTCTCGTGCTGACCGTGAGGGACACCGGCGACGGCGCGGCCGTTGACCTCGACCGGCTCGCGCTGCGCGTCGCGGCGGGCGCGACGGTCGAGGAGATTGACGGTGTCGAGGGGGACAACGACGCATTCATCGTCGACGATCGCTTCCGGCACGCGGTGAGCGCGTCACCCGAGTCGACGCCGTTCGTGCGTCGTGGCGCGGGCGGTCTCGACGGCCGTGGCGAGGTCATCCTGCCCGTGCGCTTCGCCACCGGCGCCGACGGCGTGCGGCGGGCCGAGATCGAGCTGGAGCTGACATGGTGAGGCGACGACGGACCGCCAGCGAAGGTCGGCGCGGACTCGCGGGCGCCACTCTGGTGTTCTTACTCGCGTCGCTCGCGCCGGCGAGTGCGGCCGCCGCTCCACCTCCCGACGAGGACGAGCATTATCGTCTGATCACCGTTCCGGTGCCCGGCGACATCGTCCTCGAGGTCGGCGGCCTCGACTGGCTCGACCGCGATCGCACGCGGCTCCTCGCCGCGACGAGGCGAGGCGAGCTCTGGGTGATCGACGGCGTCTACGACCCAAAGCCGAAGGACGCGGTGCGTTTCAAGCGCATGCTCTTCGGGCTGCACGAGCCGCTCGGCCTGCTGGTCGATCCCGGACACGGTTTCCCGGACGGCATCTACATGGCGCAGCGCGGCGAGCTGACGCGGGCGGTCGACGAGGACGGCGACGACCGCATCGACCTCGTCGAGACCTTCGCGAAGGGGTGGGAGATCAGCGGCAGCTATCACGAGTACGCCTTCGGGCCGAAGCTCGGCGGCGATGGCAAGCTCTGGGTGACGCTCAACCGTCCGTTCGGCGGCGGTCAGGAGGCGGCGGCGTACTGGCGCGGCTGGGCGGTGCGCATCGGACCCGACGGCTCCATGGAGCCGGTGTGTCCGGGACTTCGCTCGCCGGCCGGGCTCGGCGCCAACGCCGCCGGCGATGTCTTCTTCACCGACAACCAGGGCGATCACGTGGCGGTGTGCAAGCTCGGGCACCTCGAGACCGGCGCATTCCACGGCAACCCGGTGGGGCTGCAGTCGTGCGACCATCCCGAGTCGACGTTCCGCAGGCCGACCGGGCCGTACCCGCGTCTCGGCCTGCCGTGGGGCGAGGCGGTCGAGGTCAACCCGGGACTGCGCGCGCCCGCCGTGTGGTTCCCGTATCCGCGCATGGGCAAGTCGCACAGCGACGTCGTCCTCGACACCACGGGTGGACGCTTCGGGCCGTTCGGCGGGCAGATCTTCGTCGGCGATCAGGGGAACGCGATCATCGTGCGCGTCTTCCTCGAGAAGGTCGGCGGCGAGTACCAGGGCGCGTGTTTTCCATTCCGGCGCGGGTTCATGTCGGGCGTTCTGCGGATGTGCTGGGGGCGCGACGGCTCGATGTTCGTCGGCGGCACGAACCGCGGGTGGGGCGGCGGTCCGCGTCCCTGGGGGCTGCAGCGACTGGTATGGACCGGGAAGACGCCGTTCGAGGTGCGGGAGATGCGCGCCCGCCACGATGGGTTCGAGCTCGAGTTCACCCTCCCCGTCGATCCCGCGACCGCCGGCGACGCCGCCTCCTACGCGATGCGGAGCTGGACGTACCACTACCACGGCGGCTACGGGGACAAGCCGCGCGACGAGCGCACGCTCGAGGTGCGCGAAGCCATCGTGTCGGACGACGGCGTCACGGTGCGCCTCGTCGTCGACGGCCTCGCGCCGTACTTCGTCCACGAGCTGCGCGTCGACGGGGTGCGGGACCGGGAGGGGAGGCCGGTGCTGCACCCGGAGGGGTATTACACGTTGAATCGGGTGCCGGGGGTGGGGGAGGGGAGAGAGAATCGAGAGCCTGACCGAGAGGGGGACGGGGACGGGACCGGGCACGGGCACGGGACCGGGACCGGGAACGAAAACGAGGACGAGGACGAGGACGAGGACGAGGACGAGGACGAGGGGAAGCGGCCTCCGAATGTCGTTGTGATTCTTGCCGATGATATGGGGTACGAGTGTGTTTCGGCGAATGGGGGGACGTCCTATCGCACGCCGGTGCTGGATCGGCTCGCGGCCGAGGGGATGCGTTTCACGCACTGCTACTCGCAGCCGATCTGCACGCCGTCCCGCGTGCAGCTGATGACCGGGATCTACAACCAGCGGAACTACGTGCGCTTCGGCCTGCTCCATCCCGGCGCGAGGACGTTCGCGCACGTGCTCAGGAAGCGCGGCTACGCGACGTGCGTCGCCGGGAAGTGGCAGTTGCTCGGCGGGCCCGACGGACCACGCGACTTCGGTTTCGACGAGCATTGCCTCTGGCAGCTCACGGTGCGCAAGTCGCGCTATCCGAATCCGGTGCTCGAGCGCGACGGGCGGGTGATCGAGTACCCCAATGGCGAGTACGGCCCCGACGTCGTCACCGATTTCATCTGCGACTTCATCGAGCGCAAGCGCAACGGGCCGTTCCTCGTCTACTACCCGATGATCCTGCCGCACTGGCCGTTCGAGCCGACGCCGGACAGCGACGACTGGGACCCGCGAGCGCGCGGCGTCCTCAGGGGCAAGGGCGACGCGAAGTATTTCGCCGACATGGTCGCTTACACCGACAAGATGGTCGGCAAGGTGGTGAGGAAGATCGACCAGCTCGGTCTCGGCAGGCGCACGCTCGTGCTCTTCACGTGCGACAACGGCACGGCGGTGGGGATCACCTCGCGAATGGGAGATCGTGTCGTGCCGGGCGGCAAGGGGTCGATGACCGATGCCGGCACGCACGTGCCGCTGATCGCGCGCTGGCCCGGCGTCGTGCCCGCCGGTCGCGTGGTCGATGACCTGATCGATTTCAGCGACTTCTTTCCCACGGTGATCGACGCGGCGGGCGCGCGGGTCCCCGACGGAGTGTCGATCGACGGACGCAGTTTCCTGCCACAGTTGCGCGGCGAGACGGGCGAGCCGCGCGAATGGGTCTACTGCTGGTACTCCCGCAACGGCGGTCCGACGGGCAAGCAGTTCGCGCGCACCGCCCGCTTCAAGCTGTACGGCGACGGTCGTTTCTTCGACCTCGAGCGGGACTGGCTCGAGCAGGCCGACCCACTTCCGGAAACCGGTCTCTCCCCGGACGCCACCCGGGCGCATCGCCGGCTCCAGGCCGTCCTCGAGGGCTTCGCGGGCACCCGACATATCCCCGCAACCGGCCGATAAGGGCCCCGTCGCGTGGCTCGTCCGTTGCCCGGGATGCTATATTTCCTCGGGCTTCCTTCTTTCGACGGGTCCGCGGGAGAGCATGTCGTCAACCACCGACCAGGAAATCCAGATCGGGGAGACCATCGGCGGCTGCCGCATCGAGAGCCTTCTCGGCCGCGGCGGCATGGGCGCCGTCTATGAGGCGCAGCAGGTCTCCCTCGAGCGCCGCGTCGCGGTCAAGATCCACAAGGTCTCCGACTCCGCCGACGCCGAGGAATCGGGAAAGCTCTTCCTGAAGGAGGCGAAGCTCGTCGCCAAGCTCAACCACCCGAATATCGTCCAGATCTTCGACGTCGGGCACAAGAACGATCTCCTCTACATGATCATGGAGTACGTCGAGGGCGTGACCCTCAAGGACCTGCTCCTGAAGCAACCGCTCTTCCCGATCGATCGGCTCCATCGCGTCGCGAAGAAGGTGTCGCGTGGGCTCGCGGCCGCGCACAAGGAGAACATCGTTCACCGCGACATCAAGCCCGAGAACATCCTGCTGACGTCGCACGGCGAGGTGAAGATCGCCGACTTCGGCGCGGCGAGCTTCCTTCTCGGCGAGGAGGAGGAGGCGGCGCTGATCGGCACGCCGCTCTACATGGCGCCCGAGGTGATCCGGCGCGAGCCGAGCGACGGCCGGGCCGACATCTACGCTCTCGGCCTGATCCTCTACGCCGCCGCCGCCGGCCGCCATCCGTTTCGCCGCAGCGAGACGCGAGAGATCCTCAAGCTCCAGTTGAAGGTCGACGTGCCGCCGCTGATGGAGGAGCGCCCGGAGCTGCACGAGGAGTTCGCGGCGCTGATCGAGAAGCTCTGCGCGAAGAAGCCGCACATGCGGTACTCGGCCGAGGAGCTGATGGCGAAGCTCGAGGATCAGCCGGACTGGGAGAAGCCTCGCGACTGGCGCGCCAGCCCGCTGCGACACGGAAAACCGCCGACCCCGCTCGAGCCCGCCGAGCCCTCCGGCCGCGTCGGCGAGATCGCGCGCGCCCTCTCGGAGGCCGACAGCCAGAAGGTCGCCGACAAGCAGCGCAAGGGCATCGAGGACTCGCAGGTGATCGATGAGTCGCGCCGCGCCAGGCCACGACCGCCGGCCGCCGAGAGCGACGAGGCGGAGCCGAAGACTTCCGCGCCGAAGCCGTCGATCCTCGACGCGCCGCTCGTCGGACAGCGAGCCGCGCCGGGTTTCGACGTCGACCGATCGGTCCCCCACCCCTCGGGAAAGACGCCGAAGTCCTCGGTCGGCTTCGACCAGTACTCGCCGACCGGCAGCGCGGCTCCTCCTCCGCCACAGCGGCCAGCGGCTCCGACGCCGACACCGCCACCGCCCGCGGATCCGCCGCCGCAGAAGAAGAGCCCCGAGGCGGCCAAGGCCGGCGAGCTCTGCATCCAGGCGCGCTTCCAGATGATGAAGAAGCGCTGGGACCGCGCCGGTGATCTCTTCCGCCGCGCCCTCGAGCTCGACCCGCAAAGCGACGCGGCGCTCCTCGGTCTCGCCAGGGCGCTCACCGAGCAGGGCGAGGTCGATTCGGCGGTGAAGGTCATCCAGCGCGCGCTCTCCCACGGCTCCATCGAATCGAGCCGCCTCCTCGAGTCGCATCACTTCGCCGAGCTCAAGAAGAACAAGGAGTTCCGGCGGTTGATGGCGGAATACTCGATCTGACGATTCGCGCTCGCAATCGCGGATTGCGCCCTTTTGTTGACGCGTGCCGTCCAGCGGCATATCCTCGCTTTCGAGATGTCGCTCAGGGAGCCACGTTCGCTTATCAGGCCCGGGCTGTCGGTCATCGCGCTCGCCATGTCGCTCACCGGTTGTGGCGATGGCGACACGAGTGCCCCAAAGGCACCTCGGCCAGACGAAGCCCGCGACACCGAGCTGGCGGGCGTCTCTTCTCAGAAGGTACTCCTGAATCGCGTCGACAGCAGCACGCGGCCGGGAGTGGGCCTGCGTGTCCTTCCTCCCGCGGGGACATCCATCAACGACGTTCGTGGCGGTCTTCGGTGAACCGACGTACGACGGGCCGTTCAGAGACAAGCTCGGCAAGCCGTTCGGAGACGGTGTTCAGTTGATGGTCTTCCACTGGAACGGCGGAGCTCAGCGGCTGCTCGTGACGCACAAGTGGGACTCGGTCCGAAACGCGTTCGTGGACAGTTTAGCGATCGTCAAGGGCAAGGAGCTCATCAACGAGAAGTTCCTGTCCGAGGACGAGCGACGGCGTCGGGAACAAGAACGCGGACGGGAACGTCGAGTCCTGGCGAACATCGAGAAGAACATCGGGGAGAGATACGCGGAAGCCCTCGCGCGGGCGCCCTGGAATCAACGCTGACACGCACGGGCATCGTTGTCTGTGCTCGCCCACGAGAGCGCCCCGGGTTTCGCCGCGCCGCCCCTCACCTCAAAAAAGCGCGCAAGCTTTTCACCGCACGGCACGTCCTCGAATCGGAGTCCGAATCGGAATCGGTATCGGCATCCGTATCGGTCATCGGAGTCGGTAGTATCGGTCATCGGAGTCGGAATCGGACATCGGAATCGGCCATCGGCATCACACTCAAACGTCAAACCAAACCACCCCTCGGGCACGGGAACGGGAACGGGTACGGGAACGAGTTTTTGCAGAGGCCGGGGTTCATCTCCGATGACCGCAGTCTCAAAAGATCCAAAAGAAGAGCTTGCGCGAGACCTCAGCGTCGTCTACGGTGAGGTCACCTTCCTGCTCCCTCATGGTGATGTGGTCTCGCTCGCACGCGCGAGCCGGTCTGGAAGGAGGGAGCTTCGCCGTGATCCCCGCCACGTTCTCGCCCCACCGTGCCGTCGGATGCCTGGTCGTCGCATCGTGCCTCGCCGCGCCGTTCGCCTCGGCGCAGGACACCGTGGAGGGAGGCCTCGTTCCGGAGATTGCCTTCGTCATCCGCGACCCACGACCGGCGCCCCCGTCGGAGCGAGGCCGCACCGTCGTGAGCACGTCGGTCTCCGGCAAACTCGTCGTGCGTGCGCCTGGTGGCTCGCTCCGCACCCTGGTGGACGCGACGGCGCCGGACGCGACGCAAGCCACGCCGACCGACGTCCTCGGTCCCGACGTCTCATACGATGGCAAGCGCGTCGTCTTCGCCGGTTTCTCTCCGCGCGACGACGCCTGGCGCATCTACGAGGTCGATGTCAACGGCGAGGGGCTGCGACAGGTGACGCACAGCGATCGCGATGTGTCCGCGGACGATCTGTCCCGTTACGGCGACCTCGCGAGCGAGTTCGCGCACTACGACGACCTCGACCCCTGCTACCTCCCCGACGGGCGCATCTGCTTCGTCTCGACGCGTTATCCGGGCTCGGCGCCGGTCGTGCGCTCGCGCGCGACGAACCTCTACGTCGTCAACACGGATGGCACCGACACGCACCGCATAACGAGCGAGCGCTTCGGGGCGGACTCGCCGGCTGTCGATCCGCTCACCGGCAAGATCGTCTACTCGCGCTGGTGGCATACGCCCGGCTCGATTCCGGACTCGGCGCCCGAAAACACGCAGGACCCCGACGTCCCGGAAAGCGATCCGGACAACCCGGTGCCGATTCCGACCGTGCCGGTCTACTATCCGCCGCGGCCGAACCGCCAGACGGTCGACGCGCCGAGCTCCAGCAGCTTCTCGAACGATGTCATCCGCGGCATCACCGATGGAGAGTTCACGGGAGTGAACACCTGGTTTCTGTCGTCGATCAACCCCGACGGCACGGGGCTCGAGATGTTCAACGGAGTGCATCTCGACCGCGAGTCCACCAACGGCTACCGTCCGGCGTTCTCGCGGGACGGCACGGCCGTCGGGCTCTTCCTCACGCACGCGCCGGTCTACGGCGAGCCGGCCGACTTCGGGCTGCGGGAATATCCTCGCGGCATCGCGTTCTCGCGAGGCATCGGCGGCCCGCAGCAGTTCGGCGAGGCTCCGGGCGCGAGCTTCCGGTACTCGAGCGTCGCCGTGCTCCCCGATGGCACACTGCTGGTCACCGGGTCCGAGGGCGCCGCGGGCGAACCCGGAAGCGTCGACGTCTTCAGGCAGCGCCGGAGCGGGCGCCTGGAGCGGCTCCACACCAGCGCCGAGACCGTCGAGCTCGACGCCGTGCCCCTCGTGTCGAGGCGGATTCCGCCGGTGATCGCGGACACCAACGTGACCCGAATGCGTGACGTCACGCCACGCACCGTCGAGGAGGCAAGGGAGGAGGGCGGCACGTTCCTGTTTCTCGTCGAGAACATCTTCGCCAACGCCGGCGTCGACGAGCTGATCCCGAACGCGCCGCCGATCGGCAAGAGCCTCGATATCGAGTTCTACATGATGCCGCAGCGACAGAGCTTTCCCGCGGCGGACGAGCCGATCCTCATCAAGCGAGTCGAGATTCCACAGGCGGGCCAGGTCGAGGTCGAGCTCCCCGCCGGCGTGCCTCTCTTCGAGGTCCTCCGGCGCAAGGACGACTCGATCGCCGTCGGCCGCGACGGACAGGTGTTTCACGTCTCCGGCCAGAACTTCGGCCGCGCCGGCGAGACGGCGCGCTGTGTCGGGTGCCACGCCGGACACTCGACGATGACGGTCCCGCACGAGCCTCGCTTGACCAACGTGGCGCCGAGCGCCGTGGTGACGGCGAGCTCGGTGAAGACGCTTCGCGACAACGAATTCCGTCCGGAGCTCCTGGTCGACCGCCGCACGGACTTCTTCCGCTCCGAATGGGCGGCCTCGGACGGCGACGAGAAACCGTCGTTGAGGTTTCGCTGGGGTGTGCCCGTGAGTGTTCGCGAGCTGGTCGTCTACGGCGCGAAGACGGACCGTCTCGGCGTCACGGGCGACCGCACGCAGATGGTTCGAGGCGTCACCGTGCGGGGTTCGGTGCTCGGGCAAGAGGTCTTCGAGGAGTCGTTCGACTCGAACATCGTCCCGGGAGGCACCAGGCTGCCGATGAACGGACTCTACATCGACGAGATGGAGCTGACGGTCGACGGCATGCTGGGTCTCTTCGAGGGCTCGCAGGCCCCCGCGCTCGCGGAGGTCGAGATCATCGGGTCGGTCGCGCCGACTGCGTCGCCGGCCCAGTTCTTCGTCCGGGGCGACGCCGACTGCACCGGCGCCGTGGGTCTCAGCGATGCCATCGTCAGTCTCGGCAGCCTGTTCCAGGGCGAGCGTCTCTGCTGCGCCGCGGCAACCGACGTCAACGACGACGGCCGGCTCAATCTCACCGACCCGGTCTACCTGCTGAACCACCTCTTCACGGGAGGCGAGTCGCCGCCGTCACCGTTCCCCGCGTGCGGCACGGCGGTGGATCGGAGCCTGGTGTGTGATGTGGAGGTGTGTCGGTAACACACCCGTACCCGTACCCGTTCCCGTTCCCGTACCCGTACCCGTACCCGTGCCCGTGCCCGTGCCCGTTCCCGAAGGCTTCCGGCGACAGGCAGACGATCGCCGTCGGGGCCGGGTGCCGGGTCAAAGGACGAGTCCGAGTCCGAGGACAGAGGACGGAGGCAGAGGACCGAGACAGATGTCAGAGATCAGAGATCGGAGTACCGATTCGGATTTCCGATTCCGATTCCGATTCCGATTCCGAGATCCGATTCCGATGTCCGATACCGATGCCGATACCGATGCCGATGCCGAGGTCCGATTCCGATGACCGAAGTCCAAGAGGCTCAATCTGCGTCATCTGCGTAATCTGCGGATCTTCCCCTCTGCGTAATCTGCGTTCCCGTCCCTGTCGAGCGTCATCCGCGCTTGCGATCGTTGACGCGCGCCCGGCGGACGGCGTATGCTGGCGCGCGTGATGTCCGCGACACAGCGAGATCGATCGACGATCACCCGGCGTCGTTTTCTCGGCGCCGCGGCCTCCGCCGCCGCGACCGTCACCGTCGTGCCGCGGCACGTCCTCGGCGGGCCCGAGCACACGGCGCCGAGCGACACGTTCGGCGGCGCGCTCATCGGTGTCGGCGGGCGCGGTCCCGGCACGTTCGGTCAGATGCTCCACTGGGGCCTCGAGGTCCGCAAGCTCGCCGAGTGCGACGTCAAGTGGGTCGGGAAGGTCGACAACCGGACGAGGTACACCGACTTTCGCCACGTGCTCGAGCGCAAGGACATCGACATCGTCGCCATCGCCACGCCGCCGCACTGGCACGCCCTCATCTCCATCGCGGCGATGGACGCCGGCAAGGACGTCCTCTGCGAGAAGCCGATGACGCGCTTCATCGCCGAGGGTCGCGCCGTGGCCGAGGCCGAGAGGCGCACCGGTCGCATCTTCCAGGTGGGGACCTTCGGTCGTCTCCGCCGCAGCCGCGATCCGGGCAACGTGATGACGCGGAAGATCATGACGGGCGGGCTCCTGAAGGAATGCCCCGGTGTCCAGATCCAGCGCGGCGGGCTCAAGGCGAAGGAGTGGAGCGGCCTCGTCAACACGCGGCCGCGTCCGATCCCCGACTGGCTCGACTGGGACATGTACCAGGGGCCGTCGCCGATGAAGCCGTTCCACCCGCACCGATTCGGCGGTTCGCATCGCGGTTACTGGGATTACGAGGGCGGCGGGCTCGCCGACATGGGCCAGCACTACCTCGATCCGCTGACGTGGGTCTGGGGCAAGGACGACACGGCGCCGGTCGAGGTCGAGGCGCACGCGCCGCCGGCACACCCGGAGGTCTGCGGCATGTGGGGATGGGTCGAGCTGCGCTACGCCGACGGGTTCACGCTCGTGCTCGACAGCGGCGAGTGGGGCGCGCCGTATGATCGTCGCGAGCCACGCGGGATCGGACCGGAGGACCTCGACGAGGACCAGCGTCGTGCGCTCGACCAGCTGCCCGATCCCGAGCCGCCGCTTTCGTTCCCGGACGCGGTGCGACAGCGACGGCCCGCGGGCGGCAACGCGGAGGCGGCGCACCGCACGGCGACGATCCTGCACCTCGCGAACATCGCCATCCGGGTCGGGCGCACGATCCGCTTCGATCCGGTGCAGGAGCAGATCATCGGCGACGAGGAGGCGAACCGCCTCGTCGATCAGCCGATGCGGGCTCCCTGGCAACTCTGACGGAGCTGGAAGACGTGGAGACGCGTGAATCCAAGGACAGCCCGGACGTCGCGGCGCTGATCGCGCAGCTTCCCGACGCGGACATGCCGGGCGCCGAGAGCAAGCTCACCGGGCCACCGCGAGAAGAGGCGCGACGCATCGCGACGGCGATCCTCGACGGCGGCCGCGCGAGTCTGCTCGCTCTCATCGACATGATCCGTGACGGGTGGGGCGGTGGCGAGAAGGACTACCGGCCGGGCTACGCGCTGCGGTGCGTCACGCTCCTCGCGGGCGAGCCCGGGAACGAGGAGCGACGCCGGCTGGTCACCGATGCGATCGTGGCGCGACTCGGTAACGACGAGACACGGCTCCCGGTGGACGCGCGCGCCTTCCTCGTGCGCGAGTTGCAACTGGTCGGCGGGGAGTCCGCGGTCGAGCCGCTCGGGAAGCTCCTCGCCGACGATGCGCTGCGCGACGACGCCGCGATGGCGCTGGCCGCGATCGGTGGCGAGGCAGCGCGACGCCTGCGCCGGTCATGGAGCGAGGTGGGCGTCGCGGGCCGCGTGGCGATCGCGAACGCGCTCGGCGCGTGTCGGGACGCGGATGCGGCGGGGCTGCTCGAGGAGGCCGCGTCCGACGAGGATCCCGCGGTCCGTATCGCCGCCGTGCGGGCGCTGGCGCGCACCGGCGACGAGCGCGGCGCGACCGCCGTGGTCCGTGCGGCCGACCGGAGCGATGGCTGGGAGCGGATCCAGGCCACGAGAGCGTGCCTCGAGCTCGCCGGACGCCTCGCCGCCGACGATCACACCGCCGCGGCGAGGCGCATCTGGCAGCGTCTCGTGAAGACCGCCGCCGAGCGCGGCGAGCCACACGTCACCGCGGCGGCGGAGCGCGGCCTCGCGGACACGGCGGGGAAGTGAGCCCCATGAGTCGCGCCGTCGCCGTGATCATCCTCTCGACCGGCCTCGCCGCCTGCGTCATGCCGCGACCGATCCGGCAGGTCGAGCGTCCCGGCGATCGGGCGGCGATCGAGGACTTCACGCGAGGGTACGCCGCAGCGTTCGTGGCGGGCGACGTCGATGGGATCGTGCGGTTCGTGACGGACGACTTCGTCGCCCTCACACCCGGCCGGCCCGCCGTCATCGGCAAGTCGGAGCTGCGCGACGCGCTGCTGTCCGACCTCGAGGAGAGGCGCGTCGTCGCGCTCAACTTCATCCACGACGAGGTGATCGTCACCGGCGACTGGGCCTGGGCACGAGGACGCACCCGCGCGCTCTGGCGACCGCAGCCCGACGTCGAGCCCGTCGCGGTGAGGGGAAAGTACCTCTGGATCCTCCGCCGCTACCCCGACAACCGCTGGAAACTCGCCCGCGACAGCGCCAGCGGCAACCATCCGGAGTGATCGTTCCCGTCCCCGTGCCCGTCCCCGGTCCCGTGCCCGGTCCCGGTCCCGTGCCCGTACCCGTGCCCGTGCGAGACCGATGACCGAGACAGAGATCCGAGACAGAGACCAGAGGACAGAGACCAGAGGACAGAGCCGATGCGGGGGCTTTGAGACCGGCGGGGGGCGGCGGCGTCGCTCGGTCGACTGTAACCGGTACTCGGTCGAGTCAAGGGTGCCCTCGCTTCGCTCGGCGACTTTGTCGCCCTTGACACGCCCTGCGTTCCGGTTGCGCCGAGAGAAAGCGCCGCCGCTTCGGGCCGGCGGCCACGGAACTCTTTCTCTCTGTCGATCGGAGGTCTGATGAAGCGCTTCGAAGCTCTCGAGATTGCACTGGCTGCTGTTCGTTCGTTGCGTCCGCTCGTCGCGTCGGTTCGTCGGCGGGATTCGCGGCTGGCGACTCAGATTCGTGATGCGGCGTCGTCGATCGCGCTGAACCTGGCCGAGGGGAATCGGCGCGCGGGTGGGGATCGGCTTCACCTCTGGCGGGTCGCCTCGGGGAGCGCCGAGGAGGTGCGGACGGCTCTGCGGGTCGCCATGGCGTGGGGGTATATCGCCGAGCGACAGACCACAGAAGCGCAGCGGCGGATTGACCACGTCCAGGCGATGCTCTGGAAGCTGACGCGTTGACTTCGATGCTCGGGGGACGGGTTTCGTTCCCGTCCCCGTTCCCGTGCCCGTGCCCGTGCCGTGCCGGAGCGGCTCGGGATTGAGGAACGCAGATGACGCAACCGTGGACCGTGGACCGTGACCGTGGACCGTG
>JBFFXF010000007.1:0-53659 GCA_041569895.1 Planctomycetota bacterium | reverse complement strand
GTGCTCGACGCGCGCGGCGCTGCGGTCACGGCGCTCACCGGCATCCTCGAGGACGTCAAGGGAGTCACCGGCGAGCTCGAGCCGCGCATCGAGCGACTGCAGCGCGATCTGCAGGCCGCCCTCGCGGACACGAGGAACCTCGTGCGCGACGCAGGCGACATCCTCAAGGACAATCGCGCCGAGATCGCGGAGCTGGCCCGGCGGCTTCGACGGGCCGCGTGGCATGCCGAGATGGCGATGCGCAAGGTCTCGGCGAACCCTGCCGTCGTCTTCTGGGGAGACGACGATCCCGATCTCGAGGCGGCGGCGACGGACGAGACGTGGCTGCGAGCCACGGGCCGCGCGCCGCCGTACGGCCAGCGAGACGAGGCTGCCCGTGGCAGGTAACCCGGCACCAAGCGCGCCGCGCCGTCGTCGTGTGGCCGCCGATGCCCGTCACGCCGGGTGGGGCGTGATCACCGGCGTGGCGCTCTGCTGCGTGGCGCTCTGCGTCTCGTGCCGCCCGCGCACCGGCGTCACGCCGATCCAGACGGCGTTCAATCGTGGTGTCTACCACTACTCGAACGGGGAGTGGGACGCGGCCATCGCCGAGTTCCGGGAGGCGCTCGAGGAGGACCCGACCGATTTCCGCGCGCGCTTCAACCTCGCCGTGACGCTCGAGGCGCGCGCGCGCGAGGCGGCGGAGCAGATCGACGGAGGTGGCGCCGAATCGCGCGCGGAGCTCCTGCGCGCCGCCGAGAACCAGTACCGCGCCGTCCTCCAGGAGCGACCGGGCGACCTCCGTTCTCGCGTCAATCTGGCGTCGTGTCTCCTCGATCAGGGGCGCACGGTCGAGGGCGAGGCGATCCTCGACGAGACCATCCAGATGTTCCCCGACGAGGCGCTGCCTCGCTTCGCGCTCGCCGCTCGGCTGTCGCGACCGGTCCTCGAGGGCGGCGGCACCACCGGCAGGCCCCCGTCCGCGACGCCTGGCGCGCTCGACCGGGCGATCTCCCTGCTGCTCGAGGCGCGCGACATCGATCCGGCGCACATCGGCGTCAACACGCTCCTCGGCAGGCTTCACGTCGCGCTCGCCGGCGACCCCGACCGTGAGAAGTCCGAGCTCCGCGCGCACGTCGACGCGGCTCGCGAGGCGTATGCGGCAGTGCTCGCGCGCCGCCCGGACGACCTCGCCGCGCTGGTGGCGCTCGGAAGGCTCGAGGGGAGCTCCGGCGACCACGTGGCGGCGGTGTCGTTGCTGCGCCGGGCGCTCGCCATCGATCCCGAGCACGTCGAGGCGAACATCGCCATCTCCGAGTCCCACGCCGCGCTCGGCGATCACGAGCGCGCGACGCTCCACCTCTGGCGCGCGCGAGACGCCGAGCGCCCCGGCCGGCGCCGGCTCACGACCGGGGAGTACCGGAGGCGGCTCCTCGATCTCTACGGGAAGCTGACGTCGGACGAGCGCTGACGGGAGCGACCGACGACTCGCGCCAGCTGGGATAGCCTTCGCGACACGCGGAGAGCTCCCGATCTCCGGGCCCGCCGGCGCGGATTTTCGCTTGGCCGGCGCCTCGCGCCGCGGTGTGATGGTTGCGGTGTTCCGACGTTCCGACGTTCGATATTTCCGAGGTCGTCGAGCCATTCGAGGTCCCATGACAACCGCCAGGTGGTGTCTTCTGGTCGCCGTGCTGATCGGCGGCAACGTCGTCTTCGCCGTGATCGCGCTCACGCGAAAGCCGGCTGCGGTCGCGCCCCCTCGGGCCGTCGAGAAGGCCGTCGCGTCGCCGCGACTCGACGAACTCGAGTCCGCCGTCGAGCGCCTCGCCCGGGCGGTGCACGCGCTCGATGCGGCCCGACGGTCCGACTCGCAATCGGACGGTACGCGAGCGGCGGAGCGGACGCTGGCGCCGGATGCCGTCGACGCGCTCGGTCAGCGTGTCGACTCCCTCGAGCAGGCGCTCGGCGACCTGCGCGCCGAGGTCGCCGCGATCGGGGACAGCGCCATCGCCCAGGCCGCGCAGGCCGACTTCGCCGCCGATGACGGGTTCGTCCACGCCGACCGGCTCTCGGAGGCGGGGAAGCACAGCCTCGCCGCGGAGGGGTACATCGAGTTCCTCGAGAACAACGCGGAGCACCCCGACTTCCACGACATCGCGCACCGCGCCCGTCGCGAGCTCCTGCGCGCGGGATACGTGGACCGCGCCCTCGATCTCCAGAAAGCGCTCATCGAGCGGTACCCGGAGTACCAGGAGCAGAACTACTCGACGCTCGCCATGATGGAGAAGAACGCCGGCCGGTACGGCGACGCCATCGAGCACCTCACCGAGTCGATCAACCGCACGACCCACACGGAGACGCGCCTCTGGAGACTGATGTACCGCGCCTGGTACATCCAGCTCCGCGACGGCGACGCGGCCGGCCTCACCGCCTACCGAGACGTCGACCGCACCCGCCAGGAGCTCGGCGTGACGACGGGCAAGATCCCGGGCAAGATCGCGGAAAAGATCGAACAGATCGAAAAACGCCTCGCAGGGCGATAACCGCCGGACCCGGTCCCGATCCCGAATGGCTGCTCGACTCCGCGAGCGAGACTCTGCGACGCATCTATAAGGAAGGCAGGAAGAGGAGGAAGTCAGGAAACGAGGGTGGTCGTGCCTTGCGAACTCTGTCGATCTCGAAAGACGCCTTCGAGAAGCGAGAGTTGGCTACGATGTGAACCACAGAGGCGCGGCGCTGCCGGGGCAGCACCGCGTGAGAGCACAGAGACGCACAGAGGAGTTTCGTTCTGTTCGCAGCGGAATCAGCAAAGACGTGTTTTTTTTCGCTTCCTGCTTTCCTGAGTTTCCTGCCTTCCTTATGAATCGTCTGACAGCAATCGTCCGAAGTCGACTGTCCGTTACGGAGGTTGGAGCGCGCGGCGTCTCGTGTATCGGGATCGCCTTCCGCAAGAGTCAAAGCCGAATCAGCAGGTTGAAAAAGAACGTCCTCTCCGCCCCGAAGTCGCCCATCGCGTTGCTTCCCAGCGCCGGGCGGAACTCGAGGGTCTCGTTGTCGAGAATGTTCCTGGCGATGAACGCCGCCTCGACGCGGTCGTCGAGGAAGGTCTTGGCGATGCGGAAGTCGAGGCGGAAGCGGTCGTCGATCTCGTGGTCGACGCCGTTGGCGTCGGTCTGCTCGATCTCGCTGACGAAGTTGAGGTTGATCAGCGCGGAGAGTCCCTCGAGCGGGCCCTCGTCGATTCGCAGGCGTACGCCCGCGTTCGCGGTGTGCTGCGGCTGATCGCGACGGCGGCGATCGGTGTCGGTGTTCTCGACGTAGTGAAACGTGTACGTCGCGTACGCCGAGAGCCACTGCTTCACTTGCCAGTCCGCGTAGAGCTCGACGCCGTGCGCGCGCTCCTCGCCGGCGTTGTCGAAGGTCATCGCGGCCGGCAGCGGGCTGGTGGGGTCCGGCACGAAGACGATCTTGTCGTCGAGCTCGTGGAGGTACGCCTGGACGTCGATGAGCAGGCCGATGTCGGGCACCCGGCCGCGGTAGCCGACCTCGAACGCGTCGACCGTCTCGCGGTCGAGATCACGGTTTCCCGTGAAGAGCGGCAGCGTCGGGGGAGGCGGCGTCGGGTTCGGGACCACGAACGCGATGCGTGCCTCCGAGAAGTTCGGCTTGCGACGGCCGACGCGGTACGAGAAGCGCAGCGAGTGCTCCGGGTCGACGCGGTACACGACTCCCGCGCTCGGCGAGAAGTCGATCCCCGCGAGCAGGTCGCGCTCGATCTGCAGCCCTCCCGAGAGGAGCACCTGCTCGGCGATCCGCACCTCGGTGCCCACGTGCAGGTGGTAGAGCTCCTGGTCGTCTCGCGTCGGCTCGTTGCGCTCGAAGAACAGTCGATCCTCCTTCCAGCCGCCGCCGACGTGGATGTCCCAGATGTCGAACGGCGTGATCCGGGCCGCCGCGAAGAGGGCGTTGGTGGTACGGTCGAGGTCGATGTCGTCGCCGGCCGCGTGCAGCGGCGCGCCGGGATAGTCGAGCACCTTGAGCGAGAAGTCCTCGTAGTAGTAGCCGGCCTGCAACGTGACGAGCTCCTCGAAAATGTGGCGGTAGACCGCCGACACCGTCATGTTCCTGGTGTCGGTGCGGCCGTTCGAGATCGGGTCGGCGCTCGATTCCTCGATCCTGCCGGCGACACCGGAGAAGTGTACGTCGAACGTCGCCGACTCGACGATCTCCCAGATCCCCTCGACGTTGAACTTCAGCAGGTCCTGATCGTCGTTCAGCCGGCGGGACGGGACGCCCCCCGATGTGGTGGTTCCCGCGATGCCATCGTCGCGGCGGTACTCGAGCGCGATCTTGCCCGAGAGCGGTCCCCACGAGCCGGAGACGCGCCCGAACTGGATGACGTTCTCCTGCGTCGCGACGTATCCCGAGTACGTTCCCTCGTGGGTCTCGGACGGCTTGCGCGACCAGATGCGCACCACGCCTCCCGGCGACAGGCCGGCCTCGCCCGGAATGCCGACCGCGCGGGTGACCTCGATGCGGTCGATGTCATCGACCGAGACCGGAATGCTCTCCCAGTCGACGCCGCCGAACTCCGCGACGTTGACGAGACGGCCATCGAGGTAGACGTGGAGACGTGGATTGAACTCGTCCTCGACACCGCGGATGCCCACCGCGTACGTGAATCCGTTGAGCTGGAAGGCGCTCATCCCGGGAACGTAGCGAAACGCCTCCGGGAGCGTGTGCACACCGAGACGGCGGAGCTCCTCGCCGGTCAGGACGAAGACCGCCGATGGAGAGTCGCGGAGCGCCACGTCGTCCTCGAAGAACGTCGTATGGCCCGGTTCCGATTCGGGCTTCGGCTGCGCGGCAACAGCCTCCTGACGCGGCTCGGTCGCCGACTCGGCTTCATGCTCCTCGGAGAGCAGGACTCCACTCCCCAGAAACACGAGACAGAGCGCGGTCGCGCGGACACCGCGGCGCATTGCGCACGGGCCCGTGGCGCGAGTCGATCCCGTCCTCGGTCCGTTCGGTCGCACTCCCCTTCCGACGCTCCCACCGTGACATTGCCCCCCTGTTCCATCGCCGATCCGCGCACGATCAGAGCGCGGGCGCGGTTCCCGTAACACAACCCTGAACTGACCCGGTCCTATATCGAGGTATCGGCTGGAAAGGGCCGGTGTTTCGCGGGATTCCGCGGATCAGACGGGGATGTCGTCGCCGGCGAGCACCAGAGCGATCTGCTCGCGGAACGGCTTGACGCGGATCGGCTTGGTGATGTAGCCGCTGCAGCCGGCGAGCAGGGCGCGCTCACGGTCTCCAGGCATCGCGTGCGACGTCACGGCGATTATCGGCACGTCGCCGGTGTCTCTGTCCTCGCTGAGGATGCGGGCCGCGGTGAGACCGTCCATGCCGGGGAGCTGGACGTCCATGAGGATCAGGTCGGGCAAACGCTCTCGCTGGAGACGGAGCGCGTCCTCGGCGCGCTCGAGGCATTCGACCTCGTACCCGTCGGCCTCGAGAATGTCGCGGAAGATCATCCGGTTGGTGGGGTTGTCCTCGACGACCAGGATCTTCTTCATCGTTGTCCCCTCACTTGTGCCCCCGGCTCGCCAGGTGGATCTGGATCAGCTCGTCGAGTCCGGCGACCAGCGTGTCGACGTCGATCGACACCAGCCCCGCGCCGAGCTTGAGGATCCGCCGCCGGAGCTCCGACCAGCGATCGAGGAAGGAGCGCTCGAGATCGGCCTCGCGCACGCGCCGCGCGATCAGCTCGCGATTGCCGGCGCGCAGCTCATCGACCGAAAGCACGCCCGCGGTGAGCGCCTTCGCGAAGACGCCGCTCGAGAAGTCATGCTGCTCGAGCTCGCGCTCCCACGTCGTCACCAGGTTGCCGATGCGCCCCATCTGCTGCGCGTACGTGAGGACCTGACGGACACGGCCGAGCTCGTCGATATCGAATCCCGGCGAGGCCATCAGGTCCATCGTCGCCGAGATCATCATGTGCATGTTGTGCGGCAAGTAGGCGTCGTGCTCGGCCGGGTTGAGCATGAACGGGTGGCGATTGACCAGCGTCGAGTAACGCATGACGTTCATCAGCTGGTCGTAGTCGTAGCGCAGGATCTCCTCGAGCTCGCCGAATCGCGGGTATCCGCGCAGTCGATCCCAGATCTGCGTCCAGAGGCTGCGGACGAAATCGTAGTAGGCCCGATCGTCCTCCCGCAACTCCGTCACGGGACGCGCGCGGACGCCGGTGACGCCGATCAGGTGATCCAGGAAGCCCGCATCGCGGCGCACGTCCGCCACGTCGTCGAGCAGGACGTCGAACATCACGCCGAGCGTCTTCGTGTCGCACACCTCCTCGCGCAACGACTCGTCGACGCACGAGAGCGTGGTGAGCTCCAGCCCGCGACGCACCCACTGCCAGAGGAAGTCGCTGCGGTCGCCGACCCGACGGTACTCGGCGACGGCGTCCCGGACGACCTCGCTCAGTCCGAGCTCGGAGATCTCGTCGAGCAGGCGCCGCCGCGAGAACGTCGTCTGGACCTCCACGCGCTCCCGGGCTCCGGCGCCCTCGTTTGCCGTAATGGTGTCGAGCAGCGCCGCGACGCGGTCCGCGACGCCCTCCGGATCGAGACGATACTTCCGGCGCAGGCCGTCCAGCCCGCCGTGCTCGACGAACCGATCCGGCCAGCCGATCGGAGCGACGCGGGTGTCGGTCATGCCGAGGAAGCCCGCCACCGCGCTCCCGAGCCCGCAGCTCGCCGCGTGATCCTCGACCGTCGCGACGACGGCGTGACGCCGGCCGAGGTCGAAGAGCCGCTCCTCGTCGAGCGGCTTCACCGAGCGCGCCTCCACGACCTCCACGTCGACGCCGCGCGCGGCGAGGATCTCGGCGGACTCGAGCACCACCGGCACCATCGAGCCGAGGGCGAGCACGGCGACATCGTCTCCGCGGCGAAGCGTTCGCCACCGTCCGAAGACCTCGAGCTCCTCGGGGCCGTGATCGGCCTCGGGGATCGCCGCCCGCGGGTAGCGGACCGCGACCGGGCCGTCGTCGTTGAGGGCCGCACGGAGGTGGCGACTGAGTTCGGGACGGGAGCTCGGGGAGGTGATCTTCATGTTGGGGATGTGTTGCATGTAGGCGATGTCGAACATGCCGTGGTGCGTCGGGCCGTCGGGTCCGACGCAGCCGGCGCGATCGATGGCGAAGACGACCGGCAGGCCCGGCAAGCACACGTCATGGAGGATCTGGTCATAGGCACGCTGCAGGAAGGTCGAGTAGATGGCGACGACCGGCCGCATGCCCTGCTTCGCGAGGCCCGCCGCGAAGGTGACGGCGTGCTGCTCGGCGATGCCGACGTCGTGGCACCGGTCGGGGAACTTCGACCGGAACTTCGCCAGCCCGGTGCCGCCGAGCATGCCGGCCCCGACGGCGACGATCCGCGAGTCGGCGGCCGCCAGCTCGATCAGGCACGCGGCGAAGGCGTCGGAGAAGCTTCGCGGCTTCACGCCTGCAGCCGGTCGCGGCGGCGAGAGTGCGTGGTACGCGACCGGATTGGCCTCGGCCTCCGGGCACCCCTTCCCCTTCTTCGTCACCACGTGCAGCAGCTTGGCGCCGCGCAGCGCCCTGAGCTCCGAGAGCACCTCGGCCAGGTGCGGGGCGTCGTGCCCATCGATCGGACCGACATACCGGAGCCCGAGCTTCTCGAAGTGGGCGTCCGGTCGGTCCCCGGCGCGCGCCGCGGAGAGCACCCCGGCGAGGCCGCCGTGAGTCGGATCGATCGACATCTGGTTGTCGTTGAGGATGATCGTCAGGTCGACGCCGAGCGTCGACAGATGGTTGAGCGCTTCCTGCGTCATGCCCGCCGAGAAGGAGCCGTCGCCGACGACGACGACGACATCTCCCGGCGCGCCCATGTGCTTCCGCGCGCACGCGATGCCGAGCGCGGTCGAGAGGCCGGTGCCCGCATGCCCGGTGCTGGCAAGATCGTGCTCGCTCTCGAACGGGCAGAGAAAGCCGCTCGGGCCGCCGTCGGCCCGCAGCCTGTGGAACTTCTCGCGACGTCCGGTGAGGAGCTTGTGCGGATACGCGCCGTGGCTGACGTCCCAGACGATGGCGTCGCGCGGGCTCTCGTAGACGTGATGGATGGCCACCACGAGCTCGGCGTTGCCGAGGTTCGAGGCGAAGTGGCCCCCCGTCTTCGGAACGGTGCGCATGAGAAACTCGCGAAGCTCGGCGGCGAGCAACGGGAGCTGTTGGGTCGACAGGGAGCGGACGTCGGCTGGACCGCTCACCTGCTCGAGGAGACTCTCCGTGTCGTGTCGCATTCTTCCCCTGGCTTCCTGGATCGATGTGGCGCCCCCCTGGAGGGCGCTGTCCCCTGCCTCTCCCGTGGCAACATCCTTGCCCGTCTCGACATGCCATATCCCCGGGAATGGAGAGGGTTTGGGTCGTCAGACGGTGCCGAAATCGTCCCCAAACGGCATTTTTTGGACGGTTTTCCGGACGGTCGAGAATTCCGCGTCGAGCGCGAAATTCCCGGCGCCCGCCACGGGAATGCAGCCCCCCGGATGGCCGCAAGGCGCGCTCTCCGCGTGATCTCGCGCACGGCGGAGCCTCTGGCCTCTCCCTTGCACGGCGTCCCCGCGGGCCGGTCGATCGCCGGTCTTGGGAAGCGTGGGACGTCTGACGGGAGGGACCGATCCCATGGGTCTCTACGAAGACATCTGGACGGAGCCGTGCCGCCAGCTCCGGCTGCGCGAGCTCGTGCCGCTCGACCCGACCACGCCGATCCGTGACGCCATCGCCGCGCTGCGCGACCGGCGGCTCGGGTGCGCCATCGTGGTCGACGCGGTCGGGCGACCCACCGGCATGTTCACGGAGCGTTCGCTGACGCGGGCGCTCGCGGGAGGGGCGCTGTCGCTCGACGATCCGGTCGCGACGTGTCTCGACCCGGAGCTCTCCACGGTGGCGCTCGACGAGCCGATCGCACGCATGCTCGACGCGATGAACCAGCGCGGCACGCGCTTCGTCTGCATCGTCGACGCCGGGGGCAAGGCCGTCGCCATCACCGGACAGAAGGGTCTGATGGAGTGCCTCGCCGAGTACTTTCCCCGACAGGTCAACGTCATGGCGCGCCGCGTGGGCGTCGATGCGGTGAGCCGGAAGCGCGAAGGAGGTTGACCATGGAGCTCGAATCGGTGCTCGCGGAAAAGACCGTCGAGTGCATCACGTCGCGTCCGTACACCAGCGTCTCGCCGGACACGTGCCTGAAGATGGCGCTCGAGACTCTCGTCGAACTCGACGTCGGCTGTTTGATGATCGAGGAGTCGGGGCGACTGGTCGGCGTCTTCTCCGAGTGGGACGTCCTGCATCGCGTCGCCGGGAACTTCAGCGACGCCGAACTCGAGAGCGTGTCGGTGAGCGAGGTGATGAGTCGAGACCCGACGTACGTCTACGAGAGCGACTCGGTGGCCGCGGTGCTCACCGTCCTCGCGCTGTGCGGGTGCCGTCACGTTCCGGTGCTCGCGGCCGACGACACCGTCGCCGGCATCGTCAGCCCGAAGCGGCTGGCCGCCTTCCTCCACGACGAGGTCGCGGACCGATCGCCCCGTTGACGTCTCCGATCCGCGCGCTACGATGCACGGGAGTCATGCACCGGGTCTCCCTCGCGATTGCCACCACCATTGTCCTGCTGTGCGTACCGGGCGCGCCGAGCGCCGCCGGCTCGCGTCCGAACATCGTCTTCCTCTTTGCGGACGACCAGCGCGCCGACACCATCGCCGCTCACGGCAACCCGCACATCCGGACGCCGAACCTCGATCGGCTCGTCGAGCGCGGCTTCAGCTTCCGCACCAACTACTGCTTCGGCTCGAACAGCGGCGCCGTGTGCGTCCCGAGCCGGGCGATGGTGATGACGGGCAAGACATGGATGCGCACGAACAACCGCATGGAGGGCGAGACGCTCCTCCCCGGTCTGCTCGGCCGCAACGGCTACGAGACGTTCATCACCGGGAAGTGGCACAACGGCGCGGAATCCCTGCTGCGCGGATTCCGTCGCGGGCGGGCGGTCTTCCTCGGCGGCATGAGCGATCACACGCACGTCCCGGTCCAGGACATCGTCGAGCCGGGGAAGCTCGGCAACAAGCGCTTCGGCGACCGCTTCTCGAGCGAGCTCTTCGCCGACGCCGCGATCGAGTTCCTCGAGGGGCACGACGGAGACCGTCCGTTCTTCCTCTACGTTCCATTCACCTCTCCACATGACCCGCGCCAACCGCCGCTCGAGCACCGGCTCCCGTACTACCGCGACCGGCCGCCGCTCCCGGAAAACTTCCTGCCACAGCTCCCGTTCGACAACGGCCACATGGCGGGGGGACGCGACGAGAACCTCGGCCCGTGGCCGCGGACCGAGGAGGTCGTGCGCGATCAGCTGGCCGAGTACTACGGCATGATCACCCACCTCGACGAGCAGGTCGGCCGAATTCTTGCCGCGCTGGAGAAGTCGCCGCACGCGGAGAACACGGTGATCGTCTACGCCGCGGACCACGGACTCGGCATGGGGAGCCACGGTCTGCTCGGCAAGCAGAGCGTCTTCGAGCACAGCATGCGCTGTCCGCTGATCGTGGTCGGGCCCGGCATTCCGGCCGGCCGCGAGACGCGCGCGATGACGTACCTGCACGATCTCTTCCCGACGCTCTGCGGCATCGCGGGCGTCGCGCCGCCGGACGGCCTCGACGGGCGCGACCTGCGGCCGATCTGGGAGGGACGCGTCGCCGGCGTGCGGGAGTCGGTCTTCCTGCCTTTCCGCGACGTGCAGCGAGCGGTGCGCGACGAGCGCTGGAAGCTCATCGTCTATCCGCGGATCAACCACCGGCAGCTCTTCGATCTTCGCGAGGACCCGCACGAGATGCGAGACCTCGCCGCCCGGCCGGAGCACGCCGCGACGATCGACAGGCTCCTCGAGCTCATGGAGTCGTGGCGCCGGCGCCTCGGCGACGATGCGCCGCTGCGCGCGGAGAACCCGCGTCCGAAGAGCATCGACCTCACCGGTCGCGCCCGCGTTCCGGACCGCTGGCAGCCGGGGTGGATCCGCGAGAAGTACTTCGGCGGCCGCGAAGCCGACCCGCGAGGCCTCGAGGCGAATCGGAGGCAGGAAGCCGAGTTCGGCAGACGTCCGCCGCCGACACCGAACTTCGTGCTCATATTCTGCGACGACCTCGGATACGGCGACCTCGGATGCCACGGCCACCCGACCATCCGCACGCCGCACATCGACCGGCTCGCGCGCGAGGGGCAGCGCTGGACCAGCTTCTACTCGGCGGCGTCGGTCTGCACCCCGAGCCGCGCCGCGCTGCTCACCGGGCGCTACCCGATCCGCAGCGGCATGTGCGCCGAGCGGCCGCGTGTGCTCTCCAGCGGCGTCAGCGTCGGTGGCATCCCGGCCGAGGAGGTGCTCCTCCCGGAGGCGCTTCGCGAGCGTGGCTACGCGACCGCGTGCATCGGCAAGTGGCACCTCGGGCACCGGCCGCAGTACCTGCCCACCGAGCACGGCTTCGACACCTTCTTCGGCCTCGACGCGAGCAACGACCACAACGCCCGGCGCAACCTGCCCGCCGAGGAGGCCGCGCGGGCGAGGGAGACCTCCGCCTTCTGGAACAACAAGCTCTACCGCGACACCGAGGTCGTCGAGCGACCGGCTGATCAGCGCACGCTGACGCGGCGCTACACGGAGGAGGCGGTGCGCTTCATCGAGCGGTCACGCGACCGCCCGTTCTTCCTCTATTTCCCGCATACCTTCCCCCACACGCCGCTCTTCGCCTCCGACGACTTCCGCGGTCGCAGCCCCCGCGGTCTCTACGGCGACGTCGTCGAGGAGATCGACTGGAGCGTCGGCCGCGTCATCGCCAAGCTCGAGGAGCTCGGCCTCGAACGCAAGACGCTGGTGGTGTTCTCGAGCGACAACGGCCCCTGGCTGATTCGCGATCTCGACGGCGGCTCGGCCGGGCTGCTGCGCGAGGGCAAGGGCTCGACGTGGGAGGGCGGCATGCGCGTGCCGGGGATCTTCTGGTGGCCGGGGATGATCGATCCGGCGGTCATCGGCGGCATCGGCAGCACGATGGACATCTTCACGACGTTCCTCGCGCTCGCCGGCGCCGACATCCCGGACGACCGCGTCATCGACGGCGTCGACCTCTCGCACACGCTCCTCCACGGGTGGCCGTCGCCGCGCGACCACATGATCTTCTACCGCGGCGTCGACATCCACGCCGTCCGTCACGGTCCCTTCAAGGCGCACTTCCTGACCCGTCCGGCGTACGGCCGCGGCGCACGCCAGCCGACGCGCCACGACCCCCCGCTCCTCTTCAACCTCGACGTCGACCCGTCCGAGGCCCACGACGTCGCGTTGCGCCATCCGGAGCGCCTCGAGAAGATCCGCGCGATCGTGGCGGAGCATGATGAGAAGCTGGTTCGGGGGGTGTGTCAGTTGACGCGGTAGGCGTCGGGGTGCGACGTCGGAGTCGGACCCCATCGTTGCAAAAACGTACCCGTACCCGTACCCGTTCCCGTTCCCGTGCCCGTTCCCGTCCTCGAGGGCTCTGGTTGCGGAGTCCGATGACCGACTCCGATGGCCGATACCGATTGCGATACCGATGACCGATTCCGACTCCGACGCCGACGCCGATTCCGATTCCGACTCCGATGTCCGATGTCCGATTCCGACGTCCGATTCCGACGTCCGACTCCGACTCCGATCTCCGACCTCTGATCTCTGATCTCTGATCTCTGATCTCTGGTCTCTGGTCTCTGGTCTCGGTCTCTGTCTCGGACTCCGTCTCCCGCGGCCGGGTCCGTTCCTTCAGCGCCAGTTCATCTCCGCCGCCGTCTTCGATCCCACCACGCACTCCCTCAAATCCCGCACCGGGGCATCGATGCCCGGGGCGGTCGGGCGGCCGAGGGACATGATCTCGGCGAGGCGCTGGGGGTAGCGCGGCTCGCGGTCCGGCTCCGCGAAGCCGTCCGGGAAGACGCTGCCGTTCTCGTCGTAGGTGTCGCTCGCTCCCAGGAGGTGGCAGAGCTCGTGGGCGACGACGGCGCAGGTGTTGCCGAGGAGGGAACGCTTCACCGGGGCGAAGACGATGCCGAAGCTGTTGCGCCTCGAGGCGAGCGAGTCGAAGCGCGTGAAGACCTCGCGGCGGCGGACGTCGGCGTAGTCGTAGAAATAGATGAAGAGCGTCAGGTCGTACTGGCCGAGGAGGAGCTCGTCGCGCGTGGTGATCTCGTCGAAGTAGCCGATGAAGGTCCGCGTTCCCGACAGGCGCTCGAAGAAGGAGTCGCTGACGTCGGGAACGTCCGGCGGCGGCGTCTCGAGCTTCAGCGGGCCGCGCGTGACGACCTCGAGGATTTCTCGCTCCTCGCCGGTGTGGCGCGCGTACTCGGCGTGGAGCCACGCGATGACCTCGCGCAGGTTTCGGCGCGCCGGGCCGGTGCTCGAGAGGAACCGGCGGATGAAGGTCTGCTCCTTGAAGAAGTCGCTGCCCTCGTCGTCGTCGAGCAGCGTGACCACCGCGACGCTCACCGGCCGATCCCACGCGAAGGTGCGGTGGTCGGCGAGGTGCGTCCGGAGCCCCCAGATCGCCACCACCACGAGGATCGCGAACAGGGTGCCCTGGCGGACCTGTCGAAATGTCGGGCGTCGCACGGGGAGACACCTCCTAATATAGACGATGGATCGCCCGGCGGCCGACGAGGCTTGAGGCGAGCCGCGGATGGAGGATTCCCGGAAGACGCCGAACTCCCGGCGAGGGCGGCGGCGTGCTACGATGCTCCCCATGACGACCTCTCCGGAACGACCGAGACCGACACCGCCCGGCCTCGCGAGCGGACTGCTGGGGCTGCTCCTCGTTGCCGCCGCGCCGCTCGACGCCGACTCGAACTGGCCGTCGTGGCGCGGGCCGCTCGGGACCGGCTTCGCGCCCGACGCCGATCCGCCGCTGGTGTGGAGCGAGCGGGAGAACGTCGCGTGGAAGCTGGCGCTGCCCGGGAAGGGTCACTCCAGCCCGATCGTCTGGGGCGAGCGACTCTTCGTCACGACGGCGGTGCCCCACGGCGAGGCCGTCGAGCCGAAGCCGGAGACCGCGCCGGGCGCCCACGACAACATTCTGGTGACTCACCACCACCGCTTCCTGGTCATCGCCGTCAACGTGCGCTCCGGCAAGGTGGACTGGATGCGGGCAGTGCGAACCGAGCTGCCCCACGAGGGCGGCCACTACAGCGGCAGCTACGCCTCGGCCTCTCCGGTCACCGACGGCGAGCTCGTCTTCGCCTCGTTCGGCTCGCGCGGCGTCTTCTGCCTCGATCTCGACGGCGAGCTCGTCTGGAAGACCGACCTCGGCGACATGCAGACGAAGCACGGGCACGGCGAGGGCAGCTCGCCGGTGCTCCACGGCGACACGCTCGCCGTCAACTGGGACCACGAGGGGCAGTCGTTCCTGGTCGCCCTCGACAAGCGGACGGGGAGACAGCGCTGGAAGGTGAAGCGCGACGAGGTGACCTCGTGGGCGACGCCGATCGTCGTCGAGCACGAGGGAACGCCGCAGCTCATCGTCAGCGGCACGAGACGAGTGCGCGCCTACGACCTCGCCGACGGCAGGGTAATCTGGGAGTGCGGCGGCATGTCGAACAACGTCGTGGCGTCGCCGGTCGCCGGGCTCGGCATGGTCTTCGTGGCGAGCAGCTACGAGATCCAGGCGATGCTCGCCATCCGACTCGCCGGAGCGCGGGGAGACGTCACCGGCACCGATCAGGTCGTCTGGTCGAGGACGCGCCGGACGCCGTACGTGCCCTCACCCCTCCTCGGCGGCGACGCGCTCTACTTTCTCAGGCACTACCAGGGGATCCTCTCGCGGGTCGACGCCAGGACCGGAGACGACACGCACCGCCCGATCCGCCTGCCCGGCATCCGGAACATCTACGCCTCGCCCGTCGGGGCCGGCGACAGGGTCTACGTCACCGATCTCGAGGGCGTCACGGCGGTGGTGCGCTTCGGGAGCCCGACGGAGATCCTCGGGCTCAACCGGCTCGATGACCGGATCAGCGCCTCGGCCGCCGTCGTCGGACGGAGAATCTACCTGCGCGGCGAGCGATACCTCTATTGCGTCGAGGAGACCGACGAGACCGAGAGGTCGAGCGATCGCGACGCGCGGAAGTGACGGGCCCGCCGCGCTCCGATCTGCCGCTCCGACCGGCCGTCCCGATCACTTGTGGACGGAGTGGCAGGCCTTGCAGTTGGTCGCCTTCTTCAGAGAGTCGACGCCGGCCTTGTCCCCGGCGACCACCCGTCCCGCGGCGGCGATGACGTCGCCGGCCTTTTTCATCCAGCTCGCCTTCTCGCCCTTCTCCGGCTCGTTCTCCCAGAGCGCGACGTAGAGGTCGAGCAGCTTGACCTTGTCGGACTGCTGCGCCTCGCCGGAGAGGACCTTCTTCAGGAGTCCCTCCTTGTGCGCCTTCTGCATCACTTCCTTGATGCTGTACTTCGGCTCCTCCCGGTCGGCGAGCGCGACGCCGGCGACGATCCAGCCGAGCGCTGCGAGGCCTCCGAGGACGAGGACGAGCGTCAGGGTCAGGCGACGTTGCATGGTCTTCTCCTGTATCGGCGGTGCGGTGGAACTGTGCCTGTGAAGGGAATCAGCCCGAGGCAAGAGGTGTCGACAGAGAATCGCGGCGGGGCGCGCGGCGTGACGGTCACGCCATAACGAAAAGCGTCCGGGGGACGGGAGGCCCCCCGGACGCGCGTTGATCAACTCGGATCAGATTAGATAACGCGAACGTTCTCCGCCCGGGGACCCTTCGGGCCGTGGCCCGGGGTGAACTCGACCTCCTGACCCTCCTGGAGATCCTCCATGCGGGCGTTCTCGATCGCGGAATGGTGGAAGAAGAGCTCGCCGTTTTCACCCTCGATGAAACCGAAGCCCTTCTCGGTGATCAGCTTCTTGATCCGTCCTTGAGCCATTACTCTTTCGCCTTTCGCTACGAAAAAAACAAACAAAAACGAAACTCTTGTCGCTTCTGATCGCCCCGACGTGTCGGTGGGAGCGACGAGGTCCCGAACCGAGGTCTCGGCGATCAGCTCTTTAATCAGTTTGCGTCGTCTTCCGCCCTCCTGTGACTCGTGACGTCGACACCCGTTGTCGCCGACGTGTCCTCTGTCGCCGAGCGCCGACGCCGGTTTCCGGTCGCGACGCCGATCCCGGGTCCGGTTCCGGCGGCCGCCTCACGATCGAGGCGACTCCGGCCGGACCACGCCCGGCGACCTACCATCGTATGTCGGCTGTGGCGCTCCCACAAGGGAGTTTCGCCGCATGTTCCGGGAATATCTCACCTCACCGGCAGCCCGGCTGCGACCCCGGCGGACAGACCGCGGTGGGGAAATCCGGCGAAAGACCGCACTCCGGGAACGGGGCGCCGGGCTGCGACCGTCCGAGAAAGAGGTAGCCGAGCGCGAAGACCGCGTCGGCGACATCGACGGGCCCGTCGGAATTGCAGTCGGCCGCGAGCGCGCAGTCAAGCCCGCGCGAGCTCACGAAGAGCCTGTCGAGCAGCCGCACCGGGTCGACGATGTCGATGGCGCCGCTGCCATCCACGTCGCACCGAACGAACGGCTCGCCGATGCGAAAGCGCACTCGCGCGGTCTGCCTGGCGCAGAACGAGCCGACCTCGCCGCCGGCGGTGAACGCGTTCTGCGACGGATCGTTCGGCGGACCGGCCCACAGACCGTCGCTCCAGACGACCTCGCCCTCGCCGGGCCGGTCACCCGAACGCGGTCGCTCGCGCAGCGTGACCGCGAGCACCGTGGCGGTCCCCGTCGGCGGAAGCGCGCCCGCGGCGCCGTTCGACTCGAGGGCGACCGAGCTCACCACGCCCTGGCCCTGGAGCACGCCCGTGAAGCCGTTCGGCAGCGCCGCGTCGACGATGTCCAGGAAACGAAACCCGCCGGCGAGCGGGTCCGCGGCGGTGTCGTCGAGAGTCGCGCCGGTGACGTCGAGGTTGCCGCGCACGGAGAGGGAGAGCCGCCACGCGTCGACGCCGGGTTCGACGCCGCGAGTCGAGAGGTTGGCGACGAGGAGCAGCTCGCCGGGACGCCCCGCCTGCCGTGGCACGTCGATGGTCGCGGTTCGGTCGACCGACTCGGTCAGCAGCCCGCTGTCGACCTCGTCGGTCCGCGCCCCCGGAGCATCGACGGCGGCCGTCGTCAGGAAGAGATTGGCCGGCGCGTCCGCGCACGAGATCCGCCGCGGGCAGATCTGGACCACCGCGTCGACCGTCTCGACGTCGACCGGATCGCCGCGCCACGTGACCTGGTTGAGCACGGGCTGCCCGGCGCCGGTCCGACCGGGTCGAAAGAGAAGCCCCACGGGCACGCAGTCGCTGCCCGGCGGCGGCACGGGACCCGCGAGCGTCAGCTGCAGGATCCGCTGGGGATCCTCGGCGTGGTCGAGCTCGATCGGGTTTCTCAAGGACAGGATGCAGGCGCTGACCACCGTGGGGGCGCGATCGCCATCGTCGTCGACGACCGTCTCGATGAGCTGAAACCCGTCGAGGCGCCGGCGCCCGAGCGGATCCTCACCCACCACCGCCGCGGCCGTCGCGCGCAGCGTCGCCCCGGTGATCTCCCACGCCGTCGACGTGACGCTCACCGACCACCCGGTGACCCCGTCGGCGCCATCGGGAAGCCGCGGCGAGTCGATGAGCACCGCGGCCTTGAGCGTGCCCTCCCCGCGCGGCTCGAAGTCGACGCGAGCCGGCGCGGCGAAGCGATACGCGAAGGGAGACGGCTCCTGCCCGACCAGCGGAGCAGCGCCGACGGCGGCAAGAGAAACGACAACGCCGAGAGACAACCCGACCCGAAACCCGGTGATGACCCGCATCGATTTCCCCTCCGCTCGTTCACCCCGGAACAGCCCGGAGCCACGCTCCGACAGAACCGGGATCATCGTGCATCGGGGGGGGCCGGGAGGCAAGGGGCGGTTCGGTTTCCGGCCTCGGCCTCGAGAGACAGAGTCCGAGACCAGAGACCAGAGACCAGAGACCAGAGACCAGAGACCAGAGATCAGAGACCAGAGGTCAGAACTCGGAATCGGAATCGGGCTCGGAGTCGGTATCGGTATCGGCATCGGACGTCGGCATCGGCGGAGTCGGGCACGGGAACGGGCACGGGAACGGGCACGCGAACGGGCACGGGAACGGGAACGGGGACGGTCCGAAAACCCGACCCGACATATCCGGAACCTCCTTTTTCACGATTGCTTCTTGCTCACCCGTCACACGGGCGTACTCTTGCTGTTGACTGTGAAGCGGGTCGATGGGGCTCGGGCCAGGAGTTGGGGTCGACGCGCGGAGGCAGTCATGACCAGACGCGCGAGTCTTTCCCTGGCGCTCCTTCTCGGCGCCGCATTCTCCCTCGGATCCGGTCCCCCTCTCGGCAAGCAGGACCTGGATCTTCCCTACAGCTTCCGCGGCAGCGCGGAGGAGGAAGAGGCGGAGGACGTCATCTTCTTCCTCGGGGCGCCCTACCGCGGCCGGGGGTTCATCTTCGTCGGCGCCGGCACGAGCTGACCGGTCCGACAGGAGCTGCTTGGAGTCTCCAAGCACGAGATCATTCGCTCGATCAAGACGCTCTCGGAGGACAGCAAGTTCGCGGTCGTCTTCGGGCAGCGACAACTGTCGAGCAAGTACCCGGCGAGCGGACGACCGGTGTCCGCGAGCGCCTCGCGAAAGGCGCAGGCGGCGTCGTTCCTCCACACCCGGCGCGCCGACATCAGCGGCGACCTCCTGCAGGACGTCAAGGAGGGTCTGAAGTTCGCCCGCAGCCTGCCGGGAAAGAACAAGTCCCTCATCTACGTCGGGGATGGCCTTCTGGGCCGCCGCGACGTCGAGGGCCCGCTGGCGGAGATCCGCGCGATGAATACGGAGAAGGTCGCCATCAACACGATCGGCGTCAATCCGTACCAGCACGCGGAGGCGTTCCTCAAGATGCTCGCGGCGGAGAACGGCGGCACGTATCGGCGCATCGGGACCGTGCAGTAAGCGCGACACGCGTCGCGAACGGGATGCAGGAGACCACGAGGAGGGAGCGCGCCGCGTCTCTCAGTTCGACCGGCGCGTGAAGCTGCCGCCGTTCATCGAGGCGAGCGACTGGCAGAAGTCGACGTCGACCCGGTCGCTGCCGACGCAGCAGACGTGGATCTTGTGACGCCCGGCGTTCGACCGGGTGACGTCCGAGAGCGTCTGCATCCCGTACCGCGCCGCGTTGTGCCCCGGACAGGTGGTGCCCCCGTCGGCGAGGACGAGGATCGCGCTGCTCCCGGTCGAGGCGCGG
Organism: Planctomycetota bacterium; assembly: GCA_041569895.1. Classification (GTDB taxonomy): domain Bacteria; phylum Planctomycetota; class UBA8108; order UBA8108; family JACQVS01; genus JBFFXF01. Next base: position 34,304 of record JBFFXF010000007.1, on the reverse strand, counting down.
TGGGCGATCTCGAGCGCGACGGCGAGCCCCTCGCGGACGCACGTGCCGCGGCCCGGAACGATCGTGCTCACCCACCCGATCGCAATCGCACGGTTGCCGCTGGTCGCCTGAATCGGCCGGCCATTCCCCGGGAAGCGGATCACGCCCTGATCGTAGAACACCACCGCGAAGCGGCTGCTGTCGGAGAGCTGGCCGATGACCCGGATCGCCTCGCCCTTGCCGATCTCGAGCTCTCCCTGGGCCATCGAGCTCGATCGATCGAGGGCGAGGATGAACGTGTCCCCCTCGAGGCGATGCTCGCCGAAGAAGACGATGTCCGGGGGATCCTCCTCCAGTTCTATGCCGGGGACGGAGAGGGGCAGGTCGAGGTTCTCCTTGGTCGCGCCGGCCGGTCCGAACCGGTTCCCCGTCCGCTCGTCCGCGACGGCGACGCCGGCCAGCAGCGCCAGCAGCACGCTCACTCCGGGAATAGCGCCCCGGGAAGTGCGCATCGCCCCGACCTCGTGTTCGTGATGTGTGCCGGATGTCTGGGGTCCATGGTCGCTCCGGCGGGGACCCGGGGCAAGAGAAACCCGTGGGGTTTCACCGGGGTTTCACCGGGGCCGGCGGGTACACTCCATGCATGCTCACGGCGCTCTCGAGGCTTTTCCCGACCGTGGTCGCCGCATTGGCGCTCCTGGCGGCATGCCCCCTGGCCGCCGAGGGCGACCCCCGCGGCGCGAGGAACCTCGCGAGCCGCAAGGGGCTTCCCGGGGGACCGGGGCTGGCGGCGGCGTTCCGGGCCGACGCGGGGATCGCGAAGCATCCCGCGGTCATCTTCGCCGACGACTTCGAGGCCGGCGACTTCCGCACGCGATGGGACAGCGTGCGTGATCGTGACCGTGAGGTCCTGTCGCTGGTCGACGAGTCCGCCGCGAGTCCGATCGTCGGCAAGAAGAGCCTCCGGGTCGAGGCGACACTCGGCAAGAACACCGGAGGCGGCGTCACCGAGTGGTTCGAATCAACGGAGGCGCTCTTCATCCGCTTCTACGTCAAGTTCGACGCCAAGTGCGACTACGTGCATCACTTCGTGACGCTGCGCGCCAATCGCGGGCTGCGCGGCAAGGACCGCTGGAGCGGCTTCGGCGGCGCCGGCGAGAAACCTCGAGGCGATGAGCGCTTCTCGACGGCGCTCGAGCCGTGGGGCGACTGGGGCCGGCTGCGGCCCCCCGGCCGCTGGAACTTCTACACCTACTGGCACGGCATGGAGAAGAGCCGCGACGGGAAGTACTGGGGGAACGCCTTCCGCCCCGCGAGCCAGCCGGACATCGAGCGCGGGACGTGGATCTGCGCCGAGCTGATGCTCAAGCACAACACTCCCGGGAAGGCCGACGGCGAGCAGGCCTTCTGGATCGACGGCGAGCTGCGCGGGCACTGGAAGGGGATCGACTGGCGCAGGAACGCCGAGCTGAAGGCGAACGCGCTCACCGTCGAGGCCTACGTCACCGACCGGTGGACTCGGCAGCGGGTCAACGTCGTGCTCTTCGACAACGTGGTCATTGCGCGGAAGTACATCGGTCCGGCGGGAGGACCCTCCGCCGCGGACACGACCGACGACGGGGGCGACGAAGCGGGCAAGGGGCGATAATCTCGGGAGCGGTCTTTTTCACTCCGCGCGCGACGCTTATCGGCCGATCAGGATGCCATGATCCTGTCACCCGGCACGAGAGCGGCGCTCGTCGCGCTTCTCCTCCTCAGCGGCTGCGGCACGACGCTGCGCGTCTTCGAGGAGAACGACGTCGGCGGCTTCGGCGGCGGCACCGATCGCTACTACACGCAGGGCCTGCGGATCGAGCTCACCAGGCCGCTCGAGGGCGAGGTGCCGGTCATCAGCCCGATCGGGCGCTTCCTCTGGCTCTACCCCGAGGCCGACGCCTATCTGATGCAGAGGCAGTACGTCTCGCTCGCCGGCGGCCACAAGATTTTCACCCCCGAGGACATCACCGTGCCGACCCTGCAGGTCGACGACCGGCCGTACGCGGGCTGGCTCTACGGCGCGGTGACCCACCACAACCTCGCTCTCGGCCACGTCCCGCAGGCGGAGCGCGCCAACGCGCCGCTGATGGCGGGGCCGACCAAGTCCACTCTCTTCAGCCGCGACGACCGTCTCGACTCGCTCGAGGTGCAGATCGGCATCGTCGGCCCGAGCTCACTCGCCGAGGACGTGCAGACGGAGTTCCACGAGTGGATCGGCGCCAAGAGGCCCGAGGGCTGGGACAACCAGCTCAGCGACGAGCTCGGCGTCAACGTCGTCTTCACCCGGAAGATCCGCCACAACCACGGCCGCTTCGCGATCTTCGGCCTGGAGCACGACCTCATCACGACGTTCGGCGGCTCGGGCGGCAACGTCGAGAGCTACGTGCTGATCGGCGGTCAGATGCGCGTCGGCGGGCGTCTGCGACGCGACTTCGGCATCGAGCCCGGCGGCGCCGACATAGGCCTCGAGGAGCTCCGCCGCCGCCTCGAGCAGCGCTTCCCCGATCTCAGCGAGCACGAGCTCAAGCGACTCAATGACCAGTTCGGCGGCGGCTTCTCCTGGTACGTCTTCGCCGGCGTCGAGGGACGCTTCGTGATCAACAACATCTTTCTCGACGGCAACACGAGCAAGGACAGCCACAGCGTCAACAAGGAACGCTTCGTCGCCGACTTCAAGCTCGGCATCGCGCTCCAGTTCCGCAGCTTCGAGATCAGCTACACGCAGGTCGCGCGAACCCCCGAGTTCCGACGCGCCAGCGACCCGCAGATCTTCGGCTCGCTGAACGTGGCGTTTCGGTTCTGAGTTCTTCGGGCCCGGACCCGGACCCGGTCCCGGGCCCGGTCCCGAAAGCCCTCGTCCTCGCGGTCGTGCCCGACGTCGGGGCCGGTCTATCGGAGTCCGATGCCGAGACCGACGCCGAGACCGAGGTCCGATTCGGATGACCGATTCCGAGGACCGAGTCCGATTCCGACTCCGATTCCGATGACCGACTCCGATCTCTGTTCTCTGTTGTCTGATCTCTGTCTCTGTTCTCTGTCTCTGTCTCATTGGAGAATCAGGACTCCGGGTGGCCGCGTAGATCGAGAGCGGCGGCGACTTCGGGCACGGGCACGGGCACGGGCACGGGAACGGGGACGGGAACGCGTCCGGGTCCCGGGGGGGGACCGCCATGTCCCAGTGGCGGCGGGAGATAGCAAAACATTGACGGCGCTCCGGGGTTCACCGATGATGGTCCGCTTGTGCCCGGGCCGGCGTGGTCTCGCCGGAGGGGTCCTGGCGGCCCGCGGAAACATCGGGAGGATCTTCGAGACCGTATGCTGCGACGGACAGGCTCGTTCTGGTGCCGGTCGCTCGCCGCCCTCGTGATCGTGGGCGGCGCCGCGGGCGCGGTGCGCTCTGCGGACGGGCCCGAGCCCGCTCTCGACCAGCGCGGCGCGGCCATCTTCCAACGCCTCTGCGCGTCGTGCCACGGCGACTCGGGGCAGGGTGTTGCCGGCGAGTACCCGCGGCCGCTCGTCGGTGACAAGTCGCTCGAGAAGCTGACGCGACTGATCGAGCGGACGATGCCCGACGACGATCCGAAGCAGTGCGTCGGCGAGGACGCCGCCGTGGTGGCGCGATACGTCCACGACGCGTTCTACTCGCCCATCGCGCAGGCGCGCAATCGGACGGCTCGCGTCGAGCTCGCCCGCCTCACCGTCGGCCAGCACCGCAACGCCATCGCCGATCTGATCGGAGGTCTGCGCCCCGTCCCGGACGGCGGGCGCGACGGCCGCGCCGACATCGACAGCGATACGGCGCACGGCCTGCGCGGCGAGTATTACAACTCGCGTCGCGTCGGTCGCGGGGCCGTGGTCGATCGGCTCGACCCGGAGGTGCGCATCGCGTTCAGCGGTGCGTCGCCGGCGCACGAGAAGCTCGAGCCGGAGGGCTTCACGGCGCGGTGGAGCGGCTCGCTGACGGCGCCGGAGACCGGCGAGCACCGGATCATCATTCGCACGGATCACGCCGCGAGGCTGTGGCTGAACGACGACGATCAGACGCTCATCGACGCGTGGGTGAAGTCCGGCGACGACACCGAGCACGACGCGTCGATCTTCCTGATCGGGGGTCGCGCCTACCCGTTGCGGCTCGAGTTCACCTCGCGCACCCAGGGCGTCGACAAGAAGAAGGACGAGACGAAGCCCGCCGAGGGCTTCATAGAGCTGCAGTGGAAGCTGCCGGGGCGCGTCGCCGAGGTGGTCCCGTCGCGATACCTCTCGCCGCGGCGGACACCCGAGGTGTTCGTCGTCGAGACGCCGTTCCCGCCGGACGACCGCAGCGTCGGCTACGAGCGCGGCACCTCGGCCTCGAAGTCGTGGCACGATGCCGCCATCGCCGCCGCCATCGAGACGGCCGACCACGTCGTCGACCACATCGACCGCCTCGCGGGCACTCGCAAGGGCGACTCCGAGCGCGACGCGAAGCTGCGTCACTTCTGCGCGCGACTGGTCGAGCGGGCGTTCCGCCGTCCGCTGTCCCCGGAGCAGCGAGAGCGCTTCGTCGACCGCCAGTTCGCGGTGGCCGCCGACGGGGAGGCCGCTGTGAAGCGCGCCGTCATCCTGGCGCTCGCGTCGCCGCGATTCCTCTATGTCGACATCGGCGGCGAGACGCCCGACGCCTACGACATCTCCTCGAGACTGTCGTTCGCGCTCTGGGACTCGCTTCCCGACGACGACCTGCTCGAGGCCGCGGCCTCCGGCCGATTGCTCTCACGGGACGAGGTCGCGCGTCAGGCCGGGCGCATGATCGCCGATCCGCGGGCGCGCTGGAAGCTGCGCGAGTTCCTTCGTCACTGGCTCGAGATCGAACACGCGCCGGACCTGGCGAAGGACGGCGAGCGATACCCCGGGTTCGACGAGTCCATCGCGTCCGACCTGCGCGCCTCGCTCGAGCTCTTTCTCGACGAGGTGATCGACGGCGACCGTGCCGATTTTCGCGGGCTCTTCCGCTCGGACGAGCTCTGGCTCAACGGGCGCCTCGCCCGCTTCTACGGGTTCGACCTCCCGGCCGACGCGCCGTTCCGGAAGATCGCCGCGGACGGGGATCGCAGCGCCGGCGTGCTGTCGCACCCGTACATGCTGGCGAAGCTCTCGTACCCGGACAGCACCTCGCCGATCCACCGCGGGGTGTTCCTGGCGCGCAACGTGCTCGGACGCGCGCTGAGACCGCCGCCCGAGGCGTTCACGCCGTTCTCGCCGGACCTGCACCCGGAGCTGACGACACGCGAGCGCGTCATGCTGCAGACCAGCCCGACCGGCTGCCAGTCCTGCCACGGGATGATCAACTCGCTCGGCTTCACGCTCGAGCGTTTCGACGCGGTCGGACGGCGTCGGGACGAGGAGCGCGGCAAGCCGGTCGACTCGAGCGGGTCGTACGAGCTGCCCTCGGGCGAGCTCACCACCTTCGCGGGCCCGCGCGAGCTCGCCGAGTTTCTGGCGACGAGCGACCAGACGTCGCGCGCGTTCGTCGTCAGGGTGTTTCACCACCTGGTGAAGCAGCCGATCCTGGCCTACGGCGTCGAGACGCCGGCGGAGCTGGAGACGGCGTTCGCCGACGCCCGTTTCGACATGCGACAGCTGATGGCGCGGGTGGCGACGTCCGCCGCGCTCGCGGGCGTCGACGCGACGGCGGATCCGCCGCGGCCCGACCAGCGCCGGGGCCGATTCGCGAGGTTTTGATTTCTGATTGCCGATTCGCGAGAATGATGCAACAAAGCAAGGTGGCGGAGAAACGCCCACCATGGAGAGAGTCGACGTGAACACGAAACGGAAACGCACCCGACGCGAGTTTGTCCGCGAGCTCGGCCTCAGCGCAGCGGCGCTGCCGTTCATCCTCAACCTGCCGAGCCTCGGGTTCGCCGGCGCCACGCGGCGCAAGCAGCGGCTGATCGTCATGTTCAGCCCGAACGGCATCGTCCCGGCGACCTTCTGGCCGGACGAGGAGGGCGAGCACTTCACGCTCAAGCGCAGTCTCGAGCCGCTCGAGCCGTGGAAGGACCGCACGCTGATCCTCCACGGGGTCTGCGACAAGATCCGCGGCGACGGCGACAACCACATGCGCGGCATCGGCTGCCTGCTGACCGGTGTCGAGCTCTTCCCCGGCAACATCCAGGGCGGGTCGCACACCCCCGCCGGCTGGGCGAGCGGCATCTCGATCGATCAGGAGATCAAGAACTTCCTGCAGGCCAACCCGGAGACGCGCACGCGCTTCGGCTCGCTCGAGCTCGGCGTCATGGTGCCGGAGCGCGCCGACACGTGGACACGCATGTCCTACGCCGGACCGAATCAGCCGCTGGCGCCGATCGATGACCCCTACCGGCTCTTCGACAGGCTCTACGGCGGCATCGAGGATCGCGAGACGGTGAAGAGCGTGCTCGACGACCTCAAGGACGACATGCGGAAGCTGCGCGACGAGCTGAGCTCCGAGGACCGCCGCCTGCTCGACGAGCACGCCGACCGGGTGCGCGACATGGAGCGGGAGCTGCGGGCCTCGGAGACGAAGGACGTCGGTCACGCCGTTCCCCGCATCGAGCCCGGCGTCGAGGAGGTCAACGACAACATGCCGCGCATCAGCGCGATGCAGATCGAGCTCCTGATCAACAGCTTCACCGCGGACTTCGCGCGCGTCGCGACGCTGCAGTACACCAACTCGGTCGGTCAGGCGCGCATGCGCTGGCTCGGGATCGACAAGGGCCACCACCAGCTCTCGCACGAGCCGGACAGCAACCACGAGGCGCAGGAGCAACTGACGCGGATCAACGCGTGGTACTGCGAGCAGCTCGCCCTTCTCGTCAAGCGGCTCGCCGAGACTCCGGAGCCAGGCGGCGAGGGCACGCTGCTCGACAACACGACGGTGATCTGGACCAACGAGCTCGGCAAGGGGAACTCGCACACGCTGAACGACATCCCGTTCGTGCTCGTCGGCGGCGGACTCGGATTCCGCACGGGCCGCTCGTTGAAGCACCGCGGCGTGCCGCACAACCGCCTGCTGCTGTCGCTCGCGCACGGCTTCGGTCACCGCATCGAGCGCTTCGGCGAGCCGGATTTCTCGAGCGGCGGTCCGCTCGATCTCGCGTAGCGGGAAGACGCTCAGCTCGACTTGAACGACGTCAGGCGCTCGACGAGCTCCTTCTTCGCCGTCGTCATGCCGCGTCCGAGGTCGATGCGGCTCACCGCGACGGCGCTCCGCGGCAGCTTGATCCCCTCGGCGACGAGCGCGACCACGCGCTCGGAGCCCAGCGCGCCTACGAGCAGGCCGAGCTCGAAGACGCATCCCGCGTCGGGCGCCTCGCCCGTTACGCCCGGGTCGACGATGACGAGTGCGGCGGCGATCTCCGCCGTCACCGGCGACGAGCGCAGCTCGAAGAGCGCCTCGCGACCCTTGATGGCGATATCGATCGGCGCGAACCCCTGCTCCTCGACGACGCCGGACACGGTGCTCGCGAGCTCCTCGTCCTCGCCGGCGAGGACCAGGACGCGCCGGGTCGCAGCGGCGGTCGCCGCGGTGGTCGCCGCGGCGGGCTCGGCCGGCGGCGCTTCGGGCTTCGGAGTCGTCTTGGCTGGCTTCGACCCCGCCGCCGGGGTTGGCGGGCCGTCGCGCTCGAGCTTCTCGAGGACGCGCAGCTCGCGTCGCAGGTTGGCGCCGAGCTGCGTGAGGTACATCGACGGGTCGCTGTCGATCGAGGTCTTGATCTCCCAGCGAGCCTTGACGAACTCCATCGCCTGCGGCGAGCTCTCGCCGTAGACGTCGCCGATTTTCTGCCGCGCCTCATCGCTCCAGGCGAAGTACCCTTCGCGGTCCATCGGACGCGACTGGAGCAGTTTCTTTCCCGACTCGATCAGCTCGCTGAGCACGAAGAGGCTCCCCTTCTCTCTGGCTTGTTCGGACACGCCCGCGGGCGCTCGTTCCCACCTCGTCAACTCGCCGGGCCGCCCGGCGCCGGCCCACCCGATTATTACGCGGCGGCTGAAGAAGGGAAGCGTCGTTTTCAGCGACGTCGCGTTTCCGGCGCGCCGCGATCGCTCAGTGCCGGAGTTCACAAGTAATTGTGCAAATCAGGCCGAGCGGCTTCGTCGTCCAGCAAGGCGCGTGAGCGAGGCGATCTGAGCGGAGCCGATCGTCGAGCGAGCGCAACGCAGCTGGGCGGCGAAGACGCCGGAATGATTGCACAAGGATTTGCGAATCCCGGCACTCAGGACCTCAGCCAGTCGGGGCGCCCGGCGACGAGTTCCTCGAGCCGGATCAGCTGCGCCTCGAGGATGCCTACGCGCTGGAAGACGTGCGATGGGAACTTCCGTCCCGGATCGTAGGCGCCACGGGGTCGCCGGGCGCCCTTCAGTTGAGAGTGCAGATAGGCCAGCTCCGACACGATGAGAGAGGCGATGTCGTACACGTCGCTCGGCGTGATCGATTCGAGGTCGGTCTCGCGGCTCCGGAGCCGCGCCATCTCGAGCCCGGACTGCGCCGCGATCGCCCGGATGCGCTCGTAACAGCCGATCAGCCGGCGGTAGACGTCGGACGGGGTCTTGCCGCGTTCGCGCGGCGGCGCCGGCGGAATCCTGGTGGTCTCGGGAAACCGACCGAGGAGGCGAGCCGCGTACCCCACCGCGACGGTCACCTGCTGGAAGACGTCGCTCGGGCTGAACTCGCGATCGAGCAGCAAGTTGATCTGGCGATTGGCCTGCACGATCGACCGGAAGACCTCGGTCGGCGACGTGCTGGCCGGCGCCCGCTCGACGACGGCCTCGTCGGCGATGCCGAGCTCCTCCTTGACGCGCCGGACGCGCTCGAGCGCCACGCCGACCGTGGCGGAGACCTCCGTGACGCCGATGACGCCGTCGGGGGTCTGCGGCTCCTCGGGCCGGCTGCGCGTCTGCTCGAAGGACAGCCGGTTCGCCTTGCGGAGGAGCGTCAGCGCCTGGAAGTACACCTCGTGGAGCGCGGCGTCCTCGACGTCGATCTCCGGCTGCTCGTTTCTCGGCTTGCCCATCTCGAAGCGGATGAGCTCGAGCTCGGCGCGGATTCGAGTGACGTCCGCCAGGACGCCGGCGAGCGAGGGCTGCCCGGCGACCGGGTCGGCCCCGAGGACGTTGCCCCTCGCCGCGCCCGCGACGCCCGCCGCCGCGAGCAGGAAGCCGGCGAGGCGACGCCGCCACGTTGCTTCCCTGCCTGTCAGTCTCATGGAGCTCCTCCCCGTCAACGCCGGTCAACCGATCACGGCCTGCATGCTCTCCGCGAACTTCGAGACGTGGCAGGGGACGTATCGCCCGAGCGCGAGCTCGAGCCAGTCGGGATACTTGCCCTGGCACTTGACCTCGACAATGACGTTCTCCAGTCGGCGGCACGCGTGATTCGCATCCGGCGAGAGGAGCGACTCGGACCGCTCGTACGGACGTCCGCTCGGGTAGTGGATCGTCAGCTCATCGTCGAACGTGATGCGCAGGTCGCGCTCCTCGACCTGGTAGACCTTCCGGCGGTACTGCACCACCGACCTCGGCTCGAGCGCGTAGCCCGTCAGGAACCGCCGCACCTCGTCGTAGATCACGCGCCGCTCCGCGAGCGCCGCGCCGTTGCCGTTGCCCGCCAGCAGGGCCCAGATGTCCTCGCCATCGAGGAGCCGGCCGAGCAGCGTTTTCGGCAGGCCGAGTCTCTGCTTGACCACCCGCCCCTCACCGAGACGTCGCTTGATCTCGAGGAAGCATTCGGGATACAGGATGACCTCGCCGTTGGGGCCGCGGTAGGAGTACTCTCGCACGCGCACCTTGAGGTTGCGCTCGTGCGATCGGACGGCGCGCCGGAAGAAGTCGAGCCGTTCGGTGTCGAAGTAGACCGTCGTCACCCAGGTGATCGCGTGTCCCTTGACGTACTCGAAGCAGGGGAGGTGGCCCGCGACGATCAATGAGAGCACCGCGGCCTCGCGCGGCTTGAGCTCGTACTTCGTCTCGACTCGAGAGATGACGTTCACGCCTGTTCCCCGGCGTCACGATCGTCGCCGACCGGCAGCGTGAAGAAAAAAACGCTCCCCACGCCCGGCGTCGACTCGACCCAGATGCGACCTCCGTACCCCTCGACGATCCGCTTCGAGATCGCCAGGCCCACGCCGCTGCCCTCGCCCTCCCCCAGCTTCTCGAACGCCACGAAGATCTGGCCCGGGTAGTCGGGATCGATCCCCGATCCGTTGTCGCGCATGCTGAAGATCCACTCCCTGCCGTCCCGGCGCGCGGAGAGGTGGACGGCGAGGCTCTCGTCGCGGCGATGCTTGATGGCGTTGTCGAGCAACGCATGGAGCACGCGGTAGACGTCGTCGCGGGTCGCCGAGACCGTCGGCAGCGCGTCGTGGCTCCACTCGAGGCCGCACGCCTCGATCTCGTCCTTCAACGACGCGCGCACGTCCGTCAGGACCGTCTCGACATCGACCCGGGCCGGCGGCCCCTCTCCACGATCCACCGTCCCGACGCTGGTGTACGTCCTGAAGTCGTCGAGGAGTCGCCGCAGGTAGTTCAAGCCCTCCATCGCCACGTCGATGCGGGCCTTGCTCTCGTCGTCCAGGGCGTCGCCGTGACGCTCCAGCAGGTGCTCGAAGGTCTTCTCGGTGACGCGGATCGGCGAGCGCAGGCGCTCGGTCGCGATCGCCGTGAACTGCCGCAGGTCCTGGGTGTTGCGCTCGAGCGCCTCGGCGTAGCGCTCCATGCGCGTCTGCAGTCGCTTGCGCTCGACGGCGTGACGCAGGGATCTCGCCACCACGTGACCACTGATCTGCTCCTTGCCGAGGTAGTCCTGCGCCCCGCGCTGGATCGCCTGCGTGGCGAGCTCCTCGTCGTCGAGGCTGGTCAGCACGACGATCGCGATGTCGGGGGAGTGAGCCAGCGTCCTCCACAGGGTCTCGATGCCGGCGCTGTCTGGCAGGATGAGGTCGAGGAGCACGGCATCGATGTCGCCGCGCGAGAGACGCTCGAGGCCGTCCGCGAGGTTCTCCTTCATCTCGAGTTCGATGGAGTCCGTCGTCGCGGCGAGCTGGCTGCGGATCAGGTCGCGGTGTAACGGGCTGTCCTCGATGAGCAGGACCTTCATTGCTTCCCCGCGGCTTCTTCTCCCAGCTCGGCGCGCATGGCGTCGACGACGGCCTGGAAACGCTCCCGGTTCGACTCGCTGAGCGACAGGAGGATCTCGTGCGCCCGGAGCATGACGCGACTGCTCATGACTTCCGCGCCGGCGCCCCCGAGCGGCTCCATCTCCGGCCTCGCCTCCGGCGCCGTCGGCTCCGATCGAGTCCGGTCGAGCACGAGATCCATGCTGAGCTCCTCGAAGAGGCCGCGGACCGCGTCGCCGACGCCCTCGATCGACACGTCCGATCCCGCCGCGGAGGCCCTGCTCACCACATCGTGGATCAGCCCGAGGAACGTGCTGTCGAGATGCTCGCACTCGCGGAGATCGAGAGTCAGGTCCCGTCCCGCCTCGACGGTGCCGCCGGCCGCCTCGGAGAACGCGCTCGAGTGCTTGTACGTCCCGCGCCCGACGATGCCGATGAACGTGCGTTCGGCGGTCTCGCCGCGCACCAGCGTCGGCGACGGCACCGGCTGTGGCGCGGCCGCCGGAGCCGGGGCGGGCTCGGCGACCGGCTCCTCGCGCGTGACGACCTCCCCGGTCTCGAAGGAGCTCGATCCCGCGCGCCCCTCGAGCAGGACGATGGTGACGTCGTCACGATCGCCGTCCGAAAGCGAGCTCGCCGCCCTCTCGAAGAGATCCGCGACCAGCTCACGGCCGGACAGGTCCTCGCGACGAAAGAGCCGCGCCAGCTCGGCGCCGCCATCGAGGCCGTCGGTGAGCCCGTCGGTGTAGAGAAGCGCGCGCTCGCCCGGCTGCAGGCGGATCGACCTCTCCTCGAAGCTGGCGTCGGCGGAGAGTCCGAGCGCCGGGCCGGTGCGCTCGATCGCCTCGATCTCGCCCGATGAGCGCAGCACGAGCACGGCCGGGTGGCCGGCAACGGCGATGGTGAGCTCGCGCTCGACGGTGTCGAGCACGCCGTACGCAGCGGTGAGAAACATCCCCGGGGCGGTGACGTCGGACAAGATGGCCCGATTCACGTCCCCCAGGACCACGGACGGAGACCGCACGTCGCCGGTCTCCGGATCGACCGGACGCAGTCTCTGCTTGAAGAGCACCGAGAGCATCGCCGCCGCGACGCCGTGTCCCGCGGCGTCGGCCACGTAGATCACGACCCGCCGCTCGTCGAGCGCGCTGACGTCGAACAGGTCGCCGCCGACGTTCTTTCCGGGACGGTACAGCGCATCGACCCGGAAGCCCTCCATGCGGGGCGGCGCGTTCGGGAGCAGGGCGGTCTGGATCACCTCGGCCCGCCGCAGGTCCTGGTTGATGGTCGCCGCCTGGTCCTCCAGGATCAGGCACACCCGCTCGAGCTGCCGCACGCGCTCGGCGAGGTCCCGTGTCAGGCGCTCCTTCTCGAGGACGAGGCTCCGGTGTTCCCAGGCGTTGCGAACGGAGACCTCGAGCATCTGCAGCTGCGGCGGCTTCGGGATGAAGTCGAAGGCGCCGAGACGGATGGCCTCCACGGCGGCGTCGAACGTGTCGACACCCGACAGGATGATCCACGTCGGTCCCGGACAGTGCTCCTTCGCCCACTTCATCAGGCCGATGCCGTCGAGACGCGGCATCAGGACATCGGTGATGACGATGTCGACGGGCTGGCTCTGGAGGATGGCGCGCGCCGCCTCGCCGTCCTCCGCCTCGAGGACGGCGCGACAGTCGATCGCGCCGAGTCCCCCGACGACGAGCGTGCGGTACATCACCTCATCGTCGACGACGAGGATGGTGGGTCCCGACCCGGTCATGTCCCTTTCTTCGCTCAGCCGGAGACGAACTCGCCGAGCGCCTCCAGAAGCCGCTCGAGACGTCGCTGCAGCTCGAGGCGCGCGTCCCCGGCAGGCTCGAACTGGCCATCGCGGCCGAATAATTCTAACTGATACGCCGCATCGGCGACACTCCTCGCCGAGAAGATCGCCGCCGAGCTCTTCAGGGTATGCGCGCCGCGGCGGAGCTCCGCGGCGTCGCGAGCCTCGATCGCCTCGTCAATGGTCTCCATCAGTCGAGGCCCCTCGTCGAGAAAGAGTCCGGCCATCCGCCGGATGGTGTCGTCGTTCCCTCCGAGTCGCCGCTTCGCCTCCTCGAGATCCCAGATCGCGCCGCCGTCCCCGGCGGACTCGGCGACTTCGGCCGGGGCCTCGGTTCCGGTCGCGGCGGCGGCCTCGTGCACGCTCGCCGCGGTCTCCGATGCCGCCCCCACGCCGGTCACCCGCGCGATGGCGTCGAGCAGACTGCCCGCGCGGATCGGCTTCGAGATGTAGTCGTCCATCCCCGCCTCGAGGCACTTCTCGCGGTCGCCCTTCATGGCGTGGGCGGTCATCGCGACGATCGGCAGTCGCGTTCCGGTGGCGCGTTCCTTGGCGCGGATGGCCGCGGTCGCCTGGAACCCGTCCATCAGGGGCATCTGGACGTCCATCAACGCGAGGTCGAAGGGCTCGCGTTCGAACGCCTCGACGGCCTCGAGGCCGTTGTTCGCGACGGTGACCGCGTGGCCGTGCCCCTCGAGCAGGTCGACCGCGACGCGCTGGTTGATGAGACCGTCCTCGGCGAGGAGGATGCGGAGCGGTCGTGTCGGACTCGTCTCCGGCACGCCGGCGCCGCTCGTGGCGGTGCGCGCCAGCGCGTCGGGGCCGAAGATCTCGATCACGGCGTCGAGCAGGTCGGACTGCTTGATCGGCTTGATGAGATACCTCGCCACGCCGAACTCGCGACAGCGCACCGAGTCCTCCGGTCGCCCGGCCGATGACAGCACGAGCAGCGTGGTGTCGCGGAGCTCGGGATCGTCGCGGATCTTCCTTGCCAGCGCGAACCCGTCCATCTCCGGCATCATGACGTCGAGCAGCACCAGCTGGTACGACTCGTCGCGGCGGACCGCGGCGCGGAGCTCATGGAGGGCGGGCTCGCCGCCGTCGACCGGCGTCGGGCTCATGTCCCACGCCAGCAGCATCTCCTCGAGCACGACGCGGTTGGTCCTGTTGTCGTCGACGATCAGCACCCGCAGGCCCTGGAGCGAATCCACCGAGATCGGCGTCAGCGGCACTTCCTCGTGTCGACCCAGCGTGACGGTGAAGTGGAATCGACTCCCCTGCCCGAGCTGACTCTCGGCCCAGATCCGGCCGCCCATCATCCCGACGAGCTGCGCGGAGATGGCGAGACCGAGCCCGGTGCCCCCGTAGCGGCGGGACGTCGAGCTGTCGACCTGGCTGAACACCTCGAAGATGCGGTCGAGTCGATCCCCCGGGATGCCGATGCCGGTGTCGCTGACCTCGACGTGGAGCCCGACCGAGCTCTCATCGGCGGAATCGAGCGACACGGTGACGACGACCTCGCCCTCATCGGTGAACTTGATGGCGTTGCCGACGAGGTTGACGACGATCTGACGGAGCCGTCCCGGGTCCCCCATGAGACCGTCCGGCACGTCCGGCTTGATCCGGCAGGCGAGCTCCACGCCCTTCTCCGCGGCGCGCACGGAGAGCGACTGCAGCGTGTCGCCGAGCGTGTCGCGAAGGAGGAAGGGGAGCATCTCGAGCTCCAGCTTGCCGGCCTCGATCTTGGAGAAGTCGAGGATGTCGTTCAGCAGCCGGAGCAGGGAGTCTGCGGAGTGGTTCGCGAGGTTGAGGTACTCCATCTGGTGCGGGGTCAGCGGCGTGTTGAGGAGCAGCTCGATCATGCCGATGATCCCGTTCATCGGCGTGCGGATCTCGTGGCTCATGTTGGCGAGGAACTCGCTCTTCGTCCGGTTCGCCTCCTCGGCGGCGATCTTGGCCTCCCTGAGCGCCTCGGCGGTCAGCTTCTGCTCCGTGATGTCGCGCGAGATCCCGAACGTGCCGACGATGATCCCGTCCCGGTCATAGAGGGGCAGCTTGGTCGTCGAGACCCACGTCTGCGTGCCGTCGGGCCACGTCTCCTTCTCCTCGACGTTGACCAGGGCACGGCCGGTGCGCATCAGCCTCTCCTCGTCCTCACGTGCCTGCTCCGCGTGCTCCTTGGTGAAGAAGTCGAAGTCCGTCTTGCCGATCGCCTCCGACGGGTCGTCGAGCCCGAATCGCTCCGCCAGCGCGCGACTGATCATCAGGAAGCGGCTCGACCCGTCCTTGAAGTAGATGCTGTCCGGGACGTGCTCCATCAGCGCGTGCACCAGGTGGCGCTCCTTGTCGAGCTCGTCCTTGCGCCGCTGCAGCGACTCGCGCAGCCGGTTGAACGAGTGCGTCAGGTAGGCGACCTCGTCGTCTCCCGTCACCGGCAGGTCGTCCGTCTCGCGCTCCTCCGCCAGGTCCCTGGCGGCGCGGGAGAGCGACGCGAGAGGGCCGGTGATGCGCCGGGCGCGCGTCCTCGAGATGGTCCACGCGGCGAGCGCCATGATCCCGAGGAGCGCGAAGACGACGCCGATCGCCACGTTGCCGATGACGCCGACGCGCGCCGCGCTCTCGCTCAGCAGGCGCCCCTGGTCGCGGGAGATGCCGGCGAGGAGCTCGTTGACGAGGTCGGCGGTCGGCATGGCGTCGTTGCGCAGGATGTGCCGCGCCTGATTCCAGTCGGGCTGCTTCCGGCGACCGATCGCCTCGCTCGCGAACGACTCCATCACCCGGATCTCGGAGGAGATCCACCCGACCAGCGATCTGGCGTCCGGGTCGAGTCGCACCCGCGACAGGTCACCGAGGAACGTCCCGACCGAGTCGAGGTGACTCCCGAACGCCCGCTCCAGATCCGGCTGGCCCTCGTCGACGAACTCGGCGAGTGCGGCGCTGGCGTCGAGAAAAGCGCGGCGCAGCTCGATCGTCGCGTGGAGGGCGTCGTCGCGGGATTCTCCGTCGCTGGACCCTCCGTTCGACGCGCGGTTGAGGTCGACCAGCGCATCGATGCCGGCCGCGATCGCATCGGCCACCGGTCGCACGCTGCGCTCGAGGAGCACGCGGGCCGGCTCGTTTCCCGGCGTGCGGGCGACGTCCTCGATCCACCACTGCGCCTCCTGGAGATCGTGGAGCGACTCGACCAGCGCGTCGACGCGCGCCGGATCGAGCTCGGACGGACCGTCGGAACCGATCTCCCCGAGCGCGGAGACCGCCGGCCAGATCTCCTCGGTCCAGGCCTTCGTGCGCTGCAGCCGCAAGGACTCGTCGCCGAGCACGATCCACCCGCGCAGCGCCGCGAGCGATCGCTGGATCCCGCCGACCGCGACGGCGACCTCCCGGACGATCGGCGTGCGGACCTCGGCGAGCCGCACGACGTTCGAGCGCAGCAGGAGGATGACGACGAGCGCCACGAGGAGCGAGGCGAGCCCGATGGCGGCAATGGTCAAGTGCGATGCGAGGAGCGAGGCGTGCAGTCCCCGCCGAGTTCGTCGCCTGTCTCTCGCGGACCTCGCGGTCGTGCCCCGCGCCGATGGCGCCATCGAGACCCCTCCTCCGTCGTCGGGATGTCAGCCTCCCGACGACACATTGTACCGGATGAGCGACCGCAGGAGCGTCACCGTCCGCCAGCCCATGGAGGCCGGCGGCACCGGGACCGGCGGTCTTGAACCGGCGCCCATTTGCGGGGACAATGTCGGGCCAGCGAGGAGGAAACATCATGATACGAGTCAACAACCGCGACCAGCTAGGGATTTCAGCGCTCGCGCTTGGCGCGATGCTCGCTCTGGCGTTGCTCGCTCTGGCGTTGGTCGCTCTGACCGGGTGCGCCATGTCCGGCGCGCATGCGCGACCGCCACTCGCCCCCCCAGCCGCCCCCGCGATGGCGGCTCCATCCGCCGTTCCGGCGCCGGCGGCGACGCCCCTCCAGGAGGAGGGCGCCCCCGTTGCCGCAGCGGCGCGCCGCCCGCCGATGCTGTTCAAGGGCGGCATCGGGTTCACCGCCGATCCCGGCCAGTTCCTGATCGGGGCCGAGCTCGACTTCTTCCTCAACGAGAACTTCTCGATCGGCCCGCTCCTGCAGTTCGGAGTCGAGGACGGCGGCGTGATCCTGGCGCCGAGCGCGAACTTCGTCTACCACTTCTACCTCGAGGACCCGCTCGAGAGGCTGCGCCCGTTCGTCCAGGGCGGCGTCGGCTTCGCGTATCTTCACGAGGACGACCGCAAGGGCGACGACGATGACATCGGCGTGATGATCAACATCGGCGGCGGCATCGACTACGAGATCGCCGACCGCACGCTCCTCGGCAGCCACATGCTCTTCAACGCGATGCCGGACAAGGTCCTCGACGAGAACTTCTTCTTCTCGTGGCAGGTGGTGACCATCGGCTGGGAGTTCTAGCCCGTGTTCTTCTCGCCGGAGGCGAGAGAAACAAGAGTTGGATACGAGCGACAGCGGCCTCGCCGGACCCAGGGGGGCTTGCACGAGAAGTCTTCGCCGATGCTTCTTGCGGATGGACGCGAGAGAAGAAGTATGCTGGATGGACGCGAGAGAGAACAAGTACGCGGGATGGACGAGAGAAGTAGTAAGGGAGGGCGGTCTCATGAGCCCACGAGCATCGCCGCCGGTCCCGTGCGAGTGAGCACCTCCTCGGCCAGCGCCTCGAACTCCGAGGCGCCGCGCGAGTCGCCGGCGTACTCGAAGATCGTCTGACCGTGACTCGGCGCCTCGGCG
Source organism: Planctomycetota bacterium (assembly GCA_041569895.1). GTDB lineage: Bacteria > Planctomycetota > UBA8108 > UBA8108 > JACQVS01 > JBFFXF01. The sequence goes on along the minus strand of JBFFXF010000007.1, from coordinate 16,564 downwards.
AGCTTGACGCTGGTGTGGATGACTGTCCGGAAAACTCGCTCGCCGAAGTACTCGCGGATCTCGGAGTCGACCTCGCGGCTGAGGTTGGTGCGCACGTCGTACAGGGTCGAGATGATGCCGGTCACCTCCACGGAATGCCCGAGGCGCGAGCGCACGAGCTCGATGACGTCCATCAGGCGCGTCATCCCCTGGAGCGCGAAGAACTCCGTCTGCAGCGGGATGAAGACCTCGCGCGCCGCGTTGAGCGCGTTGAGCGAGAGCAGGCCGACCGACGGCGGACAATCGAGCAGCACGAAGTCGTAGGACTCCTCGGCGAGAAGGCGGCCGAGCGCCGACCGCAGGATGGTCTCGCGACCCACCGCGTTGACGAGCTCGAGCTCGGCGCCGGCGAGGTCGAGGTTCGCAGGCAGGATCGAGATTCCCGGCCGCACGTCGGCGAGCACCGCTTCCCGGGCGGTCGACTGGCCGATCATCATCGTGTAGGTCGAGTGCTCCAGGGCGTAGATGTCGACGTTGAAGTGCAGGCTGAGGTTTCCCTGCGGATCGACATCGACGAGCAACACGCGCTGGTCGCGGCGGGCGAGCGCCGCCCCGAGGTTCGCGGCGCAGGTCGTCTTGCCGACGCCGCCCTTCTGGTTCATGAAGGCGATACTGCGCACGCTGAGTTCCTCCACTTCTTTCCTGCGAACGCCGCGCGCCGGCGCCCGGGCACCCGGCGCCGCGCTCGCTCTCCACTTGCAGAAGACCATACGTCAAGCGGAGCGGCAAGTAAACCCGGAGCCGGCGTTCCGGCCGCTCAGGAGCAGCCGGCGGAGGCCAGCTCGCGCGAGCGATCTCAGCGTTCCCGCGGCCGGACGACGTTGTACCGGCCGACCGGGAGGCCCTCGACGACGCGCTCGCGCTCTCCGGGCCAGCGCACGCGCACGCTGACGTCTCCCTCCAGTCCGTCGAGACCGAACCGCACGCGGACGTCGTGCGCGCCGAGGTAACTGCCGTCCCGCTGGATCTCGCGGACCAGCCGTCGCCCCCCGACGCGCAGCTCGACGCGAGCGCCGTGAGCCAGGGGTGACGGCCCCGGATCGAGACCGATCCACCGCTTGCCGTCGCCACGACGATTCTCGAGCAGCACGGCCTCCGCGCCGACGTTGGTGACCAGGAGGTCGCCGTCGCCGTCGTTGTCGTAGTCGCCCTCGATGACGCACCGCCCGACGAGGGCGCGCCCGAACCAGCTTCCCGCCTCGCCGGAGATCTCACGGAAGCGCCCGCGGCCGTCGTTCTCGAAGAGCTGATCGCGCTGCGCGTGGGTGATCTGCTCGCCGGGATGGAGGAGCTCGGCGTTGTCGAGGATGTGACCGTTGGCGACGTAGAGGTCGAGATCACCATCGAGATCGTGATCGAAGAAGCGCACGCCGAAGCCGAGAACGAGGTAGCTGTCGCGCGCGAGGTTGCTCTCGGCGGTGCCGTCGACGAGGAAGCCGTCGTCGTTCAGGTAGAGCGTGTTCGTCTCCCTGCTGAAGTGCGTCAGGAAGTAGTCGAGATCGCCATCGCCGTCGACGTCGCCACACGTGATCCCCATGCCGGCCTCCGGCGAACCGTCACCGTTGAGGGCGAATCCGGTCTCGAGCCCCACCTCCTCGAACCGGAAGCGGCCGAGGTTGCGCCAGAGCGTGTTCGAGACGGTGTCGTTGGCGACCAGCACGTCGAGGTCGCCGTCGCCGTCGACATCGGAGGCGACGACGCCGAGCCCCTTCGCCTCCGACATGCCGCTGAGCCGACCCACGCCGCTCGCCCGGCTGACGTCCGCGAAGCGTCCGCCGCCGAGGTTGCGGTAGAGCGTGTCGGCGACGCCGGCGAAGCGGTTCGGATGGCAGTAGGACGGCACGCCGCGGTCACTGCCCGGAATGCGCGCCTCGCACGCGCCGTGCACCCGCGCGTCGTAAGCGAGGTAATTGACGACGTAGAGGTCGAGCAACCCGTCGCCGTCGAAATCAGCCCACGTCGCGCTCGTGCTCCAGACGGGCGCACCGCCGCGCATCGCCGTCCCTGCGACGCGGGCCTCCCGGGTGACATCGCGAAAGGTGCCGTCTCCCTGGTTGCGGTAGAGGGCGTTGGCGCCGTAGTTGGTGACGTAGAGATCGACACGGCCGTCGTTGTCGTAATCGCCGACCGCCACCCCCATGCCGTACCCGCGATCCGCCGCACCCGACGCGGCGGAGACATCCTCGAACCGCGTGCCGCCGACGTTGCGGTAGAGCACGTTGCCGGGCCCTTCCGCAGGAACCGCCGGCGCCAGACCGGGCTGCGCGTGGCCCTGGACGAGATAGAGGTCGAGAAAGCCGTCGCCATCGAAATCGAGCCACGCCGCGCCGGCGACCATGGTCTCGACCATCTTCTTCTCGCCCGCCGCCCCGTTGACGTTGACGAACGCGATCCCACGCTGGCGGGTGACATCGACAAACATGTCGGCGGCGGCAAGACCCCCCGCGGCAAGGAGGAGCGTCGGGACAAGAACGTGCCGGGAAAAGAGCTTCATGACGGGACGACTCATGAGGAAGACAGGAAACTCAGGAAGACAGGAAACGGATGGACTGAGGGGGTTGAGCTTCGTGAGTTCGCCCGGGCCCTCGAACGGACCTTCCTTCCTTCGTCGTCTTCTTGCGTTCCTCATAAGTCGTCTTCAGCAACTCCCCATGCCGTCCTTCTCATCGGTTCCGGGTGTCGGTTCGCGCCGGGTGTGAGCACTGCCTTCCCCATGGGTCGTCTGAATTTAGGAGCCCTTCCGCTCCGCGATCGCCTCGAGAATCTCACCGCGGGCCGGTTCCCGCAGATCGTTTGCCAGGCGGGTGGCCTCGTCGAGTCGCACGTCGAGCTCGACGTACGTGCGCGCCAGGCGCTCGATGGTGTCCGTGTCGGTCGGGCTTCGGTCGAGGGCGCGTCTCATGGCGCCGAGACGGAGGAAGATCTCCTCGGGGCGGTCGAGGACGGTCGCCATCGTCTTCAGGCTGTCGACCGCGTCCGGATCGAGGTCGGCGGCCATTGCGAGGGCGTCGAGGGCCCCGTTGCGGTCGCGTCCCTCGAGGGCGAGGAGCGCGAGGCGGTGGTACTCGCCGCTGGCGCGCTCGAGCGGCGTCTCCGCGACCCGTCGCGACTGCTCGTCGAACCGCTGCCGCCGCTCGCGCCACTGCGCTTGCAGCTCGCGCACTTGCGCCACCTCGGGGACGTCGCCCTGGTCTCCGAAGACGAGCAGGAACGCGTCGAAGTTGCGCTCGTCCTGCGGTTGCTTGACGATCAGCGGTGTGAGGCCGCGCGCCGCGGCGCGCAGGTCGCCGGCGAGGCCGCGCAGCGTCGCGTCGAGACGGACAACGTCACCGTGCTCGCCACCGGCGATGGTCTCGAGCCGCTCGACGAGCGCCCGCGCGCGGTCGCGCTCGCCGCGGACGATGGCGATCCAGGCCAGGGACGCGACGGCGCGGCGGTCGCCGGGCTCGAGCTCGACGGCGCGCTCGGCGTATCGCCCGGCGAGATCGACATCGCCGGCGTCGCGCAGGGCGTGCTCGGCGGCGGCGAGGAGGACGTCCGCGGGATCCTCGAGTGCGCCGGCGCCCGGACCGATCGACTCGATGGCGCGTCTCCAGCGGTCGCTCGCCTCCTTCACCCGGCCCTGCGCTCGCAGGACGCGCGCATCGATGTGGAGGAGGTCCCGGGCGACCGCGGAATCGCCGGCGCGCGCCGCGTCGATGACCAGGTGGCATTCCCGATACCGGCTCGCTCGCAGCCAGAGCCGCGCGAGGAGATAGGAGAGCTCGGGATCGCCGGGGTGCTCGGCCAGCAGTGACCCGAGCGCCCGCGCCGCGTCGAGGAGCTCTCGGCGGTCGCGCGCCTGCAGCGCGAGGCGGGTGCGCGCGTCCTTTCCAGGCGGGGCGCGCTCGAGGGTCACGGGATCGTCGAGCGCGAGCCGGTGACCGCGACGCGCCAGCCATCGGTGTTGCCGGCTCGCGATGCGCGCGAGGTCCGGCTTGCGCGCAAACGCGAACGTCTGCGCCGCCTCGGCGAGCACCACCGGATCGAGAGGTCGTCGCTCGAGGAGGGCGGTGATGTCGTCGGCCGCCTCGGCACGCCGCCCGAGGCGGCGGAGGGCCCGGACACGCACCACCTCGGCCTCGGCGCGATGCTCGGGGTTCGCGGCGCCGTCACGCAGGAAGCGGTCGAGGCTCTCGAGCCCGCTCTCGGTGTCGCCCAGCGCGATGTCGACGAGCCCCTGCACGAGGGCGCCGCGCGGATCGCCGGGTGCGCGCTCGACGAAGCGCCGGGCCGTCTCCCGCGCCTCGTCGAGTCGCATGGTGACGCGCTGGTGGTCGGCGAGGAAGAGCAGGACGTCGTGAAACTCGGGCCACCGCCCGAGCACCTCGTCCGCGAAGCGTCGCGCGTCGTCGGGGCGGTCGGCCATGAAGTACGCCGAGAGCGCCTTGCGGATCGCGGCGGCGCTCTCCTCGAGCTCGTTGCTCGCGAGCGCCTGGTCACGGTAGAGCGCCGCGGCTTCTGACCAGCGCCCCGAGGTCTCGAGGTCGGCCGGCGTGGCGGTGGAGGCGCCCGGGGCGCCGGGGCCCGTGGTGCGCTCGCCGCCGGCGGGCGCGGGGGGATCGTCGCAGGCCGCGACCGCGAGAAGCGACGCGAGCAGCGCAGTGAAGCACCGACGGATCGGCAGAGAAAAACGCTCCGGGGCCCCCCTCCGGCGAAAGCCCCGGAGCCGTTCCTTCACGCGCGCTGCCCGGCTCGACGTCACGCCTCCGGTTCGCAGGCGCTGGTGTCGTTACAGCCGAGCAGTTCGTCGAGCTCGGTCTCCGACGTGCCGCATTCGGGGTGCGGCGCCGCGGGGCCAGGCCCGCCGATGAAGAGGAAGTTCAGGAGATAGCTCGCGTCGGAGATATTCGCGACGCCGTCCCCGTTGGAGTCGCCCGTCGCGGCGCACGGCGGCTCCGCCCCGCCGATGAACAGGAAATTGAGCAAGAAGCTGGCATCGGAGATGTTGCTGATGCCGTCAGAGTTCGAGTCGCCGCGCAGGAACGGTCCGACCTTCGGCTTCTCCTCGCAGGCGTCCTCGAGGACGCGGAAGGTCAGCTGCCCGAAGACGGACGGCGTCCTCCACGCGCGCGACTCGGAATCGGCCAGCGACCAGATGTGGGCGCTGTCGTCGCCGCCGCCCTGGCCTCCACCGACGTCGTCGTCCTCCGCGTGGAAGTCGATGCCGATCTGCGTGCCGTCCTCGGGAGAGATGTCCCACGACTTGCCGTTGGCGTCGACGCGCAACGCGATCTGCACCTCGGCCTGCCAGCCGATCGGAATACCGTTCTCGTCGGTGATGTCCGTCGCCCAGACGCGGTGGACGTACGGCTCCGGCGCGTCCGGGTGGTTGTTGACGTTCTCGTTGCCGATGCAGCCGCCCTGGTTGATCCAGCCGACCTCGTAGTCGATGGTCGCCTGCTCGTTGAACTCCTCGTCCGGGCCGGGGATGTCGCCCGACCAGAACTGCAGCTGCACGTCGTCGCCCTCGTAGTCGGCGGCCTTGTCGTTGTTCCAGTCGACGTACATCTCGAACGAATCGTCGTTGTGAGCGCCGCAGCCGCCCTTACCGGAGTCGATCGATCGCGTGTCGTCGGCGATGCGGTAGGCGAGGTAGAGCCACTCCTCCGTCGCCACGGCGGCGATCTCGGGATAGAAGTTCTCCTCGTCGACACACGGGTCACCGGGGAACACCGGACCGAAGCACGGCGTGCGCCCGCCCTTCCAGTACTCCAGCATCGGCTGGAACGGCGCCAGCTCCCAGACGGAGTCATCGAGCACGCCGTCGATCTCGACCTCCATCGAGCACGACCCGAGGAGATCGACGCGCACCGCCTCGTAGTCGACGCCGACCTGCCCCTCCGGGAAGGGCTGGGTCAGTGTCTGACCGACGAGGAGCGGCGTCGCGAAAAGAAGACACGGCAGGATGAGGAGACGAACTAGCAATCTCATGACCCAACCTCCGGTTGAGGGACCTTCGACTCTCGCAACCCGATGCCCCGAAGGTAGACCGTCGGGCGCTCGATTTCAAGCGGCGAATCGGGCGCGCCGTGGTTCAATGGGCGGGACGTTGCATGCGTTCGAAGGGAAAGGCGACCCGTGGTGAGCTGATGACACGAATGCGAAACGCGCTCGCGACGCTCGCGCTGGCGTTGCTCCTCGTGCCGTGTCGCCAGGCCGACGCGGCGCCGCCCTTCACAATAGAGGGTCCCGGCGTGCGGCCCGACGACTTCCGCGTCACCACCTTCGCACGCGGGCTCGACTACCCGCTCGGCATGCAGGAGCTCGCCGACGGCTCCGTCCTCGTGGCGGTCAGCATGGGGTCGAGCTACTGGAGCTCGGCCGGCGCGCTCCTGCGCCTGGTCGACGAGGACGGCGACGGCGTCGCGGACGGGCCGGGCACGGTCCTCGCCGAGCGGCTGCCCGGCAGCCAGACCTCGGTCCGCGTCGCCGGCGGGCTGGTCTTCGTCACCGGACAGCGCAAGCCGATCACCGTCCTGCGCGCGGGCTCGCGGCCCGCCGATCCGCTGACGCGAGTGGGCTCGATCAACGTGAACTATCCCGGCGGCGCGTGGCTGCACCCGCACTCGGCGCTCGGCGTGCGCGCGACGCCCGATCGGCCTGGAGACGTCGATCTCTTCTTCCAGCTCGGCTCGCGGACCAACTTCACCGAGACCACCGACACGGCGTCGCTCTCGAGCACCTTCGGGTTTCGCGGCACGCTCGAGGGCGACTCGATCTACATGCTGACGGTGAGAGATCGGGGCGGCGCGATCGAGATCTTCGGCCTGACGAGGGTCGCGAGCGGGCTGCGCAACGCCGCCGGCCTCGCCTTCCACCCGGTGAGCGGCGATCTCTTCTTCCAGGACAACGGCATCGACGGCCTCGGCGATCCGAACGAGCCGACCAGCGCCGACGAGCTCAACGTGCTCTCCGCCGCCGCCATCGGCGGAGCGATGGTGGAGAACTTCGGGTTCCCGTCGAGCTACGTCGCGTATCGAACCGGCGAGATCGTCGGCGGCGAGGGGATCGCGCCGCTGGTGGCGTTTCAGCCGCTGCCGGACCCGCGCCGCGGCGACGAGTCGGAGGGCCCGAACGACCTGACCTTCGCGCCGCCGGAGTTTCCCGACGGGCTCAACCACGGCATCTTCATCGGCTTTCACGGCAAGTTCAGCGGGGGAGGGCTGGCGAACGAGGAGAATCCGCTGGTCTACGTCGACACGCGATCGGGCGAGTACTTCCACTTCATCGGCGTCGACGAGCCGGCGATCGGCCACCTCGACGGCCTGCTGGCGACGCGCGACTCGCTCTTCATCGCCGATCTCTCGCCGGGCGGCGGGCTCTCGAACGGCGGCGGGCGCGGGACGATCTACCAGATCAAGTCGCTGGTCGACTCGCGGGTTCGCTTCCTGCGGGGCGACCCCAACGGCAGCGGCGACGTCGACGTGTCCGATGCCGTATTCGTCTTCCTGTTTCTCTTCAACGCGGGGATCGATCCGGAGTGCGCCGACGCCGCGGATGTCGACGACAGCGGGCAGATCGACATCACCGACGGCATCGCCGTCCTCGAGTTCCTCTTCCGCGGCGGCCCGCCACCCGGGCCGCCCTTCCCCTCATGCGGCGAGGACCCGCCAGGCGAACCGGGCCCGGGCTGCGAGCAGTCGACGAGCGATTGCTGAGTACGAGAACCTGTCTCGTACCCGTACCCGTTGCCGTGCCCGGTCCCGGTCCCGAAAGGCTGCTCGACGTCGCCGGCGAGACTCTGCGACGCATCCAGGAGGAAAACAGGAAGAAGGGGAAAGCAGGAAAAGAAAACGAGGCTCGACCCCGTCAATCCATCCGTTTCCTGCTCTCCTGAGTTTCCTGCCCTCCTCCTGAGTCGTCCTGCGGCAATCCCCCGAAGTCGACTCTCGCTACCCGGGCGTCGGTTCTACGCGCACGGCGGGAACGAAACGCAGTCGAGGTCGTCGTCGGTCGGGTCGTCCCCGCACTCGCCGAGCGGCGCCGGCGGCGGCTCGCCACCGGTGAACAGGAAGTTGAGGATCCAGACGCCGTCGGAGATGTTCACCTGACCGTCGTCGTTCGCGTCCGCGGCATCCGAGCACGTCGGCCCGGGACCCCCGGTGAACAGAAAATTCAGCACGAAGATGCCGTCGGTGATGTTGATGTCGGCGTCGGCGTTGGAGTCTCCCCGCACCAGCCCGGGGCCGCCGCACGGCGACACGAAGTCCTCCGGCTTGCGCGTGCCGTGGAAGATCCAGTCGTCGTTGTCGATGCTGTCGACGACCGGAGCGCCGTTCTGGCCCAGGCGGAGGGTGAGCCCCCAGCTCCCGCCGGCGTTCCACGCGCCCGCCGCGATGCGGAGGATGGCCGGACCGTCGAGCTCGACCATCACCTGGTCCTGGCAGTCGGCGCGCGCCCGGCACTTGCTGGTCGTGAACAGCTCCTGGTCGTTGACCCAGAGCTGCCCCCCGTCCCCGCTCCCGAAGCAGATCTCGAGCGTCGTCGGCTCCTCGCCGGCGTACTCGACGTAGGTCATCAGCCAGGACATGACGTCGTTGAGCTGACCGAGGTCGCCGTTGAGGTTATGGTCGCTGTTGCGCGGGCTTCCGTCGGAGAATCGCCGCACGACGGGCATGCCGTTGTCGCCCCTCGGTCCGACGTAACCGGTGCTCGCGGAGAGCTCGGGATCGTACGGCACCTCGTCACCGGCTTCCGGATAGAGACAGCCGATCTCCGACGGCGCGATGTGATTGCGTCGGAGGTTCGCCGTCGGGCCGTTGCACTTGAAGGGGTGCTCGAACGGTCCGAGGATCAGGTAGTTCTCGGAGAGGATGCCGCCCGTGGAGTCTGTCTTGAAGGGCCCGCACGATGCCGGCACGCCGCCGCAATGGATGACGCGGACGATGTTGAACTCCGGCGGCAGGTCGGCGGTCGGAATCGTCACCATGGTCTCATCGGACGCGACCGACTCGACCTCGGTGACCAGCCCGAAGCCGTCCTCGACCTCGATGCGCGTCGGGATGTCCGGATCGGTGATCGGCGGATTCTCCCACTGTAACGTCAGCCCCGCGGCGTCGACCTCGCACACGAGGTTCCTGACCGGCTCCGGCTGGCATCCCTGCGGTCCGCACTCGGGTGGCTCGTACCCGTCCGGCGGCGTCCTGCCGTGGAACACCCATTCGGGAAAGAGAGCGCCGTCGTCGACGATCTTGAAGAACGTCCCGTCCTCGAGAGAGAGGCGCAGCCCCCAGCCGCCGCCCCGGTTCCACGCGGCGGCGGCGATGCGGTGCACCCCGCGCTCGACCTGGATGAGCTCGCTGCGCACGTCACAGTCGCCGCGACCGCGGCACGCCGGGTCGCTGATCACTCGCTGATCGTTCCAGTAGACCTGGCCTCCGTCGTCGCTCCCCATGCAGATTTGGATGTCGGTCGGGGCGTTGCCGGTGTACTCGACGTAGGTGACGATCCAGCTCATGACGTCGTTGCGCTGGCCGATGTCGCCGTTGAGATCCTGGTCGCCGTTCTCGAGCGTCCCGTCGTCGAAGGCGCGCCACGTCGGAACGCCATCGGCCTCCGGACCGATGTACGCGTTGCTCGCGGCCTCGATCGCGTCGTAGTCGATCGAGTCCCCCTCGCGCGGATACTCGCACTCGATGCGCGCGTTGGCGATGTGATTGCGCAGGATGTTGCCCTCCGCGGCGGGCCCGCAGCCGAAGGAATGGCTGAACGGCCCGAGCACCAGGAACGCCTTCGTGAGGATGAAGCCGTTGGCGTCCGTGAGACCCGGAAGCGCCTCGACCTCGACGAGCTCCTCGCAGGTGGCGTCATCGGCCACGTCGGCGCAGAACGGATCGTCGTCGACCGTCACCGAGATCGTCCACTCGCCGGGGATCGACAGGTTGAACGTCGTCGATGGCGCCGCCCCGCTGGCGCGCAGCACGGTGCCGCCCTCGTGGGTGGCCGTGAAGCTGTACGTGATGAGATCGAACGAATCATCGGTGGCGTCGACGCTCACGAACCATCCGCCGACGATATCGCCGCCGAGCGGCGGCACGATGTCGAGGCCCTCACAGTGCGTGTCACCCTCCTCGGGGCACTCTGCGCCTCCCGACGCGAAGACCTCGACTTCCGAGAGCGACAGGGTGGTGGCCTCGAGAACCGTCCCCTGACCGTCGGTCCCCGAGAGGTCCTCGTCGGGAATCCTGTAGACGCGGACGACGCGCCCCTCGACCGGCTCCTCGCCGAAATCCACGGTGATGTTGGCGGGACCGTTCGGGAAGGCGCCGAGGACGTTCTCCGGGTTGAGAAGCTCGGCGGGATCGGGGTTCGCCGGGTCGGTTGTCCTGAAGGCGATGGTGCCGTCGTCGGCGCGGATCTCGACGATGATGTCGCGCAGTCGCGAGCCGCCGCCGAGGAAGTTCGATCGGTTCCAGAGGACGACCTGGCCGATATCGAAGGTGTCCTGGAGGTCGACCTCCCACCACGCGGGGTCGGGGAGCTCGGCGTTCTGGAGCGTGCTCGAGAAGTTGCCGCGCTGCCCATCGACCGCGAGCCCGGCACGAAAGCCGCCGAGCGTCGACGACTGCGTCGCGGGCTTGTCGAGGGCCAGATTCTCGAGGAATTGAGCCGGGGCGATCCCCGGCACCAGCAACGCGCACAACAGCGTCAGTCCGAGAAGCCTACTTCGAATCATCGGACTCGCCTCCTGTCTTTGTCGAATATGCTGTCGAGCCGGCGCGACCCGCTCGCCGGCCGTGGGGCCGATCTCACACGCGTCGAGGATACAGCGGCGGGCGATGAATGGGAAAGGTAAAGAGGGAGGCGCGGAGATTCACTCGGCTGGCGCCGACTCGGGCGCCCGAAGATAGACCGCCGGGATGCCGACGTTGCCGGTGATCACGAGGGTGTCGCGCCTGCGGAACCTGAAGGTGTATCGATCGGCACCGAGGAGGAGAGTGTCTCCCTCGACGCGAAACTCGTGCTCGAAGACCACCGGCGCATCCCCGGGCCGCCCGCGAAACTCGACTCGCGCCTCGCCCCCCGGACGGAGCTCGATGGTCACGGCGCCGTCCGAACCCCGCCACGTGCCGAGGAGCGGGCGCATCGCGCGCGCCCGATCGACCCACGCGACGATCCACGGCCCGACCTGCAACGCGGCGACCAGGACGGCCACCACGGCGAGCGTCAGCACGATGCGCTTGCGACGTTTGGTCACGGGTGCTCCGAGAGATCCGGGGACGCGCGATCATCATTGCACGGGGGGACTGTCACGTGAAGGTCACGGGGCCGTCGATCCGGGTACACTCGACCGAGCGACGCCGCCGCCCCTCGCCGCCGCAAAACCCTGCGCATCGAGTCGGTATCGGTATCGGTCATCGGTATCGGTATCGTGGACCGTGGACCGTGGACCGTGACCGTGGTCCGTGACCGTGACCGTGACCGTCAGCGGTATCAGAGTCGGTCATCGGACTCCGCAACCAGCGCCTGCGAGGACGAGGACGAGGACGGGGACGGGAACGGGGACGGGGACGGGGACGGCGTCGCCCCGATCCCGACTCGCCATCAAACGGCGACCCGCGGTAAGATTCCCACGGAAGGTGAAAACCCGCGGGTCGAGCAGAGACGTCTTCGATACCGACAACACATCCCGGAGAACAGAGCGATGGTACTGACAGCTCACTGGTTGCAGCCCAACGTCATCTTCTGGATCGCGGTCGCCGTCATGGCCACCGTGCCGACGCTCGCGTGGGCGTGGGTCAGCGTCCAGAAGTCCCGCCACGAGCGCGATCTCAAGGAGAGAATGATCGAGCGCGGCATGTCGGCCGACGAGATCGAGCGCGTGCTCGGCGCGGGCGGCGAGGGCAAGGAAGACAAGCGCAAATGAGACGCGGCTGACGGGCGGACGCGGCCGGCCCCAATCGGCGCCTCACCGACAAAAAGGCCCACTTCCCGCGACGGCTGTTGATCCAGGGACCCGGTTCACCGTACACTCTTGCTTGTCCCGGCGATGCGTCGCGACGCGCTCGCCGGCGCCCCCCGGAGCGCCCTCCGGGACAAACGAGGGTGAGAAGATGTCCGACTCGGGTCGGTCGGGTTTCCGTCGCGGGCACGCGCTTGCGGCCGAGGTTCTGGTTTTCCTGTGCCTCTGTCTGCGCCCGGAATCCGTCCGCAGCGAGACCTTCCTGTTCGTCGGCGACGACGACTTCTACGTCGTGTGGCTGGTCGACGTCGACACCGGCGAGACCGCCTTCGGTCTGCCGCTCCCGCCCGAGGTGACGGCGAACACGTTCCCGAAGGGCGAGAGCGGGCTGGCGTTCAACGGCGAGGAGCTCTACTACACGCACTCCTCGTCACGACGCGTCTGGGTACTCGATCCGTTCGTCGGCCGCGTGCTGCGGAGCTTCGACAAGCCACGCATCGGATTCGCGGGGCTCGCGGTCACCGACGGGACGCTCTTCGCCGCGTCCGCCGTGTCGACCTCCCGATCCGATGCGCTCATCGAGCTCGACGCGCGAGACGGCATGGTCATCGGTCGGATCGATGCGCCGGGCGCGCTCCGGGCGGTGACGTACTCGCCGGGGCGGCAGACGCTGATCGCGCGCGTCGGCGCGCTGGAGATTCGCGAGATTGACCGCGAGACCGGACGCGTGGTCTCCTCGCGACCGCCCCCGACCACGCTCACCGGGCTGGCGCTGATCGACCGTCCGGGGACGCTCTTCGCCCTCGAGCGCAACGGCACGGTGTACCGGATCAACCTCGAGGACGGCGAGCTGCTCGGATCGTTCCAGGTGTTCAACAACGCCGGCGATCCGGTCGTGAACGCCGGCAGTCTCGCGGCGGGCGAGTTCGAGATCTCCTCGATCGGCGAAGTCATGGTGAGCGACCCCGACGGCCCGGCGCCGGTCCTCGATTTTCAGGACGTCGAGGTGACCGCCGGCCTGTCGACCGAGGTCCCGGTGCTGCTGACCAGTCTCGATGCCGAGACCGACGGCTTCGTGGTCGCGGCTCTCAGCGATCCGGCGGTTCTCGAGCTCGAGACCGTGACCATCGAGGGCACACTGTCGGCGGAGTTCGGGGCCGAGTTCGTCGCGGCCGAGATCCTTCCGAACGGCGGGTCGCTGACCGTCACCTTCGAGGCCGAGCCTCCGATCGAGAACAAGAGGCTGCCGCCCGGCGAGAACCTCGAGGTCGGCATCTTCGGCTACCGGTCGGTCGAGCGTGACCTGGTGATCGAGCGCGTCGTCGAGGTGCGGCCGGTCGACGGCGTGATCGGAGCGCCGCCAAAGCGCAACCTGATCATTCGCGGCACGCGCTTCATCGCCCCCAATGTCAACCCCGGGAGGATCACCACCCGGCCGCTGACATCGGGTCCGGAGGGGCCGGCCTACTTCTGCGGCGGACCGCCCGATCCCGCCGGCGAGCCGACCGAGGTCGAGGTCCGCAGCGGCGACCGCACCGACGTTTGCTTCTATTACACCTTTCCCGATCCCGAGGACGAGGTCATCCAGGGAATGTCGTTCGGGATCGTCTTCGACTGCCGCATGATCTGCAACGAGGACGCGTTCTCGGTGCCCGAGAAGAGCATCACCGCCGCCATCGAGGCCGATTTCGTCACCTTCCACTGCGACAGCGATCCCGACGACGGTGACGGCTGCGAGATGGTCCTCGGCATCCTCGTCGAGTCGCTGCCGCCGTTCGACATCAACGGCTTCCCGCCCGCCGAGACGCCGCAGTTGCTCGCGTGCGCGGAGCTCGAGGTCGGCGGCGGCGTCGAGCGCGACGAGTGCCTGCAGGTCGGGTACCGAAACGGCGTCAACGGGCGCTTTCGCGTGCCGGTCAAGAACCAGGTGACGGTCGAGAACGAGTCGATCGAGGTGACGACGTTCCCGTGCGAGGTCTGCGTCACCGACGTCGGCCCGGGGCTCTTCTGCGGCGGTCCGCGGCTCAACGACCGCGATCGGCCCGAGCTCGTCTTCGGAGCGCCCGGCGAGACCGCCGAGATCTCGTTCTGGTACAGCTCGCCCGGCGAGGCGGTGCTGTCCCTCAGCCAGGCGATCCGATTCGACTGCCGGCTCGAGTGCATCGAGGGGTCATTCGCCATCGTCGACAGGGTCCTCGAGGCCCCCGGCGTGTCGGTGTCGTTGACCTGCGACAACGATCCCGCCGACGGCGACGGCTGCGAGCTCACCCTCACCGTCGCGCCGCGCGACGACGGCCTTCCGGTGCTGCCCCCCACCAACACGCCGCGGCGTATCGCGACGGTCGAGTTTCGCGTCGCGAGCGATGCTCCCGGCGGGCGCTGTCTCGTGCTCGAGCACCGCGAGGTCACCGGCAGCGACGGCGCCACGACGTCGAACATCGTCACGCTGAACACGGGCCCGGTGGAGGCGCAGACCTTCGACTGCTCGATCTGCACGCCGCGGGACCGCATCCCGTCGTTTCTCTGCGGCGGCCCGACGCTCGACGAGAACGGACTGCCGGCCCGCATGGACGACGTCAAGCGCGGCGAGTCAACCGAGCTCTGCTTCTGGTACACATCGCCGGTCGATGAGGGCTCGGACCTCGACGAGATCCAGGCGGTCTCGATGGCCCTGGCGTACGACTGCAACCTCGTCTGCGACGAGAGCTCGTTCCGGGTGCCGCCCGACAGCGCGGCGATCACGGCCGGCACGGACTTTGTCGAGTTCAACTGCGACAACGACCCGGAGGACGGCGACGGGTGCGAGATGGTCTTCGCCCTGGTGGTCGACGTCGTCCCGCCGATCGAGGGCCGCACGCTGCCCCCGACCGACACGCCGCTGAAGCTCGCGTGCGTCGACGTCGCGCCCGGCCCGCTGGCGCCGACGAACTCCTGCCTCGAGGTGGAGTTCCAGGACGGGGTCAACGGGTCGCGAAACGTCCCGGTCAAGAACCTCTTCTCGGTCAAGTCGGTGTCGATGACGCCGGAAACGGTCGATTGCGAGGTGTGCCTGGCGCGGGTCGGGCCGGAGTTCCTCTGCGGCGGCCCCGAGCTCGGCGAGGACGGGCTCCCGGAGACCGCCACCGGCGCGCCCGGCGAGCCCGCGGAGCTCTGCTTCTGGGTGCGCGGCATCGAGGACGGCGTGCAGGGCTTCGTCATGTCGCTCGAGTTCGACTGCCGGCTGACGTGCATCGAGGACTCGTTCCGCGTCCCGCCGGAGAGCATCTTCGCCAGCGTCGAACCGGACTTCGTCGAGTTCCGCTGCGACAACGACCCGGACGACGGAGACGGCTGCGAGATCGTCTTCGCGGCGCTGATCGACGCGCTGCCGCCCTTCGACGGACGCACGCTGCCTCCCGTCGATCGCCCGATCAAGCTGGGGTGCGTCGACATGGTGCAGCCGGCCGACTCCGAATGCGGCCAGTGCTACGCGGTGAAGTTCGTCGACGGGGTCAACGGCCCGGGCGACACGCCGGTGCGCGTCAAAAACCTCATCTCGGTCGACAACGAGTCGTTTCGCGTCGGCACCATCGACTGCGAGGTGTGCACCACCGAGCTGGCGCCGATCTTCATCCGCGGCGACTGCAACGCGGACAACATGGTCGACATCGCCGACGCGGCGACGGTGATCAGCTTCCTCTTCGGCATCGGCACGTGGAAGGCCGAGCCCCCCTGCCTCGACGCGTGCGACACGAACGACGACGGCCGCATCGACCTCGCCGACTCGATCGCCATCCTGCAGTACATCTTCCGCCTCGGCGTCGAGCCCCCCGCCCCCGGCGTCGAGACCCCCGGCCGCGACCCCACCGACGACAAGATCGAGTGCGTGTTCGAGTGCCCGTGACACGGGATGTCGTTCCCGTGCCCGTACCCGTACCCGTTCCCGTTCCCGTGCCCGTTCCCGTTCCCGTTCCCATGCCCGTGCCCGTCCTCGAGGGCGCTGGTTGCGGGGTCCGATGACCGACCCCGATCCGATACCGATGGCCGACTCCGATTCCGATCCCGATGACCGAGTCCGACTCCGATGACCGATACCGATGCCGATTCCGACACCGATACGGACTCCGATCGAGGCCGACTTCCTGGCGTACTACCGGGAGGGACGCGCGAAGTGACCGGCCGTCCGAGCACTCGACGCGCATACCGGATCAGCGCTCATGCAGATCTTCGCGAAGCATGGGTCGCCCACCGAGGCGGAATCCGGCGTTCAATCTCTCGAGGGCCCGCTTCTTCGCCCGCGCATACGCGGGCTCCTCGACAACCGCCCGCTGCAAGAGTTCCGTGACCCACTGTGAGAGCGACTTGTCCTGCGCCACGGCGAGCTGTCGGCACTTGCGCAGCAGGGACGCGTCCAGCTTCAAGGTGACATTCTCTGTCATTTCGAGTTCTCTACTTACGACGGTGACCACAGAGACGATCGGGAGCTGGGTTACTCCGCACGTTTTTCACCCGCCACCCTGCAGCCGCTCCAGCGCTCGCTCCGCGGCGTGCCGCACTGATTCGTCGCGATCGATGGTCGCGGCCTCGACGCGGGCGACGAGC
>JBFFXF010000006.1:0-53865 GCA_041569895.1 Planctomycetota bacterium | reverse complement strand
GTCGAGCGCGTGGTCGACCTGATCAGCAGGAGTGCCGACACGCTCGGGAGGGCGTGACGGGAGGAGGAGCCATGCCGGAGGTCTTCAACTGGCAACTCGGCCGGACGATGGCGTATCCGCACGAGGAGCGCCACCCGGAGTGGCAGTTCGCCTTCGTCTTCAACACCAACCGCTGCATCGCGTGCCAGACATGCACCATGGCGTGCAAGTCGACATGGACCTTCTCGAAGGGCCAGGAAACGATGTGGTGGAACAATGTCGAGACGAAGCCGTACGGAGGCTATCCCCGAAACTGGGATGTGAAGATCCTCGACATGTTACGTACGGCCGACCCGGACGGTCAGCGCTGGAACTCGGCCGCGGGCGACGGTCCCTACGGTACTTTCACCGGCAAGACGGTCTTCGAGGCAGCGGAGCATCGCGCCGGGCCCGAGGGGCCGCAGCGGGTGCTCGGATACTTGCCAACCGACGAGGAGTGGAAGACGCCGAATCTCTACGAGGACACCAGCTGCGGCTCCCCCGGACGGTTCATGCAGTGGACGCGGAAGGCGGAGGAGTTGCCATCACACTCGACGTGGTTCTTCTACCTGGCGCGAATCTGCAACCACTGCACGTACCCGGCGTGCCTGGCGGCCTGTCCGAGGAACGCGGTCTACAAGCGAGAGGAGGACGGCATCGTCCTCATCGATCAGAAGCGCTGCCGGGGCTATCGCAAGTGCGTCGAGGCCTGTCCGTACAAGAAGGCGATGTACCGACCGACCACCCGCATCTCGGAGAAGTGCATAGCCTGCTATCCACGAGTGGAGGGAAAGGACCCGGAGACCGGCGGCCATCCGATGGAGACCCGCTGCATGGCCGCCTGCATCGGACAGATCCGGCTTCAGGGTCTGGTCAGGATCGGCGAGGACGGGCGGTGGGTCGAGGACCGCCAGAATCCGCTCTACTACCTCATCCGGGTCGCAAGGGTCGCCCTGCCTCTCTACCCGCAGTTCGGGACGGAGCCGAACGGGTTTTACATCCCGCCGCGCTGGGTGCCGAGGCGCTACCTGCGTCAGATGTTCGGACCGGGCGTCGACGGCGCGATCGATCGCTACCGGGTTCCGGATCGCGAGCTCCTCGCCGTGCTGCAGCTCTTCCGCAAGTCGAACAGGATCGTCTTCCGTTACGAGATCGAGGAGGGCCCGAAGGTCTTCGAGACCGAGATCCACGGCAAGCCCTTCACGCAGTACGACGACACGGTGATCGCGTTCGGACGAGACGGTGAGGAGCTGTTCCGGACGAAGGTCAACGAGCCGATCCACACGCGGCCGCCCGTCCACGCCAACTCGATATGAACGACCGATGACAGACTACACGCGACACCCGATCACTTTCGGCGCCGACACGCTGCTCGACGCGGTATCCGGCCGGCCGCACTCCCTGGAGGCGGAGCGCGCCGTCGCGCGTGCGCTCGTCTATCGGTTCCTCTCGGCCGCCTTTCGTTACCCGGATTCCGAAGCGCTGGCCTCGCGTGACCAGCTGATGCGCGCGGTGCCCGCAGCGCTCACTCTGCTCGCGGAACCCGGTGACTACCGGCTCACCGATCGGTTCATCGCCGTCAAGCTCGCCGCTGATCGGATCACGCCGGACGAGCTCGAGCGTCGGTACGTCGGTCTTTTCGGACACGCGGTCGGGAGCAGCTGCCCGCCGTACGGCGCGGAGTACTGTGCCAGCGGCGAGCGGCTCCAGCAGGCGCACACGCTCTCCGACCTCGCCGTTTTCTACGGCGCCTTCGGCGTGGGCATCAGTGAGCTCGTTCACGAACGGGCCGATCACGTGTCGATCGAGTGCGAGTTCGCCGCGTTTCTCTGCCTCAAGGAGGCCCACGCTCTCGACCACCACGAGGACGGGCTTCTCGATGTCTGCCTGGCGGCGCAGCGCCGATTCCTGAAAGATCACCTCGGCCGCTGGCTGCCGGCGTTCACCCGGCTCCTCGAGATCGAGGCCGGAGACGGGTTCCACACGGCACTCGCCGCGATGGCGCGTGACTGGGTCGACGACAACTGCCGTCGCGTCGGCGTGGAGCCGGGTGACCCACGGGTCGAGCTCCGTCTCCCGGCCGGCGAGCCCGAGGACTGCTCGCGGTGTCCGCTCGCCGGCGCGGGCGCCGTCCCGCTGGCTCCAACGGAGGTCTGAGGCCATGCTGGTCGATGTCGATCCGCGGCTCGCCGAGGAGGCGGTGTTCCTCGAGGTGTGGCGCCGGGGGAACGCGGGAGAGGTCGCCGTGCCCACCGCGTACCGCCTCGAGGTCGAACCTGTCTACGAGATCGAGGACGAGGAGCGGCGCGAGGACGCCTTCCGCGAGGTCCATGCCGCGTTCTTCGTCAAGCTCGGTTTCGAGCGAGTGCTCGTGGCCGCGCTCGGCGAGTTCCCGCGACTGCGTCAGGGGATCGACCGCGTGACGATCTCGCGCGCCGCCGGCCGGCGCGACGAGGGCGCCGAGCTGTTCGTGAAGCGGGGGCGAGGGGGCGGTGGCACGGTGGGGCGCACCGCGGTCGTCCGGCTTCGCGCCGAGCTCTTCCTCGATCGCGATCTGCTGATCACGATGCTTCGACGCGAGCTCGCGCATCTCTCGGACATGGTCGACCCGGCCTTCGCGTACGAGCCGGATATCGGTCCCGCGGCCGGCCGGCCGGAGCTCGACCTGATCCGGGACCGCTATCACGTCCTCTGGCGCGCCTCGATCGAGTCGCGGCTCGTGCGCGACGGCCGGCTCTCACCGGGCCAGCAGACGGTCAGTCCGCAGAGCGTGGCTCGCGTCTTTCCGAACCTCGATCCGACCGAGATCGACCGCATCTGGAGAGGCGTGCGCGGTGTGACGTATCGAACTCACCGCGATCTGCTCGCGCTCGCGCGAGGAGAGGCCAGCCCGCCCGGCCCGCCGTCGCCCGCATCCGCTCGCGCCCCGGCGATCAACCGATCGCCTGATTGACACGCTCGCCCCGGCACGCGAGAATCGGCGGATCGGGCAAGATATCCCCATGACGCGACCGTCTGTACTCCTCGTGCTCTCGCTGACGCTCGCGATATCCGCGATCTCCCCCCTGGTCGGTCGCGAGGTCGTGGACACGAAGGCGCGCGTGCCGCTCGGATTCGAGCAGGAGGCCGCGGAGAAGGTGCTCCGCGACCTCTACGGGGCGCGGTATCGGGACACGTCCCGGCTGGGCATGCGCTCCTTTGCCCGCGTGCTGCTGGCGCGAGCGTCGGAGGAGCGCGAGAACGTCGCGCTGCAATTCGTGATCCTCCGGGACGCTCGCGACATCGCGGCGCGGAGCGGCGACGCGATGCTGGCGTTCGACGTCATCGACGCCCTCGCGGCGGTCTTCGACGTCAAGTCGACCGAGATGAAGGAGCAGGCGCTCGAGACGGCCAGGCGCAGCGCCCGGGAGGAGGAGGACCTCGAGTCGATCGCCGAGGCGTGCATGCGGCTGGCCCGTGACGCTTTCGCTCTCGACGACTACGATCGCGCGAAGAAGTTCCTGCGAACCGGACAGACGGCCGCCCGCAAGGTCACCGACACTTCTCACACGTCGCGTTTCCGGATCGCGCTCCGACAGGTGGCGCGGGTGCAGCGCTCCTACAGGGACGCCAGGCGAGCGATCGACCGTCTCGAGGCCGACGCATCGCTTCCCGATGCCAACCTCGAGGCTGGCAGGTTCTACTGCTTCGTGAAGGGAGCATGGCGGCGCGGGCTCCGTCTCCTCTCGCACGGCGTGGACGAGCGTCTCGCGGAGGTCGCGAAGAAGGAGCTCGCCGCGCTCGAGCGGCAGCCCGCGATCGATGACCTGCCGCGACTCGCCGACCTCTGGTTCGAGGCCGCCCGCGGGCTCGACAGGGCCGAGGCGGAGCAGGCGCGTGCCCGCGCCGGCCGCTGGCTCGTGCAGCACGCGTTTCACCTCAGCGGCGTCGAGCGCCGGCGCGTCGTCAGCCGCATCGAGGAGCTCGCCGAGGCGGTCGCGCCGCTATCGCTCGGCGACCCCGACCCGTCGCGGCCATCGGGACTCGTCGCCGTGCGCTTCGAGGGCGATCTCGCCCCGTTCCGGTCACTGGTCGGTCCGTTTCGCGCCTCGGGCACGCGCATCACGCACTCGGGCGGACCGCCCGGCGACCATTTCCTGATGCCGCTCGCCGCGGCGAGCTGGCTCAGCGTCGTCGTCGAGTTCAAGGGCGGCAACCCCGGGCTCTACTTCTCCGCGGGCGCCACCCCGGCCGGCCGCGCCGGCATCAACCTCGATTCGGATGCCGGCAACAACGGCGAGATCGGCCGTCCCGTCGACATGCGCCGGTGGAACGAGGTGATGATGGAGCGTGTCGGCTCGGAGTTCGTGTTCCACCTCAACGGCGAGAGGGTCTACTCGATGGGGGCGATCGACCCGTCGTTCTTCCTCTTCAAGGCGCAGCGCGGGTCGCTCGAGATCCGCAAGTTCGTGGCGCTCGGTTACAACCCGTAGAGCCACCCCGAAATCCCGGAGTCTCCGGACGGGCCCGGTTCGCTTTGACCGCTCGCGGTCAGAGGCCGGGATCGACCGCTTCGGCCGTCGAGAGAAATCGACGGCTCAGTCCAGTGGTCTCAGGATCGTCGCGCGTCGTCCCTCGATTCGGACGTGTCCGGTCTCGACGAGGCTCGAGAGTCGTCGCGACACCACCTCCCGCACGGTGCCGATCACCGACGCGATGTGCTCGCGGGTGGGCAGCGGATCGAGGACGCGGGGATACTCGCCGGCGCCAACGGGTTCCGAGGACGAGACGAGGTAGTCCCAGAGGCGGTGCTGGGTATCCGCGAAGGACATCGCGTCGACGAGGGAGACCATCTTCCGCAGCCGTCTCGCGAGCGCTCCGACGATCGACAGCGTCACCATGGGGCGGCGCGACAGCAGGTCGAGAAGACGCTCGCGGGGGAACCGGACCAGCAAGCAGTCGGTCTCGGCGACGAAACTGGCCGGATACGGTTTGCCGTCGAAGAAGGGAACACCGCCCACCATCTCTCCGGCGAACGCCCGGTGGAGCACCCGTTGCCGCCCGTCCGGCGAGCCGACGACGATCTGACCACATCCCGACGCGACGAAGTGGAGGGCCGTGCAGCGCTGGCCGGCCACGAACACCGTGACGCCCTCCTTGACCAGGTCCTGGCTGGCCAGGCCGGCGATCTCGTCGAGCGCTCCCGGCGGCGCGCCCCCGAACAGCGTCTCCCTCGCGAGGAATTCCTGAAGGCCCTGCCGAGTCAGCCGTTCCATCGCCGCCATTGTAGAGGCGCTCGAGTCGGCTCCACAAGCGGCACCGGAGAGCCACGGTCCTGCTGAACGGCGTGGAGATCAGCTGCCGGGCGCCGGCACGCGATACAGATCGAAACGCCCGTCGCGCTCCGAGACGACGACGAGGCTCTTCCCGTCGGGCCACCAGCACGCGTGGTCGTCCCGCTCCGGGTGCCGCGTGACGCGGCGAGGATCGGACCCGTCGGCCCTCATGACGTAGACCTCGTAGTTGCCGTCGCGGTTCGAGGTGAACGCGATGCGTTTGCCGTCCGGCGAGAAGACGGCGCGCGCGTCGATCCCCTTGCTGCGCGTCAGGCGCGTCTGTTTCGATCCGTCGGCGTTCATGACGTAGATCTCGAAATCGTTGTCGCGCCGCGTCGTGAAAACGATCTTCCGGCCGTCCGGCGAGAAGCTCGGCCACAGGTCGCTGTACCCGACCCCCTCGCGCGTCAGCCGCCTGAGGCTCTTCTTCCCGGCGTTCTCGACGAGGTCGTACGAGAAGATCGCCGAGGCGCCCTCGGTGAAGACGACGCGATCGCCGCCGGGCGCCACCGACGGCCAGTTGCACCAGTTCGCGATGCCGGCCGAGGGAACCGTCACGCGCCGCGAGCGCTTGCCGTCCTCGACGGTGATCCTCGAGCTCAGCCCGCGCACGGTGATGTAGGCGTGAACGGATGCGTCGGCGGAGACCGAGAGCTCCCTGTCCGAGATGTCGGCGCCCTCGTGGAAGAGCCGCGACGTGCCCGTGCCGAGATCGAGGCGCATCAGTCGCATGCGCCCGCTCCCCTCCTCCTCGACGGAGTAGACCAGCTCCTTGCCGCCGGGCCAGAAGATCGGATCGCGCTTGAGGAGCCCGTCGGTTGTCAATCGCCCGGCCGGAGCGGGCACCTTCCTCACGGTCTCCCGCTCGACCGCGGCGGGGCGCTCATCGGCGCCGAGGCGGATCGAGGGGACCGGCGACAGCGCGGCGATCAGCGCCGCGGTCACCGCGAAACGGCCGAAGGACGTCGAGCGTCCGCGATTCTGCCCAGTGGTCGTCATCAGCGGGATCCGCGTTTCTCCGAGGTCGACCCGACCAAATCGACTACAGCAGCTCCGAGATCACCTCGCCGCCGGCGAGCACGTTCGCCTCGGCCCGGGCCTGCGAGTCGACGCCGGTGAGCTCGGCGATCGTCGTGCCGACCATCAGCGACGTCATCGGTCGCGTCACCGGCTCGCCGCCGATCGCGTCGGTCTCGCCGACGATGCGCCCGCCCTCGACGCCGCCACCGGCCCACAGCGTCGAGCACGTCGCCCAGTGGTCGCGACCGCCGACCTTGTTGATCTTCGGCGTGCGTCCCATCTCGCCCATGGCGACGACCAGCGTGCTCTCGAGGAGGCCGCGCTCGTGGAGGTCATCGAGCAGCGCCGAGAAGGCCCGATCGAAGATCGGTCCGTGGTAGTTCATCAGCTGCCCGAACCCGTTCCGGTGCGTGTCCCAGCCCATGTTCGAGCCCTCCTGGAGACCGTCGACGCCGAGGCTCCAGTTGACGTGCACGTACGGCACGCCGTGCTCGACGAGACGGCGTCCGAGAAGCAGACTCTGGCCGAACGTCGTGCGGCCGTACGCGCCACGGACGCGCGCCGACTCGGACGAGAGATCGAACGCCCGGAACGCGTCGCCCGAGCTCAGCAGCGAGTACGCGGCGTCCTCCTGCCGGTTCCAGTCGTGGAACGCGTCGCTGTCGACGGCGCGCTTGAGCGTGTCGAGCTCCTCGCGCAGCGTGCGTCGGTCGTCGAGCCGACCGGGCGACAGCCCGTCGACCAGCTTCAGGCTCGGCACGTCCGCCTCGCCGCTCGCCGAGCACCGCACGACGAACGGATCGTGCGCCGCGCCGAGACGGCCGGCGCCGAATCCGGGCACGGCGATCGACCGGAAGCCGTGCCCGATGCGCGTCCGAGGCACGATCGAGATGAAGGGCGGCAGCAGCGTGCCGCGCGCGTACGAGGAGACGATCGATCCGAAGTTCGGCTCGTGGCCCGAGCGGCTGCCGCGCTTTCCGGTGAGCGCCAGCATGTCGTGGTTCCCGGAGAGCCGCGTCGAGCGCACCACGGCGAAGAGGTCGCTGCGACGAGCGAGTCGCGGCACCAGCTCGGTGAAACGCGCGCCGGGGGTCCTCGTCGGGATGGTCGCGAACGGGCCGCGGACGGCGTCGGATGCATCGGGCTTCGGATCGAAGGTGTCGAGGTGGCTCGGACCTCCCCAGAGCCAGACCATCATCACCGACCGCGCCCGCGGCGCCTCCGCCCCTCGAGCGGCTCGCGACGCGAGCGACGAGAGGCCGAGGAACGCGGGGAGCGACCCCGCCACCCGCACGAACGACCGCCGCGTCATCCCGCTGCAGCTGCGGGAGCTGAAACTGCCGATCTCGAGCATCCGTCGCCCTCCGTGACCGCGCCGACGTTGCCGGGCCGCGCCCGGACACCGCGTTCCGGGCCGGCTTTCACGGGCTGGATTGTAGCCAGCGGCGGCGACGGGGTGAACCGGATTCTCGACGTCCGACCGGGAGCGAAGACGCGGCGTCGCCGCCCAGCGTCCGATCTCCGGAGCGACGCATCGCGGCTTCAAGCGGCTTGAGTTGTGCTGTCATCCGCTGTAGTCTCGGCCCGGGGAGGGAGGAATACGCGAACCGCGAGATCGGAGGCACACGAGGGTGGACCGCGACGATCGGCTGCTTTCCTGGACTGAACTCCGTCAGGTCTGCGACCCGGCCATCTTTCCACACGACACGACGGCGGAGATGGAGCCGTTGCTCGAGGTCTTCGGTCAGGACCGGGCGGTGCGCGCCATCCGCTTCGGACTCGACGTCTCGAGCTCCGGCTACAACCTCTTCCTCGCCGGCGAGCCGGCGACCGGGAAGACGAACATCCTCAAGCGCATTCTCGGCGAGGTCGTCAAGGGGAAGCCGGTGCCAGACGATGTCGTCTACGTCCAGAACTTCGAGGACCCGGACACGCCACGGGTGCTCCGGCTCGCGCCGGGATCGGGCGCGCGGCTCCGGCACGACATGGAGGAGCTCGTCCAGGACCTCCGCGAGCTGGTGCCGAAGTCGTTCGAGGGGAAGGAGTACGATGACCAGCGGCGTCAAATCACCGAGAAGAACCAGGAGCGCAGGAAGCGGCTTTTCGAGGCGCTGCAGAAGGAGGCGGAGGCGAGCGAGTTCGTCCTCGAGAGCACGCCGATGGGCCTCCAGGCGACGCCGGTGGTCAGCGGGAAGCCACTCACCAGGGACGACTACGACCGTCTCCCGGAGGACCAGCGCGGGGCGATCAAGGACGCGATCGCCAAATTCCAGCAGCGCATCCTCGAGTTCATGTCGGACATCAAGGACGCGGAGCGTGACCTCAAGCGGGAGCTCAAGGAGTTCGACCACGACGTCGCCATGAACGTCCTCGGGGGGTTGATGCGCGACCTCCACGACCGGTACGCCGAGTACCCGAGAGTCGCGGAGTACCTCGAGCAGGTGCAGGCGGACATCCTCGAGAACATCGATCAGTTCCGTCAGCAGGAGGAGCCAGGGATCTTCGCCGGCGCCCGGATTGCCGGAGGCCCGAACCTGACGCGGTACGCGGTCAACCTCGTGATCGACAACTCGTCGCTCGAGGGCGCTCCCGTGGTCGTCGAGACGAACCCGACGTTTCACAATCTCGTCGGCCGCATCGAGCGTCGCGCTCAGTTCGGCGCCCTGATCACCGACTTCACGATGATTCGCGCCGGGGCCCTGGCGCACGCGAACGGCGGATACCTCGTCCTCAACATCGAGGACGTTCTCCGCAACCCGTGGGTCTATGACGCGCTGAAGCGCGCCATCCGCGACCGCGAGATCCGCATCGAGGAGCTCGCCGAGCACGTCGGTCTGCTCTCGTCGCAGACGCTCCGCCCCGAGGCGATCCCGCTCGACGTCAAGGTCTGCCTGATCGGCAACCCGCGTTACTACCACCTGCTCTACGCCTTCGACGAGAGTTTCCGGGAGAGCTTCAAGGTGAAGGCCGACTTCGACCGCGAGAGCGATCGCACCGAGGAGTCGATCCAGAAATTCGGGTCCTTCGTCGCACGGCTGGTCGAGGAGGAGAAGCTTCCGCATTTCGACCGCACCGCGATGGCGGCGATCGTCGATGAGGCATCGCGGCGAGTCGAGGACCGCGAGAAGATGTCCCTCCAGTTCGGATTCATCAACGACGTGATCCGGCAAGCGGCGTACTGGGCTGGAAAAGAGGGAAGCGAGCTGGTCGCGGCAGAACACGTCAGGCGCGCCGTCGAGGAGATCGAGTACCGTTCCAGCCTCGTCAAGGAGCGCGTCCAGGAGCTGATCGAGCGCGATATCCTGGTCGTCGACACCGCGGGCGAGCGAGTCGGCGAGCTCAACGGCCTGGCCATTCACATGCTGGGCGACTACATCTTCGGGCGCCCCACGCGTGTCAGCGCCGTGGTCGCGGTCGGCAACGACGGCGTCATCAACATCGAGAGGCAAGTCAACCTCTCGCACAGCACGCACGACAAGGGCGTGATGATCCTCACCGGGTTCCTGGCCAGCCGATTCGCGCAGCAGAGGGCCCTCGCGCTAACCGCCACGTTGACGTTCGAGCAGTCGTACGCCGAGGTCTCCGGCGACTCGGCTTCGAGCACCGAGCTCTACGCGCTCCTGTCGGCGCTGTCGGGCGTGCCGATCCGTCAGGGGATCGCGGCCACGGGATCGGTGAACCAGCGAGGCGAGGTGCAGGCGGTCGGCGGTGTGAACCACAAGATCGAGGGTTTCTTCGACATCTGCCGCGCGCGGGAACCGCTGGCGGGGCAGGGCGTGATCATCCCGCGGGCGAACGTGCAGCATCTGATGCTCGCCGAGCGCGTCGTCACGGCCGTCCGCGAGGGGTCCTTCAGGATCTGGGCGGTCGATCACATCGACGACGGCATCGAGATCCTCACCGGTGTCGAGGCGGGAGCTCCCGACGAGGAGGGCGGGTGGCCGGAAGACTCGATCAACCACCGCGTCGCCGCGCGCCTCGAGGAGCTTGCCCAGAAGCTCCAGGAGAAGCCGGACGCGGGCGCTCCGCCTCGCGACATCCTGGTGTTTCGCGAGTCCGACATATCCGGGCTTCCCCCGCCGCCAAGGCCGCCGGAGCTGCCGCGAAACTGAGTCAGCGCGGAGCGCGCTGTCGGACCTCGCGCGGTCGGATCTCCGGCGGGGGCGGGTCGATTGCGGCGCGTCAGCCGCGGTAGCTCATCGCCTCGGTGACGCGCTCGCGGGCAAGCTCGAGGGCCGCACTCCGCGGGGCGACTCCCTGCCGCTTGCTGCGCTCGAGCACCTCCCCGGTGTTGCGCCGTATCTGGTTGGCGATCTCGGCGAAGGCGGCCTCCTCCGTGCCGCCGTGGTACTCGACCGACGCACAGATGACGCCGCCCGCGTTGGCGATGAAGTCGGGGACCACGAGCACTCCGCGCTCGTGAAGCGCGCGCTCGACCTCCGGCGACGCCGGGATGTTGGCGCCCTCGAGGATAAGTCGCGCCCGGATCCCGGCGATGTTGCCCTCGTGAATCGAGTCGGGACGCGCCGCCGGCACGATGATGTCGCAGGGCACGTGGAAGAGATCCGCCACCGCGTGTCGCCTGGCGTGCTCGTAGCCGACCACGCTGCCGGTTTCCCTCTTCGCCCGGGAGAGCGCCTCGACCGGGATGCCGTCGAGGTTGACCACCGTGCCGCCGCGGTCGCTCGCCGCGACGAGCGTGACACCCTTGTCGGCGAGGAAGCGCGCCGCGTTTCGGCCGACGTTGCCGAAGCCCTCGATCGCCACGGTGGCGCCATCGAGCTCGAAGTCGCAGTACGCGGCGGCGATCTCGGCACAGTGCGCGATGCCGAAGCCGGTGGCGCCGATCTCGTCGAGCGGGATGCCGCCGAGCACACGTGGGAGACCCACGGCGCGGCCGATCTCGTCGCGCGTCCACGCCATGCAGGACTCGTCCGTGCCCATGTCGGGGCCCGGAATGTAGTCGTCGATGTCACGGATGGCCCGGGCGAACGCCCGAACGAGACGCTCCTTGTCCGCCGTGGTCGGGTCGGCGAGGATGCCCGACTTGCCGCCGCCATGGGGAAGTCCCGCGGCCGCGTTCTTGAGCGTCATCGCGCGGGCGAGTCGAAAGACCTCCTCCGTGGAGACGTCGGGCGCCATGCGCACGCCGCCGATGGCAGGCCCGCACGCGACGTTGTCGACGACGACGATCCCGCGCAGTCCCGTGCGACAATCATGCACGTGGACCACCCGAGCGGGGCCGAGGTCATCACAGAAGGGCTCGATCAGGAACTCTCCGTCTGGCATCGTCGCCTTCCTTCCGTTTCTCCGACTTGCCTCCAGTATCGGTCGACCCGCGCCTGGATGGCGTCGATCATGTCCCGGCGCGGCCGGGGCTCGAAGAGGTGTCTGAAGCGCCCCTGCGGCCGCAGATACTCCTCGACCGGCGGACGGCGATTCGGAACGAAGGTGTGCCGGACCCGTCCGTCGACAGCTTCCTTGAGCGGCCAGATGCCGGTGTCGACTGCGAGCCGCGCCACGTCGTCAGCGAGCCGTGGGTCGAAACCCCAGCCCGTGGGGCACACCGCGAGCGCGAGAAAGAGCTTCGGACCCTCGATCGACAGCCCCCGGTTCACCTTCTCGGCGAGGTCGACCGCATCATGCGCCGACACCGTCGCGACGTACGGCGGCTGGTGAGAACGCCAGATCTCGAAGATGTCCTTCTTCTGGGCCGCGGTCCCTGGCGAGCCCTCGCCGACCACGGGCGTCGTCGTCGTCCGCGAACCGTAGGGGGACGCGCTCGACATCTGAAACCCCGTGTTGCCGTACGCCTCGTTGTCGTAGCAAAGATACCAGAAGTCGAGTCCGCGGTGGATAGCCGCCGATGTCGCCGAGAGTCCCATGTCGTAGGTGGAGCCGTCTCCTGCGAGCGCGAGCACGTGGAGATCCTCATCCGGCGAGAGCTCCCCGCGCTCCAGGAGCAGATCGAGCCCGTCGCGCAGTCCCTGGGCCGCCGGGGAGACGCCGCCCATCGTCGTGTAGAGCCACGACGACTCGAGCGGCGTGAACGGATAGGTCGCGAGGAGGGTCATGCAGCCGGCGGCGTTGACGACGACGACGTTGCCGCCCAGCACCTTGTGAAAAAGCCGCAGCGTGACCAGCCCGCCACACCCGGCGCAGAGCGGCGATCCCGGTTGCAGGAACTCCTCCGTGGGGAGGTCGAGGTGACTCCTGTATCGCTCGCGCTTCACTCGCATGATACCGCGCCTCCGATCTGCTTGCCTGCGGTCTCGAGCATCGACCGGACCCGGCTCCAGTCGTCGCCGGTGAAGAGCAGCTCGGCACGCCCGTCGGGTCCCGGTTCCCTCTCGTCGAGCGCCGCGCGCACGTGATCGAGCTCGGCGGCGGTGATCTCCTTGCCTCCCAGTCCCCCGATGAACGAGCGCAGGACCTGCGGTCGGCAACCGCACGCCGCGAGCGCGCCGGCGATCTCGTGGAAGAGGATGCCGCCGAGGCCCGGCGAGACGTTCTGGTCGATCACGGCGACCGCGCGCCGTCCGGATAGCAACGCGACGAGGTCCCGCGCCGGAAACGGTCTCAGCAGCCGCGGTCGTACGAGCCCGACGCGATGACCCTGCCGGCGCCACCGGATCACCGCCTCCTTGCCTCGAGTCGCGAACGAGCCCACCATGACGAGGATCGCATCGGCGGCGTCCACTTTAAAGGCGTCGAGTGCCGCGGGACGGCGGCCGAAGATGCGCTGGAAGTCTTCCACCGCCTCCGAGTGAACGTCGAGGGCGGCCTCGAGTGCGAGGTGGAGCTGGTAGCGGAAGTAGCTGTAGGCGGCGGCGTCGAGTACCGCCACACCCTGTGCGACGGGACGCGAGGCGCGGAAGCCCGGCCGCGACGCGCCGACCGGCTCGAGGAATCGATCGACCTGGCGCGGGTCCGGAAGCTCGACGGGCTCGCGTGTGAACGACAGGTAGAAACCGTCCAGGTTGACAATCACCGGGATGCGGAGACGCGCGTCCTCGGCGATGCGGTAGGCGAGGAGCACCGAGTCGAGGATGTCCTGGCACGTCTCGGCGTGAATCTGAACGAAGCCGGTATCGCGCGCCGCCAGCACGTCGTTGTGATCCGGGCCGAGGGTGATTGGCGCCGAGAGACCCCGCGAGACATTGACGAGGACCAGCGGCACGCGCCAGCCGGCAACCGTGTAGAGGGCCTCCATCGCGTGGACGAGGCCCTGACTCGACGTCGCGGTGAATGTTCGCACGCCGGCAGCGCTCGCGGCGCCGGCGGCGAGCACCATCGAGTTCTCTCCGTCGAGCGTCACGAACCTGCCCTCGAGGTCGCCGCGTGCGAACCACTCGCTCAGGGACTCGACAATCTCGGTCTGCGGGGTGATCGGAAACGCGGGCACGTAGCGCACCCGCGCGAGGCGAGCGCCCCAGGCGGCCGCGGCATTTCCAGTGAGCAGTTTCCTCACCACGATCGCACCTCCCTGTGCGCCGAGATAGCCTCCAGTGGACACGTCTCGAGGCAGATCAAGCAGCCCTTGCAGTGATCGAAGTCGATGATCGGATAGCCCTCGTCGTCGAGCGCGATCGCCCCATCGGGACAGCGCACGAAACAGAGCCCGCAGCGCGTGCACCGCTCGCGGTCGATTTCCGGGCGCTCGAGCCGCCAGGATCCCGTGCGGCGAAGGCGGGAGTTCCCGGCTGCGAATATGCTGGGCGTCCCGGCGAGCGCTCCATGGTAGCGCGGCGCGTGGAGCTGGCCCGCGCGTGCCGGCTCGCGGGGTCGGATGGCGACGGGCGACAGCGCCCGGAACACCTCGCCGGCCAGGTGTACGTTCTTGTCCACGTGTTCCGGTGGCAGCTCGAGCTCCTCGAGCTCGGTCCGGACCGATTCGGCGAGCGTGTCCGCGGAGACGAGCCCGCTGAGGCGCACGGCCGCGGCGGCGAGGCCGGCGCTGAGTGCGGACGCGCGTCCCAGGGTCTCGAGTGTCCGGCGCGTGACGTCGGCGGTCATCACCACGGGGCCCTCGCCGACGGCCTCGACCGCCGCGTCGCGGTCCGCGGTGTTGACGAACACGGCAGAGGCGCCGGCAGCACCGTGCAGGACACCAGAAGCGGTATCCGACAGGAGTGACTCGTCGCCGACGATGACGATGTCCGGGTCGGCGATCGGTCCGCGCTCGAGAATCGGAGAGGAGTGGACCCTCGTGAAGGCGACCACGGCCGCGCCGCGGCGTTCGGCGCCGTAGATCGGCGAATCCTGGGCCCAGTGGCCGGAGAGGAACGCGGCCGTGCCGGCGATTCGGCTCGCCGTCTTGACGCCGTGTCCGCCGCGGCCGTGAAATCGGATCCGGAGCATCGCCGCCTCCCGCCTCGAGCCCCCCGCAAGTCGAGAGTGCAAAGCGTGTTCCCGAGCGGAGGGAAGCGCTCACGAGAGTTCGCGAGACGTGCCCTCTCAGATATCGGGAAATAAGGCGCGACTCGCGGAAGTTCTCACGCCTCGGGATCCGTTCCCGCGGGTCGCCCCTTGAGCGCCTCGATCTCGGCGGGATAGATGTTCTCGCCGCCGCGGATGATCATGTCCTTCAGACGCCCGGTGATGCGGAGGTATCCGTCACCGTCCAGAACGCCGAGATCGCCGGAGTGCAGCCAGCCCGTCTCGTCGATGGCCGCTCGCGTCGCGTCCGGCTGGTTGAATAGCCTCGCATCACGTGGTACCCCCGAAAGCACACCTCACCCTGCTCGCCGACGGGAAGCATCGCGCCGGTCGCCGGATCGACGATCTTGACCTCCTGGTGGGGGAGGTTGGTGCCGACCGTGCGTGTGCGGCGCTCGAAGGAGTCGTCCGGTCGCGTCAGGTGCGTCAGCGGCGAGGCCTCCGTCTGCCCGTAGCCGACCAGGATCTCCCGACACCCCATCTCCGTCATCACGCGACGCAGCAGCTCGGGACGTGAACTGGATGTTGACCGGGTCGTCCGGGTCGAGGATGGCCGTGCGCTCGCGCACACGTAGGACATCACGAGAGCCACGGGCGGTCCTCCAGCTTCGCGCCGCCCGAGTGGCCGACGGTCGGCGATCCGTCGTTCACGGCGTCTCGATTGTCCCGAGGTCACCGGGCACCGCGAGGTGTCGCCGCCGCCCGAAGCACTTCAGGACGACGGCCTCGGCCTCCCTCGTGCTCGTCCACGCGATGAAATCGACGACGACCGGGTCGTCGGGCCACCAGAGGAGGTAGAGCGGGCGCACGATCGGGTAGTTGAGGTTCCAGGGAACCGGCGCGTTGCCCTCGACGGCGATCACCTTGACGACGCCGCCGGCGCAGAGAAACGAGTGGCTGATCATGCCGATCGCTCCCGGCTCCTCCTCGACGTTCATCGGCATGCGGTGGTCCGGCGTCACGACGCGGCACCCGACGTAGCTGGCCGGTCCGAGGACGATGTCGCGAAAGACGTGTCGCGTCGCGGACTCCTCGGCGACCACGAGCGGGACGATCTCGAGGTCGGGGCCACCCAGTTGTTTCCAGCTCCTCACGCGGCCGGTGAATATGTCGCGAAGCTGCGAGAGCTGCAGCTCGTCGATTGGATTCCTCTCGTTGACGATGACGGCGATCGAGTCCGTGCCGATGTGCGTCGCCCGCAGACCGAGCTCGAGTGACTCGGGATCCGGCTCCCGCGCCACGCCGGCAAGGTCGGCCTGCCGCTCGCGAACCAGGGTCTCCCCGCCGAGGCTCTCCGGCGCGACGTCGATGACGAAGCCCGCCCGCCCGTAGACCGGTTCGGCCTCCGCCATGAACTGGCCGATGGTCGACGAGCCGACATAGACGAGCCGCGGGCGCGAGGGCCCGGCGGCGGGCACAGAGCGGCAGCCGGGAAACAGCAACAGCAGCAAGAAGAAGAAGAAAATGACAGGCGTGACCAGGAGCGGCAGGACGGCGACGGCAGTGCGTCCGCGGGGTGATCGGTTCGCCATCGAAGGGCCTCCGTCGGTTGCTCGTCCGGACGCGCCGTGACGCTCCGCGCCATACCCGCGCGCCGTTCGCGAGAGACAGACGCAAGGGGCATTCCAGGGCTGACGGAATCCCGGCGAGACCGGCGAGTCGCCGCGGCGAGCGCTCTCCACCCGCGTTGTCGTTCAGAACACGCGCTGCACTGCGCGTGAAATCTCGCACGACGCCGGAAAATCGGCGCGACCCTCCTGCGTTCTTCGTGGTCGCCGGGGAAGGCACTGCGCCGATCGCGCCGAAGGGCGGTTCGACTTCATCGAGTTCGGGCGTCTTCGGCGCTCGCTTTCGTCTCCGGCGCGAGCCGAGGGACGTTGGCGGCTGGAAGTACGAGCTCGTCGTGGTGGACTGACGCCGACGAGGCGCCGCCCAGCGTCTGCGACGACTCGACGCGGATGCGCAGCGCGACGTCGAGGCGATCCTGGCGGCCGGGCGAGTTCCTCGAGGTGCGCGTGCGCAGGAACCCCTATCTTCTCGGGCAGACCAGCTGGTGGGAGACCGACGCGCGGTTGCTGCTGCCGCCCGACTGACCGGGCCTCTATCGGAGGTGATCGATGCGGTGGAGACGAGACCGTCGCCGTCCTGCGATACTGCTGCGCGGGGCGTCGGCCTCGACTACCTCGGCTGTGGTTTCCGCGGCGTGCGCCTGCGCCCGCGCTGACCGCGCTGTGGCGCGGCGCGTGTGGCCCGGTCGAGGTCGATCTCCGGGTCGAGGACTTCCACGAACCGGCGAACTTGCGGCGAGTGGACCGCGTGCCGGCGAAGGACGACGCCGTAGGTCCGTTCGGGGAAGTAGCGGCCGACCGAGACCCGGAAGAGCCGGTCCTTCTCGGTGAGGCAGTTGCTCATGACGATCGAGATGCCCATGCCGAGCTCGACGTACTTCTTGATCACCTCGTAGCCACCGACCTCGAGGTTGACGCGATAGCTCAGGTTGTGCTGCGTGAAGACGTACTCCACCTGTCTCCAGGTGCTCAGCCGGCGCGGCGGCAGGATCAGCGGGTGCTTGCTGATGTCCTTGAGCGTGATGCGCTTCTTCTTCGCCAGCGGGTGGTCGACGGGCGTGATCAGCATCGGCTCGTAGGAGACGATCGGATAGAACTTGATGTCGTCCGGCACGTCCGGCAGGGGACCGACCGCGAGGTCGACCTCGCCGGCGCGCAGCAGGGCCAGGCCGGCCTCGCCGGTGACGTTGTTCAGACGCACCTCGATCCCCGGATGGAGGTGGATGAATCGCTCGACGTACCTCGGGAGGACGTACTGCAGCGTCGACCCGCCGGCCGCGACGTGGATGGTGCCGCTCTCGACGTCGTGACGGCGGGCGGCGAACTCGTCCTCCAGCGCGTCGAGGCGCTCGATGAGCGGTTGCGCGAGCTCGAAGAGGATCTCGCCGTCCGACGTCGGGTGCATGCGCGGGCCACGGCGCTCGAAGAGGGTGACGTCGAGCTCGCGCTCGAGGGCCTGGATCTGGAGCGAGACCGTCGGCTGGCTGAGCCCGAGCCGCGCCGCCGCCCTGGACACGCCGCCGAGCCGCACGGCGTAGCAGAAGCCGCGCAGTTGCTGGACCCGGTTCTGCTTGTAGCGCGCCGTGTTGGCCGGCATCGGGGACCTCGCGAACGGGAACGGGAAGCGCCCGCCATCGGGCGGGGAGCAATCGACGGAACCGACAGCATTCTTTTCGTCAATAATGCCCATTGTCTGGAGGGGCGCGCTCCGCCGGTCCGATGGAGGGGTCAGAGAGGACAAGTGGCCTTTTGAGAAAGAGTTAGCGGTACTGCCGCGGGGCAGCGGCCGGTGTCCGGTGGGCGGTCCGGGGCAGAATAGGTCACAAAAATCAACTTCATAGCGACCATTGGCGATCTCAATCCTTTTCATCCGGTATACTTCGATAACCGGACCCCGGTCGAGCGGTCGACGATCGGCGGCCGACCGGCCCGGAAGTGAAGTGAACCGTCTCTCGGCTCGCCCGGGAGGGGAAAGAAGAACCGAAAGGGCACGACATGCCGACCAACACGTCCAGCCACTCGCTCTCGACCCTCCGCGACGAGGGGATCGAGGTGCGCGGCCCCGTCTCCGACGCCTTCGCCGAGATCCTGACGCCCGATGCGCTCCGCTTCGTGGCGATGCTGCACCGCGAGTTCGACGCCAGGCGGCTCGAGCTCCTGGAGGCGCGTGCGAAGCGGCAGCGGGAGCTCGACTCGGGCCGTCTTCCGGACTTCCTCCCGGAGACCGCCGGCATCCGCGAGTCCGACTGGCGGATCGACCCGCTGCCGGCCGACCTCCACGACCGCCGTGTCGAGATCACCGGGCCGGTCGACCGCAAGATGGTGATCAACGCGCTCAACTCCGGCGCCAGCACCTACATGGCCGACCTCGAGGACTCGCACTCCCCGACGTGGGACGGCACGATCCAGGGGCAGATCAATCTCCGCGACGCGGTCGACGGCACCATCGAGTTCACCAACCCGGCGGGCAAGCACTACCGGCTCGTCGACAAGCCCGCGGTGCTGCTGGTGCGCCCGCGAGGATGGCACCTCGAGGAGAAGCACGTGCGCGTCGACGGCGCCGAGATCTCGGGCGGCATCTTCGACTTCGCGCTCTTCTTCTTCCACAACGCCAGGAAGCTGATCGACAAGGGGACCGGCCCCTACTTCTACCTCCCGAAGATGGAGAGCCACCTCGAGGCACGTCTCTGGAACGACATCTTCGTCCGCAGCCAGCAGGAGCTGGGCGTGCCGCGTGGAACCATCAAGGCGACCGTGCTGATCGAGACGATCATGGCGGCCTTCCAGATGCACGAGATCCTCCACGAGCTCCGCGAGCACTCTGCCGGGCTCAACTGCGGCCGGTGGGACTACATCTTCAGCATGATCAAGCGCCTCCGGAGCCACCCCGAGTACATCTTCCCGGATCGTGCGCAGGTGACGATGACGACGCACTGCATGCACAGCTACTCGCTGCTCGCGATCAAGACCTGCCACCGCCGCGGGGCCCCGGCGATCGGCGGCATGGCGGCGCAGATCCCGATCAAGGACGACCCGGTCGCCAACGAGGAGGCGCTGGCGCGCGTTCGCGCCGACAAGGCGCGTGAGGCCAGCGACGGGCACGACGGCACGTGGGTGGCGCACCCCGGCCTGATCGCCATCGCGCGCGAGGAGTTCGACAGCGCCATGCCCGGCCCGAACCAGATCGACAGACAGCGCGACGACGTCGAGATCACCGCCGCGGACCTGCTCGCCGTTCCCGAGGGGACGATCACCGAGGAGGGGCTGCGCACCAACGTCCGCGTCGGCGTCCAGTACATGGAGGCATGGCTCCGGGGCTCCGGGTGCGTGCCGCTCTACAACCTGATGGAGGACGCGGCGACCGCGGAGATCTCGCGCACCCAGCTCTGGCAGTGGGTGCACCACCCCAAGGGCGTGCTCACCGATGGCCGCGACGTCACGCTCGACCTCTTCCGGCAGATCCTCGACGAGGAGATGCAGCAGCTGAGGAAGACGATGGGCGAGGAGAGGTACGCGGCCGGCAAGTTCGACCTCGCCGCGCGCCTCTTCGACGAGATCATCGCCAACGACCAACTCGAGGAATTCCTGACGCTCCGAGCTTACGCACACCTTGATTGAACAGGAGAAGACGATGACGCGATCGGAACTCGAAGCACTCGCCCGGGAACTGGAGAATCACTGGGAAACCGACCCGCGCTGGAAGGGCGTGACGCGGCCGTACTCCGCTGAAAAAGTGCTGCGCCTGCGCGGCAACCTGCGCGTCGAGCACACCTACGCGACGATGGGCGCGACGCGCCTGTGGGAGCTCCTCGGCACCGAGGACTACGTCCACGCGCTCGGCGCGCTGACCGGAAATCAGGCAGTGCAGCAGGTCGCCGCCGGTCTCAAGGCGATCTATCTGAGCGGCTGGCAGGTCGCGGCCGATGCCAACCTCGCCTGCGACATGTATCCCGACCAGAGCCTCTACCCGGCCAACAGCGTCCCGGCGGTGGTGCAGCGCATCAACAACGCGCTGAGGCGCGCCGACCAGGTGCACTGCCTCGACGACGACGCCGAGCAGCGTCACTGGTTCGCGCCGATAGTCGCCGACGCGGAGGCCGGTTTCGGCGGCCCACTCAACGCGTACGAGCTGATGAAGGCGATGATCGAGGCGGGCGCCGCGGGCGTCCACTTCGAGGACCAGCTCGCGTCCGCGAAGAAATGCGGCCATATGGGCGGCAAGGTCCTGGTGCCGACGAACGAGTTCATCTCCAAGCTGGTCGCCGCGCGTCTCGCGGCCGACGTCGCGGGCGTCCCGACCGTGCTCATGGCGCGAACCGACGCCAACGCGGCGAAGCTGATGACCAGCGACATCGACGAGCGCGACCGCCAGTTCCTCACCGGCGAGCGCACCCCGGAGGGCTTCTTCCGCATCCGTGGCGGCCTCGAGACGGCGATCGCGCGCGGTATCGCCTACGCGCCGTACTGCGATCTGATCTGGTGCGAGACGTCGAAGCCGGATCTCGACGAGGCGCGGACGTTCGCCGAGGCGGTGCACGAGAAGTTCCCCGGCAAGCTGCTGGCCTACAACTGCTCGCCGTCGTTCAACTGGAAGGCCAACCTCGACGACGCCACCATCGCGAAGTTCCAGCGCGAGCTCGGCGCCATGGGCTACAAGTTCCAGTTCGTCACGCTCGCGGGCTTCCACGCCCTCAACCTGAGCATGTTCGAGCTCGCCAACGACTATCGCGACCGCGGCATGGCGGCCTACAGCGGCCTGCAGGAGCGCGAGTTCGACCTCGAGGCGTCGCTGGGATACGGCGCCGTGACGCACCAGCGCTTCGTCGGCACGGGCTACTTCGACGCCATCACCAGCACGGTGAGCGACGGCGCCTCGGCTCTGGTGGCTCTCGAGGGCTCGACGGAGGCCGAGCAGTTCAAGTCGGACGCCGCGCCCGAAAAGAAGACTGCCCCGTCGCGCGGTCATCCCGCCAGCGCCGCCAGCTGATCACTGATCACCGATCACCGATCACCGATCACCGGAAGAGTGAGAGCGGGCTCCGGTCGCCACCCGGCCGGAGCCGGCTCACGCCGCGAGCCGCAGGTCCGTGAGCCGCACCACGCCGCCCGCCGGAAGCACGACGTTGAGCTCGAGACGCGTCGGAGAGGGCCCGCCGGGAGTCGTCGAGAACGGCAGGGCGAATGACCGCCAGCCGGAGGGCCCCTCGAGTCGCTGGAGAGGACCCGAGTCCTCGGCGAGCGTGCGGCTGAAGTAGGAGCCGCCGTCGTCGAGGTGGTTCCATATCTCGAGGAACCCGGCGTCGCCGACGTCCTCGTGGCTCACCTCGCCGACGATCGCCCAGGTGGCGGTGCCGGGCGAGATCCCCGGATCGTCGAGGCGAGGAACCGGAACCGACGCGGCGCCATCCGCGCCCGTGACCTCGAGGTGCTCGCGCTCCGTCCGCCCGTCTCCCCGGAGCGGCTTGCGGCCCGCCGCCCGCCGTCCTAAAATGCGCTCCGCCGACGAGATGGCAGCAGGGGACCCATGCCGCCGACGGACGACACCATCCGCGATCTGCGCGAGGCGCTCGAGGCGACGCCCGAGAACGTCAAGCTGCGCCGTCACATAGCCCGGCTGCTCGTCGAGGCCGACCGGATCGCCGAGGCGGAGAAGGAGCTGCGGGACGCGCTCGCGCGCGCGCCGGACGACGAGGCGGTCAAGCTCGAGCTCGCCGAGGTCTTCAGCCGCCGCGACAAGCACTCCGAGGCGCTCGTCCTCGTCGAATCGCTGATCAACGCTCCCGAGACGTCGGCGCGGGCCCGGCTCGCGCACGCCCGCCTCCTGCTCGCCGCGGGCGAGGTCGAGCGCGCGGTAGGGGCGTACCGAACGGCCATCGACGAGGACCCCGATCTCGAGGACCCGGCGCTGGCGCTCCGTCTCGGCGTCTACAGCGACGACGACGACGAGGCCGCCACGGCGGAGGTCGTCGATGGCAAGGTCCGCGGCGCGACCTGCGCGCCGACCGGCGGCGATGATGCGATCCCGGTCGAGCGGCCGGAGGTCACCTTCGACGACGTCGGCGGCATGGACGCGCTCAAGGAGGAGATCGGCCTCAAGATCATCGCGCCGCTCAACCATCCCGAGCTCTACGAGGCGTACGGCAAGAAGACCGGCGGCGGGATCCTGCTCTTCGGTCCGCCCGGCTGCGGCAAGACGCATCTGGCGCGCGCCACGGCGGGCGAGGTGAAGGCCGGATTCATGTCCGTCGGGATCCACGAGGTCCTCGACATGTGGATCGGCGAGAGCGAGCGCAAGCTGCACGAGCTCTTCGCGCAGGCGCGGGCGAACCGGCCGTGCGTGCTCTTCTTCGACGAAGTCGACGCGCTGGGCGCCAGCCGATCGGACATGCGCGGCTCGGCGGGACGGCAGCTGATCAACCAGTTCCTCGCAGAGCTCGACGGCATCGACTCGTCGAACGACGGCCTGCTGATCCTCGGCGCCACCAACGCGCCCTGGCATCTCGACGCCGCGTTCCGCAGGCCGGGACGATTCGATCGCGTCATCTTCGTGCCGCCTCCCGACGAGCCGGCGCGGGCGGGCATCCTGGAGATCCTGCTGAAGGGCAAGCCGCAGGAGAAAGTGGACGTCAAGACGGTGGCGAGAAAGACGCCGGAGTTCTCCGGCGCCGATCTCGAGGCGGTGGTCGACGCGGCGGTCGAGGACAAGCTGCGGCGCGCCATCCGCGAGCGCAAGGCGAGCCCGCTGAAAACGGCCGACCTCCTGGCGGCGGCGAAGAAGCAGAAGCCGACCACGAAGGAGTGGTTCGCGACGGCGCGAAACTACGCGCTCTACTCGAACCAGGGCGGCATCTACGACGACATCCTCGAGTACCTGAAGCTGAAGTGAGCCGGGTCAGCCGGGTCGGGCCTCGAGCCCGGCGAGGCGTGGGGCGACGGAATCCGAGATGAACGCACGATTGCAGCGCGGACGTCTGCTCTTCATGCAGGACCGCTGGGAGCTCGCCGAGCGCGAGCTCCGCCGGGCGCTCGCCGAGGACCCCGAGGACGCGCAGGCGCTCGCGCTGCTGGCGCAGGCAGTCTCCGAGCAGGGGCGTCACGACGAGGCCATGAAACTCGCGCGCGAGGCGGTCGGCCGGCGGCCGGACGACTCGTACACGCACGTCGCGCTCGCGCGGGTCCTGATGGAGGCGGGGAAGAAGCGCGAGGCGCTCGCCGCGGCCGACGAGGCGCTGCGGATCGATCCCGACGACGAGACCAACTGGGGTCTGAAGTCCAGCCTCCTGGGCCAGAACGACCGGTGGGCCGAGGCGCTCGAGGCGGCCGAGGCCGGGCTCGCCATCGACGCCGAGGACGACACCTGCCGCAACATGCGCGCGCTCTGCCTGCAACAGCTCGGGCGCCGCGAGGAGGCGGAGGCCGCCGCCGAGGAGGCGCTCGAGGCCGACCCGGACAGCGCGCTCGCGCACGCGACACGCGGCTGGGCCTATGTCCGCAGCGGCGACCAGCGCCGGGCCGAGGAGCACTTCCGCGAGGCCCTCCGCCTCGACCCGAACCTCGACTGGGCGCGCGAGGGCGTCCTCACGGCGCTCAAGGCGCGCAATCCGATCTACGGCGCGATCCTCAAGTACTTCCTCTGGATGGGCTCGCTGCCGCCGGGGGTGCGGTGGGGGGTGATCATCGGCATCTACATCTGCTACCGCGTGCTGCGGTCGATCAGCCGGACGACGCCGGAGGCGCGGCCCATCGTCGTGCCGATCATCGTGCTGCTGGCGGGATTCGTCCTGCTGACCTGGATCGCCGATCCGCTCTTCAATCTCTTCCTGCGGCTGCACCCGTTCGGGCGCCTGGCGCTGACGAGGCGGGAACGTGCGGCGTCGAACGTCGTCGGCCTCATCGTCCTCGGCGCGCTCGTGTCGCTGGGCGGCTGGTTCGTCACCGGGAACGGCTGGTGGGGGATGGGCGCCATCGGCCTGACGCTCTACATGATCGCGGTCGCCGGGTCGTTCGCGCCGGAGCAACCGCAGGCGCGGAGGAGACTCGGGCTGATGACCATCGTGCTGGGGATCGCCGGCGTCGGCGCGGCCGTTTGCGGCCTCACCGGTCAGGAAAAGGCGGCGGCAAGCCTCGCCGCCGTCTACTTCCTCGGCATCTTCGCCTTCACGATCCTCGCCAACATCGCCATCAGTCGCGAGTGACGCGCGCGGAAGCGAACCTCGGCGGCAGGAAGGCCACCGTCTAATCCCCCGGGTCGCGCTCGTTCTCCTCGCCGCGCGCCAGCAGGCGATCGACCTCGGCGATCAGCTCCGCCGGACGAAACGGTTTCTGGAGGAAACTGGTCGGGTGACCGAGGGGGGCGGTCTCGGGAGGAAGGCTCGGGTTGTACCCCGAGATGTAAACGACGGCGATGTCGGAGCCGACGCCCGCGATGCGCGCCGCGAGGTCGAACCCGTTCATCCCGGGCATGACGATGTCGGTCACCAACAGCGAGATCCGTCCGTCGTGGCGACGCGCGAGCTCGAGCGCGTCCTCGGGCGTCGGCGCCTCGAGAACGTCGAAGCCACGGTTCCTCAGCGCATCGCAGATCAGCTGCCGGACGCGGGGCTCGTCCTCGACGACGAGGGTGCTGCCGGTGACGCGGCGCGACGCGACCGATTCCTCCGGACGCGCGACGAGGCGTGTCGCGCTCTCCGTCTCCTGCCCGTTGTCCTGCCAGGATGCGTCCTCGACACGCGGCAGGGCGATCTCGAAGCACGCGCCGCCGCCGCGATTCCGGGCGCGGATCGCGCCGTCGAACTGACGGATGATTCCGTAGACCGTCGAGAGGCCGAGCCCGGTGCCCTTCCCCGGCTCCTTGGTGGTGAAGAAGGGCTGGAAGATCTTCGGCAGGTCGCCGGCGGCGATTCCGGTTCCGGTGTCCTCGACCTCGAGGAGGACGCAGCGCTCGCCGCCGAGCCCGTGCCAGTTGTCCGAGCCGTGATGGTTGGCGACGTCTCGGATGCGGATCACCGCCTCGCCGCCGTCAGGCATGGCGTCGCGCGCGTTGACGACCAGATTGAGCAGCACCTGGACGAGCTGCGTGGAGTCGGCGCGGACGAGCAGCGGCCCGGCCTCGATCTCGGTGCGGAGCTCGACGTTCGCGCCGAGCATCGACCGGAGCATCGGCTCGGTCTCGCGCGTCAGCGCGGCGAGATCGACCGTCCGCATCTCGAGGATCTGCCTCCGGCTGAACGCCAGGAGTTTGCGCGTGATCTCTGCGGCGCGCTTGCCTGCCTCGGCGATGTCATCCGCACGCCCCCGTTCCGGCGAACCCGGTCTCAGACGCGTCGCGAGGAGCTCGGAGCTCGTCAGGATGACGGTGAGCAGGTTGTTGAAATCGTGCGCCACGCCGCCGGCGACGAGTCCGAGGTCCTCGAGCTTCTCGGCCTGCGCGAGGCGCAGCTGCATGCGGTTGCGCACGTCGATCTGCTTCAGCAGCTCGCGATTGGTGTCGACGAGCTCCGTCGTGCGCTCCGCGACCAGCTCCTCGAGCCCGGCGGCCTGCGCGGCGAGCTTCCTCCTGGCGACGAGGCTGATCGCCGCCAGGGTGGCGATGGCGATGAAGATGGAGAGCGCCAGCGGCGTGAACCACCACTGGAGCTGCATCGGGATCGGCACGACGCGGGTTCGCAGCGCGAGGGGCGTCTCGTCGACATCGCCGTCCTCATCGATGACGCGTACCTCGAGATCGTGCGTGCCGGCGACGAGCCCGCCGAGGCGGAGCTCACCGCGCTCGAGGGGCCGGCGCTGCCACGGACCGCCGTCGAGTCGCGTCTCGACCTCGAACCCGCGTCGACTGGTCGGGGGGTGGAAACGCTCGACGCCGCCAATGCCGACGACGAGATCCTCGCCCTCCATCGGCATCGATGGCGCCGACAGGAGGCGCGTCTCTGGAGCGTGGCCGTCGGGGCGATAGCGGAGCACGAAATCGGTGTCCTCGAGCCCGATCCAGCGCTCGTCCTCGTCGGCGCCCTCGACGATCGAGAGGACGCGTCCGGTGAGCGGAAGCGTCCGGAGGCGAGGTCTCGAATCCTCGCCGGCGGGTATCTC
The DNA here is from genome assembly GCA_041569895.1 of Planctomycetota bacterium. Lineage (GTDB taxonomy): Bacteria > Planctomycetota > UBA8108 > UBA8108 > JACQVS01 > JBFFXF01. The sequence goes on along the minus strand of JBFFXF010000006.1, from coordinate 27,419 downwards.
GAGCAGCCCGTTCGCGCGAGCATAGCAGAGCGAGCCGTCGGCGAGCGTGCCGGCGAACCGCACCGTGCTGAGCGGCAGGTGACGCCAGCCGGACTCGCCGAGACACGAGAGCCCGGCGTCGCCACCCGTCAGCGAGCGATACGAGAACCACAGCTCGCCGCGCCGCTCGGCAGCGTAGCTGACGTCGTCGCCGCAGATCTCCGCCACCGAGGCCCAGCGGTCGGCGCCGGGCTCGAGGAGGAACAGACCGAAGAAACCGTACATCCAGAGCCGGGATCGGCGGTCGGCATGCAGAAATGGCGTCGCGATGATCGATGCCTCGCGCGGGATGGAGATGGGTCGCGCGCGACGGCCGTCGAGTCGAACGACGCGGTGGGTCATCGTCCCGTCGACGTCGCGCTGCAGGACGACCCACGCCCCGCCGACCGGATCGTCTGCGCCGCCGACGGCGCGCTCGCCGTCCGCGACGTCGAGTGGGATCCGGCGCCAGAGGCCCCGCCGGAGGCTCGCCGCCGCCGCGCGACCTTCGGCATCCTGCCCGACGACGTACACGCCGTCCGTGGCGTCGGGCGCCACCAGAGTCACCGCAGCGACGCCGACAGCCCGCGACGGCCATTCGGCGATCTCTCCCCCGCGCACGCGCTTGATCGCTCCCTCGTGCGCGAGCCATACACCGTCCTCGCGGTCGAGCACCGGCTCGGCGGTGACGCGCGGAAACCATGTCCATTCGCCATCACGAACGCGACACACGCGCTTCCCCGCCGCGCCCATCCACACGCCGCCGAACCCATCGCGAAAACGCGGCGGCGGGAGGCCGCGATGGAGCCGGTAACCGCTCTCGGAACGATTCCAGCGGACGAGAAAACCGTACCCGCCCGCCCACACCGAGCCATCGGGAGACTCCGCGACCGACTGGATTCCCTTCGGGGCGAGCTCCAGCCGCTCGGAGACGGTCTCGAAGCGCCCGTCGTTCCACGAGACGAAGGCCGAGATCGGGTCGTTCGCGAAGGTGAGGATCTCGCCCCGCCGCGTGGCGAGGAGCTTCGGCTGCGGAACTTCCGCGAACGGCCCGGCAACGCGCCGCCAACCGCGATCGCCGTCGAGAATGAAGAGCGCCGAATCGGTCGCTGCCACGACGCCGACATCCGGGACCTCGACCATCGACCAGAAGCGCGCGTCGGTGCCCTCGAGCCCGCTGCCCTCGAGCGGCAGCGCCACGCGGTCGTCGTCCTCGATCTCGGCGAGACCTCGGAGCGTCAGGACGAAACGCCGGCCGCGCGAGTCGGCGAAGTAGTCCATGACGTAGTCGCTCGGCAGGCCGTCGTCGGTCGTGAACGTCGTCCACTCGCCGCGTCGCAACCGCGACAGCCCCGCCGTGACGGTCCGCCGCGGCCAGCGGTCACAGCAGAACCAGAGCGTGCCGTCGGGGTCCTCGACGATGCGGCGAACGCTCGGTCCAGCGAGGCGGTCGAGGGAGCCGAAGGGATGCACGATGTCGCCCTCGATCACGGCGACTCCCCGGTCGGTCCCGACCCAGACCGCGCCCGACCTGGAGACACGCGCACAGCGGACATAGCTCGACGGCAGCCCGTCCGCGCGGGTGAAGCGGCGATGGTCGTAGCCACCGTGGCGCACGAGCCCCGACGACGCGGCGATCCACGCCGTCCCATCGGCGGAGAAGTCGATGAAGAAGATGCCGCGGTCCTCGAGCCCGAGCCCGGGCGCGAGCGAGGAGATCCTCCACCGGGGCGCGAGGGTCGCGCCGTTCTCGACGCTTGCCGCGGCCGAGAAGGTGGCGCCCTCCGCGCGGAGAGGGGCGGTGAAGCAGCCGAGGGCGAGGAGCAGGGCGAACGAACGCAATCGGGGCCTCCGTCACGTAAGCAGCAGAAGGTATCACACGGGGACGGGCGGTTCCAGACCGGAGCGGCGGAAAGGAGAGCGATCAGCCAGTGGCGGCGTGAAGCGGGGCGGCGGCGCGGTCTAAAAGCGGCTAGTGCGGCGGATTTCGAGCGTCGCGCCGGGCACGACCGTGGCGTGGCGGAATCCCCGCGCCCACTCGGTCGACACCACCGCGCTCGCGGCCGGGCGCGCCGCGGCGATCGCTTCCTCGAAGTCGGTCGTCATGCGCTCGGGGCCGCCGACGTGGACGACGACTCGGTACTCGCCCTGCGGAAGCCGTGCCCCGTTCGCTTCCGGGCTGCGGACCATCAGATACCCCTGCGCGAACGGGCCGAAGCGGCGGTGCTTTCTGGCGAGGAACGACGACACCGCCACCGGCTCCTCGAGCCACTCACCGCTCGCCGGATCGCGTGCGTGCACTGCCAGGATGCCGTAGCGGCCGAGCCAGGCTTCCGGCGCGTGCTCGATCCGCAGCCAGAGCTCCGAGCCCGTCCACGGCGACGGCCGCGGCAGCGCACCGGCGGAGACGTAACCGTCTCGCGACGCCCGCGCGTAATCGCGGATCCAGCCGAGGAACGCCATGTAGTCGGTGTCACCGGGGAACATCTTCTTGCCGCCCCCGTGCTCGACCTCGTTGAGCGGCTTGAGGAGGAGCAGGCTGCGCTCGGGGTGGTCGAGATCGACGAGACCGTGCTCGACCACTTTTCGCATCGACGCCTCCGGGCCGGCGCGGAGAAGCCACGCCATCTTGTCGCCGTGCTTCTCGCGGTGCTTGGCGAACTTCGCGCCGCCGGGCATGTGGCAGCCCGCGCAGCGGAATCGCAGCGCCCAGACCGTGCGGGCGAACGAGTCGACGACGCGGTCGATGCGGTTGTGGCGGATGACCTCGTTCGGCCGCTCCGGTAGCGCCAGTCGCTCCGGCGCGAGCGCCGGGGCCTCGCGCAGCGTCCGGTCCTTGCAGCATGCCTCGATCCAGGCGGCGAACGCGGCGAGCTCCGCCTTGCGGTTGCGCTCGTGAATCAGGCTCGCGCCGGTGCCATCCTCGGGTCGCATGGCGATGAGACGGAGGATCTTCGAGTCGGCCGGGCGGTCGAGATCGACCATCCCCTGATCGCGCAACGACAGGAAGGTGTCCTCGCTCGAGGGCAGGATGTAGTTCTTGAGGTCGACTCCCGAGAGGTGGCACTCGATGCAGCTCGACGGTTTCTCCGAGCGAAAGATCGGCAGGATGCGCTGCTCGAAGATCCCCCCGGCTGTCGTCGTCGCCGTCGTGTCTCCAAGAAGCGCGCCGCCGGCGCACAGCGCGAAGAGAAGGGCGGTGGCGAGTCGCATGATGATCGGCTCCTTGCGCGGCCGGTTGGGTCGTCCTGTCACCAGGCATCCCGGAGGGGGCGTGCCCGTCACAGCGAGCATGGTACCCGGAAACCGTGTAGAGAGCGAGATCGAGACGCGAGCTCCTGGGCGGATCACGTGAATCGCCTCCGGCCTCGCTTCCCGCCAGGACGAAGAATCGCTCGTCACGGATTTGCGCCGCAAGAAACTCGGCGGGGCACCCGTCATGGGAAGTGTCGGGAGGGTGCAGTCGCGAGTCCGCGAAGGAGGACGCATGGTCCTGCAGCACTGCGTTTCCACTGCGTTGTCGACGCTCTCTCTCCTTCTCGCTGTCTTCGTCGGCGCCACCGAATCTGACGGGCCGAGCGCCGACACAAAGGAGAATCTCGATCTTCCGGTCGCGACGAGCTCCCTGTCCGGTACCGGCGACGAGAGCACCGCGGAGCTCGTCGTTCTCTGGGGGCAGGCCTTCGAGGGCAACGGTTTCTACGTCTGCGTCGACGGTCGCGGCGCGTCTCGCAGCGGCGTGCGTAGCGGCGTGCGACGACTTCTCGAGCAGCTCTCGGACGGGTGTCGCTTCGCGATCGTCCACGGCGGCGTCGATGTCCGTCGCTTTCCGGCCAGTGGCCGGCCGGCCGCCGCGACGGCCACGGCCCGACGCCGCGCGGCCGCGTTCATCGAGTCATTCGAGCGCACCGGCGACGTGCGTACACGCGAGGCCTTGCTCGAGTGCGTCGGCATCGCGCAGCGATCCCCAGTCCGTTACAACCACATCTTCTTCTTCATCAGCTCGGCATGCCTCCAGAGCTGCGAGCAAGCCGCGAACGCGCCGGCGTGCTACGCCGCGACCCTCGAGTCGATCGAGGCGCTCAACCGGAACCTGACACCGATCCACGTCGTGGGTGCCGCACCGAGCGGGTGCTCCCATGGAGCCTTTACCGGAACCTGCTTCACCTTCCTCCAGGCTCTGCGCTCGCGCTACGGCGGGAAGAGCGTGCGGCGCGTCCAGTGATTCCGTGCCCCGCTTTCGGAGCTCGCCTATAATTCGATCTGTCGACAGACTCGTCCGACGCGACGGAGGATCGTCACCGGCGGGCATCACGAGAGGTACATCGCCCATGCGTCGCCACGCCGTATTGACACTGATCACGACGCTCACGGCGCTCGCGACCGCCGTCGTTCCCTGTCCGGGCACCGACTGCAACCGCAACGCGCTCGACGATCGCGCCGAGATCGCCGCCGGTGCGGCGGACTGCGACCTTGACGGCGTTCCCGACGACTGCGAGGTCGTCGAGCGCGTCGTCTTCTCCGGCGCGCGCATCTACCCTCTCGCGGGCGATCCGGCGGCGCTCGCGCTTGGCGACATCGACGGTGACGGCGTCACGGACCTCGTCGTCGCCCGCACCACGCTCGACCGCATCGCGGTCCTGCGCAACCGCGTCGGCGGTCTCCTCGACGGCGGGGTCGATTTCGAGGTCGGCGACGGGCCGCGCGCGATCGAGATCGGGGACCTCGACGGCAACGGCGCCGGCGACGTCGTCGTCGCCAACGAGGCGAGCGGTGACGTCACCGTGCTCCTCAACGACGGCGCCGGGGAGCTGTCGAGGCGATTCGACCTGACCGCGGGGACGTCGCCGGCGGACGTCGCGCTCGGCGACGTCGATGCCGACGACGATATCGACATCGTCAGCGCCAACGAGGGCAGCGACGATGTGACCGTGTTTCTCAACGCCGGCGACGGTACGTTCGACCGGGCTGTCGTGCTGCGTACCGGCGATGGGCCGCGGTCGGTGGTGATCGCCGACATCGACCGCGACGGTCTCGTCGACCTGGCGACGGCCAATCGTTTCTCCGACGACGTGTCGATCCTGCGCGGCGCCGCTGACGGCTTCCGCGAGGCGATCGCCGTGAGCATCGCCGGCGCGGCGGGGCCCGTGTCGATGATCGCGGCAGATCTCGACGGCGACGGAGCCGTCGACCTGGCCACCGCGAACCGGGGCTCCAACGACACGACGGTCCTCTGGAACGACGGCAGCGGGAGGCTCGAGACGGTGACGCGAATCGCGTCGGGTCTCTCCAACGATTCGGTGATCACGGCCGGCGACCTCGACGGGGACGACGACCTCGACCTCGCCGTCGCCAACGACATCAACGTGGTTTCGGTGGTCGTCGCATGGAACTCCGGCCGGCGGTCGTTCACGGCGCCCGAGCCCGTCGACGCTGGCGCTTCCGCCGGCTGCGCCATCGTGAGCGGCGACGTCGACGGTGACGATCGCTCCGACCTCGCCGTCGCGAACTGCTTTTCCGAGGATGAGGTGGCCGTCGTCCTGACACGCGCGCAGCCTCCGCGCGAGCCCGATGTCGACCGCAACGGTGTGCCCGACCGGTGCGAGGCCATCACGGACTTTCGGCGCGGTGACGTCGACGACGACGGGTCGATGGGCGTCGACGACATCGTCGCCATCCTCGATTTCCTTTTCCGTCGCGGTCCCGTCCCGGACTGCCTCGACGTTGCCGACGTCAATGACGACGGGTCCGTCGACATCTCCGACGCGGTGTTCGCCTTGCTCTCTATCTTCGGCGGGGGCCCGCGGCCGCCACCGCCGGGACCCGAGGACCGCGGACGCGATCCCACTCCAGAGGACCCGTTCACGTGCGGCGATCCCGTGCGGCCCGGGTGCGAGTCTCTCGGGTCGAGTGGACTACCGGGTGTGTCGCTCGATCTCAGCGGGAATCCGTGCGTCATCACGCTCGAAGAGGCCGCTGCCGGGGTCGTTTTCCGGTACACGGTCGTTGTCCGGGAGCCGCTCGCGGCGGTCAAGCCCGACGCGATGCGTTCCGGTCACTGCCGCCAGCCCAACGACAGCGGCCTCGAGTTGCTCGAGGTGATCTCCGGAAACGGGCAGAGGTACTGCGTGTGTGACACCGGTCTCTGCCCGCGAGTCGAGACCACCGTCGACCTCGTTCCCGGCCGCTACGAGGGCACGCTCTCCTGGAACGGTCGTAACTGGGGCGGTCCGTCCGACTTCGGCGCCCCGTACGGCCCGCCGTTTCCTCCCGGACGCTACGCGCTGACGGTGACCGCCCGCGGCAGCTACCTCGACGCCGACGGCGCGACGGTCTTCTGGGTCGTGCGCGGCGCGAGCGAGTTTGACCTGGTGCCCGATTGATCCCCCCGAGTATGCCATTGCGGGGTTCTCGCGTGGCGGGATCTCCCCGCCTGGGTAGTCGGCAGCGGCAGTCACGCGGCACCACGCGCTCTCCGTGAAGCAGATTTCTGCAGCGGTTTTCCCCGAGGCCTCGATCCGCCTGCGGAGTCCGCGACACGGCCGGGACGCGTGATGCTCGGCGCGACGCACGGACAGAAAACGCCGTGCGCGCAGAAAGGGGTGTCATGCGGGGGTTCTTCAGTCTCCACATCGCCGGTGTGGCCATTCTTCTGTCTCTCGGTTTCTCTCCTCCGGCCGAGGGCATCTGTCGGGCGATCAATTCCATCTGCAACGTCGGGTTCGATCCGCAATCGCCTGCCGCCCTGGCGAACGGCGACCGGGTCAACCTGTCGTTCGAGTACCGATCGGATCAGCCGGTGCTCATCTTCGCTCGCCCGTTCACGGGCGATTCGCTGAGCCCCAACTACGCGGCGCACCCGTCGCCCCTGCATCCGGCAGGATTTGGACAGGGGAGCGGTTTCTTCACCATCCAGACCGGCGATGTAAAAGTCGACCGCGTCCGGCTGCAGATGCTCACCGCCGACCAGAAGAAGGTGCTCGCCGAGATCTTCATCCCGGTCGAGTACGCCTTCGGCGATCGGCGCGTTCAGAATTCGATCTCCCGCATCCGTCTCTCTCCCGCGTCGCCGGCGGCTCTCGGGTTCGGCGATGACGTCTCCGTGACTTTCGACTATGTCGCCGGGGAGCCGGTGCGAATCTTCGCCAGGCCGCTCACCGGAAACAGCCTGTCGCCGAACTACGCCGCCCACGGCTCGCCGCTCTATCCGGCCGGAAACGGCTCCGGCTCGGGGTCGTTCACGATCACGAGCGGCAATGTGACGGTCGACGGCGTCCGGCTCCAGATGGTCAACGCCGACCAGAGCCGCGTCCTGGTCGAGGAGGTCGTCCGCGTCGACTATCGCTTCGGACCGCCGCCGCCGGACCTCGTCGCCGGCCGCCTCGAGGTCACGCAGGCCGTGCAGGACCTCAACAACAGCGTTCGCCTGGTGAGGAACAAGCGCACGTTCGTTCGGTTTCACGTCTCCTCGTCGATGGGGAATCACAGCAGCTACGCGACGCTCGTCGCCACGCGCAACGGGACGTCCACGACGCTCCTGCCGCTCAATGGCTCGATCGTCGTCCGTTCGTCCCCCGACCGTGACGAGCTCGACCACGCGTTCCTCTTCGAGCTGCCGAGCTTCTACCGGCGCGGCACCGTGTCGCTGACGGCGACGCTCAACCCGGTCCTCCCCTGGCGAAGCCGCGATCCGCTCGAGGCGACCTACGCCAACAACTCGACCACGACGACCGTCTCCTACGAGACCGTGCCGAAGGTGAACCTCGTCATGTACCGCGTCGGGTACAGGATGGGGGGCACGACGTACTACCCGCCGTCATGGCAGCGCGACCAGATGGTCGACTGGCTGAAGCGGGCGTTCCCGATCAACGACCTCGACGTGTGGAACCGCACGCACTACATGGGCAACGGCTTGCCGAGCTGCGGCCAGGTCAACGCCGTCCTCGTCATGAAGCGATTGCTCAACAATCTCGCGTCGTTCTTCGGGGGCTCGACGATTCCGCGCAACGCGCACTACTACGGCATGGTGGACGATCGCGGCGACTTCATGCGCGGCTGCGCGCTCGGGATTCCGTCGTCGGTGGCCTCGGGGCCGACCGGCACGGGCACGTGGGGCTGGGACACCGACGGCTCGTACGGCGACTGGTACGGCGGTCACGAGCTCGCCCACACGTTCGGCCGCTTCCACGCCGAGTTCTGCGGCGCGGGCGGCGGCACGTCGTACCCGTACACCAGCGGCCGCATCAGTCCGAGCCTGACCGGCAACAACGCCCTCTACGGCTTCGACATCGGCACGCGCGACATCTACGGGCCCGAGTGGAAGGACGTCATGACCTACTGCGACAACCAGTGGGTGAGCGACTTCACGTACGAGGGCATCATGAGTTTCCTGCAGTCGGACTTCGCGCGCGGCATGGGCGCCGGCGTTCCCGCCGACGGACAGCGCCTGGTGATCGTCGGGACCATCGACCCGGTGACCAACAACGTGCAGCTGCAGCCGATCACCCTGACGCCGAACGCCGGCGAGCTCGAGCCGCGCGAGCCGGGCAAGTTCGCCATCGTGCTCCGCGACGTGCGCGGCCGCGAGCTGGCGCGGTACCCCTTCACGCCCGAGGAGGCCGATGAGGGTCGGCCGATAGGCGAGCCGGAAGAGCGTGAGGTCCACCTCCTGTTCATCTCGGAGTATGTCCCCTTCGTTGAGGGCACGGCCAGCGTGGACATCGAGGGCCCCGGCGGGCAACTGCTCCGCACCGTGCGGGCCGGTCTGAGGCCGCCGGTGGTGAAGATCATCTCCCCGAACGGCGGCGAGACGCTCGACGGGCCGACGATCCCGGTCAGCTGGGAGGCGAGCGATCCCGACGGCGACGCGCTCACCTTCACGATCCAGTACACGCCGGACGACTCGAGCTGGGAGACCCTGGTGATCGGTCTGACGGAGAACAGCATCGAGTTCGACGCGGCCGACGTGCCCGGAGGTCGACAGGCTCGCTTCCGCGTCGTCGCGGTCGACGGGATCCGCTCGGCGACCGATGAGTCCGATCGGACCTTCGTCGTGACGAACCGTGCGCCGGTGGTGGCGATCCGCGAGCCAGTCGGTCAGATCACCGTCTCGTTCGGCGAGACCGTCAACTTCGAGGGCGCTGCCTACGACATCGACACCGGGACGCTCGCGGACGACCAGCTCGAGTGGATCTCGAGCCTCCAGCAGAGCCTCGGCAACGGCGCGTCGCTCGCCGTCTCCGACCTGGTTGTCGGCGATCACGTCATCACCTTCCGCGGTGACGACGGCGAGGGTGGCGTCGCCACCGACACGGTGCGCGTCCGGGTCGTCGAGGACCCGACGCAGGTGCCGCCCGAGACCGACGCGCTCATCGCCAGCCCGACGCTCATCCGACTCGACACCGCCGCGGGCGACACCAACGAGCGGGTGCGGATCGGCAACGCGAACCCCCGTCGATCGATCCGGTGGAAGGCCTCCGCCTCCGAGCGGTGGGTCGGCCTCGGCGCCGTCGAGGGCACCACGCCGGCCGGTCTCCTGGTGTCGTTCGAGGATCCGGGTCTGGCCCCGGGCGTCCATCGCGCGACCGTTCAGCTGACGAGTCCCGACGTGCGGGGTCAGACGCTGACGATCCGCGTCGAGGTCGTGGTGGCCAGGACGTTCGTCGGCGACGCATTCCGTCGCGGCGACGCGAACGCCGACGCCGGCGTCGACATCTCGGACGCGTCCTTCATGCTCGCGTGCCTCTTCCTCGGCCGCGAGTGCCCGAGGTGCCCGGACGCGGCGGACGCCAACGACGACGGAGCCGTCAACGTCAGCGACCCGTCGTACCTGCTCAACTTCCTCTTCCTCGGAGGCCCGCCCCCGCCGCCGCCTTCACGACAGTGCGGCGTCGATCCGACCGAGGACGATCTCGGCGAGTGCGAGTACGAGCACTGCCGGTGATCGAGTAGCCCTGTCGTCAGCACAACGCAGAGTGCGCCGTGCGCACTCTGCGTTTTCTTTCGTGCCCGTGCCCGTGCCCGTGCCCGTCCTCGAGCGAAGGCGGAGACCGACTCGGAGGCAGAGACAGAGACCAGAGAACAGAGGCCAGAGAACAGAGACCAGAGAGCAGAGGCCAGAGAGCAGAGGTCGATGCGGAGGCGTTCAGACTGGCGGGGGGTGGCGGCGTCGCTCGGTCGAGTGTAACCGGTACTCGGTCGAGTCAAGGGTGCCCTCGCTTCGCTCGGCGACTGCGTCGCCCTTGACACGCCCTGCGTTCCGGTTGTGCGGGGGGAAAGCGCCGCCGCTTTGGGCCGGCGGCCACGGAACTCTTTCTCTCTGTCGATCGGAGGTTCTCATGAAACGCTTTGAAGCTCTCGAGGTTGCTCTGGCTGCTGTTCGTTCTCTGCGTCCGGTGGTTGCGTCGATTCGTCATCGCGATTCGCGGCTGGCGACCCAGATTCGCGATGCGGCGTCGTCGATTGCGTTGAATCTCGGAGAGGGGAATCGGCGTGCGGGCGGCGATCGGCTGCACCTCTGGAGGATCGCGTCGGGAAGCGCCGAGGAGGTGCGGACAGCGCTGCGTGTCGCGATGGCGTGGGGGTACGTCGCGGAAGGCCAGCTCGGGGAGGCGCAGCGGCGGATCGATCACGTGCAGGCCGTGCTCTGGAAGCTGACGCGATGAGTTCGATGCTCGGGGACGGGTTTCGGCCCGTCGCCGTTCCCGTCCCCGAAAGCCATCGGTGTCGACCTCGCGCCCGATGTCGGAGCCGAGCACTCGAAGTCGGACGAAGTCGGTATCGGAATCGGAGTCGGCATCTGAGTCGGTATCGGCCATCGGTATCGGATTCGGTCATCGGACTCCGCAACCAGAGCCCTCGAGAACGGGAACGGGCACGGGAACGGGCACGGGCACGGGAACGGGCACGGGAACGGGAACGGGAACGGGTACGTTTTTGCGACGCTGGGGACGGAGACCAGAGCACAGAGACCGATCCCCCCGCGTTCAGTCCTCCTGTCCGGCCCCCGCGTCGTCCCGCCGCCGCTGGAGTCGTGGCTCCAGAACCGCGTCGATGCGCCTGTCGCCGGTCGGGTAGATGGCGGGATCCCATGGCGCGCCCGCCTCGATCAGCGCCTCGACGACGCGACCGTACTCGCCCTCGGGGTGACGGCCGTCGACGGTGCAGCAGTGGATCGCCCAGTTGAGCGGGGTGCCGTCGTGGTTCGGATCGCGCCGGTCGACCGCGTGGCCGCGCTCGATCAGCAGGTCGACCAGGTCGGCGTAGCCGCCCCACGCCGCGTTGTGCAGCGGCGACCAGCCGTGCGACGTCTCCGGATGGTCAATCGGGAAACCGACGTCGAGCATCAGTCGAACGGCGTCGACATTCGCGTTCGTCTCCCAGCAGTACCGCGCGAGCAGCTCGAGGTCCTCGTCGGGGAGCGAGGCGACGATGTCCGGACGTGCGGCGATGATCTGCTCGGCCTCGGTCCGCAACGCCATGACGCACGCAACGAGAAACCGCGTCGTGTCGTCGCTCTCGTCGAAGAGGTACCTGAAGAGATCCCGGTGTCCCCTCGAGGCGGCGTACTGGTGAGCGTAGGAGTTGAATCCGAGCGTCCACTGGAGGATGGTGCCGCCCCGACCCATGTGGCCGATGGGATGGTACGGGGCCTTGCTGACGCGCAGCGCCAGGCATCGGCGATCCGCGCGCACGAGCTGCTCCGCGAGCGAGCGATCACCGAGTGCCGCCGCCAGGAAGATATCCGGCGTGGCGCCGCGCTCGATGAGGTATCGCACCACCCCGGGACTGTCGCCGATCAGCCACTGAGCGGGAGTCGAGTCGTGGTCGTCGTCGCGGGCGTCGAGGCGTGCGCCTCGATCGATCAGGAGCTTCGCGATCGGCACGTCGCGCGCGAAGTGGAGCGGCGTGGCGCCGTCGCCTCCAGGAGCGTGTACGAGTTCGGGGTCGGCGTCGAGCAACCGTCCGAGGTCATCCTCGAGGCCGAGCGCAGCCGCGGCGTGAGGCGTCAGTGTCGCCCCACGCTCGGCGAGGAAACGCCCCACGACCGGATCGACCGACTTGACGTGGAATCCCGATCTCCACCACCTCTCGACGGTTTCGAAACTCGCCCCGTGGAAATGCAGCAGCTCCGCCGCTTCAACGGAACGGGCGCCGGCGAGCGCCGGCTTGTTTCCGTCGAACAGCGGCTGGTCGAGGGCGGAGCGCAGCGCGGCGTGCCCGCGGAGCAGCGACCCGATCGAGTCGCGATCATCCGCGAGAATCGCTCGACGGAGCAGGGCTCGAGGGTTTTCGGTCGACATGGGATGGATCTCTCCCGGAGAGTATACCCGACGCCCGCTGCCGGTTAGAATGCCTCCGGTCACTTCGGAGGAGAGCCATGACCGGTCCCGCTCCCGCCCGCCGCTGTCCCGGCACGCTTGCCCGGCGGAGCTTCGTTCGCGTCGGGCTGGCCGGTCTGGGGACGCTGACGCTCGCCGACCTCCTCCGCATCGAGGACGCGGTCGCCGCCGCGGGGACGGGGCCGGCCGCCCCGGATCGCGCCCCGCGTGGCAAATCGTTCATCGTCCTCTGGCTCTGGGGCGGGCCGAGCCACATGGACACCTTCGATCTCAAGCCCGAGGCGCCGGTCGAGTACCGCGGCGAGCTGCGGCCGATCGACACCAACGTCGCCGGCATGCAGATCTGCGAGCTCCTGCCGCGGCTGGCGCGGCTGGCGGACAGGTACGCGCTCATCCGATCGTGTCACCACGACAGCCCCGGTCACGTCAACAGCACGCACTCGATGCTCACCGGGTATCCGGGCGAGCGAGTGGAGACTCCGCCGTATCGCCCGAAGTACCCCGACGTCTGGGCGGTCGCCAATCACCTCCTGGGACAGCGCGCGCCGGGCGTGCCGTCGTACGTCGCGGTGCCGCGCACGCGATATCACGGCTCCGCCTACCTCGGTCCGGGACTCGATCCGCTCGTGGTCAACGGAGATCCGAACAGCCCGGAGTTCCGGGCGCCACAACTGACGCTCGAGGACGCGCTGCGGCCACGTTTCGCCGATCGCATGGATCTCCTGGCGCATCTCGATCGAATGCGCCGCGAGGTCGACGCCACCGGACTCCTCGACGCTCTCGATACGTACCAGCGCCGGGCGGTCGAGATCCTCACGAGCGATGCCGCCCGCCGCGCGTTCGACATCGACAGCGAGCCGCCGCGGATCCGTGACCGCTACGGTCGCCATGTCGTCGGCCAGCGCTGCCTCCTGGCGCGTCGTCTCATCGAGGCGGGCGCGCGCATCGTCACCGTGGACTTCCCCTGTGTTCCCGGCCAGAAGGCCTTCAGCTGGGACGACCACGCGAGCGTCTGGCACATCTTCGATCAGATGCGCATCCGCCTCCCGGTGCTCGACCAGGTGGTGTCGGCGCTCGTCGAGGACCTCGACGCCCGTGGCCTGAGCGACGACACGCTGCTCCTCGTCATGGGCGAGATGTCCCACACGCCGCGGCTCAGCAACCACAAGGGCCAGCCGGGGCGCGAGCACTGGGCCCGATCGATGTCGATCTTTCTCGCCGGCGGGGGCCTCCGCATGGGCCAGGTGATCGGCGCGACCGATCGCCGGGGCGAGGAGCCCAGCGAGCGCCCGGTGACGCCGAACGACTTCCAGGCGACCCTTTACCGCTACCTCGGCATCCCCGCCGATCTCACCTTCAACGACTTCAGCGGCCGCCCGGTGCCGATCTGCCCGACGGGCGAGCCGATCGCCGAGCTGTTTTGAGGTCACCGGCGAACTCGACGCAGCTGAGAGGGTCCAGTCGGAGTCGGACCGATTGCGATACCGACTCCGATGACCGTCTCGGGCGGTCCGTTCTCACAGTCCACGGTCACGGTCCACGGTCACGGTCCACGGTCACGGTCACGGTCACGGTCACGGTCCACGGTCCACGGTTGCGTCATCTCCGTTCCTCAATCCCGAGCCGCTCGGGAACGGGAACGGGAACGGGAACGGGTACGGGTACGTTTTTGCGGCGCGCGATCGCGAGGATGGTGATCGCGTCGTGCTCGCGCAGGGCCGCGGCGATGCGCTGTCTCCGCGTCGGCATGCTGCTTTTCGGCTCCTTCACAGCGAGATCGAGCCGCTTCGAAACGCCGTTTTCCCGATGTGCGCGTTGACGAGGACCGGCGTGCCCGGTCTCGCCAGGTCCCTCGCGTTCGTGAGGACGCGCGTCATGGCATCGGGCTCGCCGTCGTCGAGGACGACGCCGCGCGCTCCCCAGCCCGCGGCGACGATGTGGAAGTCGTTTCGCGCCAGGGAGGTCGCGACGTCGTCGCCGAGGATGGCGACCTGGGCCCGCTCGATCTGCGACCAGCACGCATCGTTGCCGACCACCGCGATCACCGAGAGACCGTGCCGCACGAAGGTGTCGAGCTCCATCAAGCTGTACGCCGCCGAGCCGTCGCCCCAGAGGAGCCACACGTCGGCGGTGGGCCGGCAGAGCACCGCGCCGAGCGCGAAGCCGCCGCCGACGCCGAGCGTACCGAACGGTCCCGGATCGAGCCATGAGAGCGGGCCTCGCGGTCGCACGATGTAGGACGCGGTGCCGACGAAGTCGCCGCCATCGGCGACGATGACGCTGTCGTCGCCGAGGACCGAGTCGATGGCGCGGCAGAGCGCCAGGGGGTTCACCGGCGGGGTCGCCTCGCCGGCCATGCGCTCGATCTCCTCCTCGCGGTCGCGGTCGGTGCGGCGTCGCGCGTCGATCCAGGAATCGCGGTCGCTCGAATCCCCGGTTGACGGTGTCCCGTCGAGCGCTCTCGCCACCGCTGCCAGGAAGGCGCCCGGCGGTCCCTCGACGCCGATCGCCGGCCTCCTGTTTCGCCTCAGGTCGGCGCGGCTGCGGTTCGCCGCGATCACCGGTATCGGCCTCGGAATCTGTCGGCCGTAGTCGAGACGGAAGTCGCACGGGACGCCGGCCAGCACCACGACATCGGCCTCGCGCAGCGCCTCGCGACGGCGGTGGCGCACGAGGAGCGGGTGATCGGCGCCGAGCAGGCCGCGCGCCATGCCGCTCAGGAAACTCGGCGCGCCGATGCGCTCGATCGCCCCGACGACCTCGCGGACGCCGCTGGCCGGCCACGCGGCCTGACTGCCGACGAGCATCACCGGACGTCTCGCCCGCGCGAGCAACGCCGCCGCCTCGCCGGCTGCCGAGCTCGACGAGCCGCCGGCGTTTTCGGCGTCAGCGCGCGGAGCGTGCTCGTCACCCGCGCCACCCCCGCCAGGGCCGAGGATGCGCCGCAGGTGCCACTCGAGGAAGCGACGCTGCAATGACTCGCGCAGGCCGCGAGATCTCGACTCCCTCGAGAGGCCGTAGAGCTCCCGCACCGCCTCGTCGGGGTAGAGGAGGTCGACGGGAAGCTCGACGAACACCGGACCCGGGACGCCGCGCCCGGCGATGTCGATGGCCGCGGCGACCGATCTGGCGATGTCACGCCGCCGTCGCACCCTGACGGCCGACTTGACGTGTGGCCGCATCAGCGCCAGCTGGTCGATGTCCTGGAGCGAGCCGCGCCCGCGCAGGATGGTCGCGGTGGCGCCGCCGAGGACGACGACCGGCGACTGGGCGAGCCCGGCGTTCTTCACCGCCGTGATGGTGTTGGTCGCGCCGGGCCCGGCGGTGACGATCGCGACGCCCGGTCCGCCGCCGAGCCGCGCGACCGCATCCGCCGCGAAGACCGCCGACACCTCGTGGCGCACATCGATGACGCGGATGCCGCGCCGCCGCGCCGCGACGAGGATCGGCGAGATGTGGCCGCCGCAGAGGGTGAACACGAAGCGCGTGCCGCGGCGCTGGAGGACGTCCGCGACGATCGACCCGCCGTCCATCAGCTTCCCGTGTCCGTCCGCGGTCGGCGCGCCGCGCCGAAACGCGAGCCGATCTGCTCGACGACGGCGTCGATGATCTTCGCCTCGAGTCCGGGGCGGAAACGCGTCGGCACGTCGTAGTAGATCATCGCGCCTCCACCCTCGTAGCCGCCCTCGCGCAGGATGCGCTCCGATGGGATGTAGCACGGCGCGTCGTTGGCGTACGCGTTGATCCAGAGCCGGCCGCGGTCGAGCTCGCGCTCGAGCCGCAGCGAATAGTCGACGACCACCTCGCCCGGCAGAAACACCACCGCGAGGGAGTCACCGAACGCCCAGGTGCGAATCGGGTACTCGATCGCCTCGCGCAGCTTCTCGCCGCGATCGAGGCGTGCGAGCTGGACGCGCGCGTGGTGAGCGGTGGCGCCGTCGCCGCGGGCGCGCTCCTCCCACTGCGCGCGGGTCGGCAGGGTGTCGAGCGGAAGCACGAGGCGCGTCTCGCGAATATCGATGGCGCCATCGACGGCGGTCCGCTTCATCCGCAGGAGCCGCTCGACCTCGTCCGCGATCTTCTTTCCCTGAGCCTCAGCGACGTCGTGTCGCGCTCCGGTGACGCCCGAATCCGGGTTCTGGTCGCCGGCGCAGCCGATCGACAGCAGCGCGACGGCGCCCGGATGGTTGGCCTCGATCGCCGACTGCGCGAAGCCGGCCCAGTCGCCGCCGATGCGGTTGTCCGAGAGCGTCACGCAGTGGCAGGCGTAGCTCGTCCAGATGGCCTCGGCCGTTCCAGAGGCGTCGCGGGCGACCAGCACGGGCAGGTCGTGATCCACCGGTCCGCCGCGCGTGCGCCGGTTGATGGCGAACTCGACTCGGCCCACCGTCCACTCGAGCGTAGCCGGCTCCAGACGGGCGACCGCCTCGAGGGCGACGCGCTCGAGCGCCGAGGCGAGCTCGCCCGTGTAGCGCTCGATGCGCTCCCGGTGGTCCGCCGGAATCGGCACGCCGAAGAGCGTCGGACAGACGCCGGAGAGCATCGGGGCGGTGTGCGTGTGCGTCGCCGTGATCGATACCCGGCCGCGCGCGACCGCCTTCTTGCTCGCAAGCTTCTCCTCCAGGTCACGCAGCATGCGCTCGGGCACGCCGAGGTTGTCGACGGTGATCAGCAGCGCCGGCTCGCGCCCGTCGTCGATCGCGAGAGCCTTCGCCCAGATGCGCTGGGTGACTCCCTCGGACTCCTCGCGACGGAAACCGAAGCCGCTCAGCCTCACCGGATAGTCCGGCGTGATGTCGACGCGCGCCGCGCCGACGCGGTACGCGGTCTTCGCCGGCGCCTCCTCGGCGGGAGCGCGCATCGCCGAGAGCACGATGACCATCGACGAGAGGAGGATGGCGCGGCGGGACGTCACTGTGGCTCGCCTCCCGGGGGCGTCGTCCACGGCGACGGCCGTCCCGAGCCGGGCCACGGGCCGGGCGGCTCGACCGGCATCTCCTTCTCGAAGACCTCCTCGCGGTAGAGTCGCATGCCCCGCGCCTCGTAGTGCTTCACGGCCTTCGGGTGATCGTGGATGCAGGTGTGGAGCCAGACGCGCTGCGCGCCGGTCTCGAACGCGTGGCGGATGACGTGCGTCAGGAGCACGCCGCCGATGCCGCGACCGACGTAGCGATCGAGCATGCCGAACTGGAGGATCTCGAGGTCGCCGCCGTCCTGGCGCTCGAGCTCGGCGTAGCCCGCGGGGTTGCCTCCGATCGATGCGACCCACGTCTCGAGCTCGGGCCGATCGATGAGCTCCATCCACCGGTCCCACGTCCAGTCGAGGCGGCGCGTCCAGAACCAGTCGCCGCCGACGGCGGTGTAGAAGAAGCGACTGAGCTCCGGCGAGGGGTCGGCCGCGCGCGCGATGCGCAGGTCGGGGATGCGGCGCGTCGAGGGTCTCAGGTCGGCGAGGTCGGTGATCTCGAGATAGTACGTGCGGATGGCAACGCGCTGCGTCGCGGGACCATCGGCGGTCGCCATCACTTCGTCTCCGCGCCCGGCGGCTCGAAGTTGTGAATCGTCTTCCCGCTCTCGCCTTCCCAGACGCGCAGCACGCCGTCGAAGCCGCCGGCCGCGACGATCTTGCCGTCCGGCGTGACGTCGACCGCGTACATGTAGCTCTGCGCGCCGCCGAAGTTGCGGACGGTGCCGCCGTTGTCGGTGCGGTGCAGGCGCACGGACCGATCGCCGGAGCAGGAGATGGTGTTCTGCGAGTCGCCCACGAACTCGACCGCGGACACCTGCTTTCCGAAACCGCCGATCGTGCGACCGCGATCGCCGGCGGGGAAGGTCCAGAGGCGGATGGCGTTGTCGGCGCCGCAGCTCGCGAGCACCTGCTCGTCGAAGCGCCAGCTGACTCCGAGCACATGGTGGGTGTGCCCCTCGAGCGAGCGGATCAGCGCGCCGTCGGCGGTCGAGAACACCTTCACCAGCTTGTCGGCGCCGCACGAAGCGACGTGGTCGCCCGTCGAGGAGATCTCGACGGAGAAGACGGCGTCGCTGTGCGCCTCGGGCAGGCTCCACCGCGGGGCGCCGTCGACGACGTCCCACAGGTGGAGCTCGCCGGTGCGCGACGGCAGTCCGCCGCCGATGGCGAGCAGTCGGCCCTCGGGGCCGAAATCGAGCGCCGTGATTCGATCGGCGAACGTCGACGCGTCGTCGGGACCGCCGATGGTGCGCTCGAGCGTCCAGGTCGGGTTGACGTCGAGGAGGAGCGCGCGCGATTGGTTCGCCGCGAGCGCCAGCGTGTCCGAGACGAACGCGAGCGCGGCGACGCCGCCGTCGGCGAGCTCGGCGACCTCGAACGCGGTGCCATCCTCCGCGCTCCACACCGTGAGGCGGCCCGCGCCGCCGCACGCGACTCGCAGACCGTCCGTGGAGAACGCCACCGCCGCCATCGGGGACATCGCCTCGGCGACCGCCTTCTTCGCCTGCTCGAGCGCCGCGCGCGGCGCCTCGACCGCCTTCTCCGCGGTGGTGCGATCCGCCAGCGCCCGCTCGAGCGCCTCCGACGACCGACCGTGCGCCTCGGCCGCGTCCGTCGACGCCTTCTCCGCCTTGCCGCGCGCGTCCTCGGCCGCCTTCAGCGCCTTGCCGGCCTCCTCGACCTGCTTCTTCGCCGCCGCCAGCTCCTCGGCGGCCTTCTTCGCCGCGGCCTCGGCCTCGGCCTTGTTCTCGGTCGCCTCCTTCGCAGCCGTGGCGAGCGCGGCGGCGCTCTGCTCGAGCGACTTCACCTTCTCGGCGGCTGCCTCGGCGGCCGTCTTCTTCTCGCCGACCGCCGTGACGGCGGCCGCGAGCGCGTCGGACGCCTTCTTGGCCGCTTCCTCCTTCGCCTTTGCGTCCTTCTCCGCCGCCTCGAACGCCTTCTTCGCCGCCTCGAGGCGGTTGTTGTAGAGACCGGCGAGCCGCTCTCGCGTGGTCTCCTCGAGTCGGGCGCGATAGTCGCCGCGCAGCTCCGCCACGAGCTTGCCGTCACCCGCGTTCCAGAGCTTCGCGGAGCCATCGGCCGCCACGGAGGCGAGCCGCTGGCCGTCCGGTCGCGCCGCCACGGCGACGATCGGCGATCCGTGACCGATCTCGCGCACCTGCTTGCCGCCCGCGACGTCGATCAACCGCACGATCCCGTCCTCGCCGCCCGAGACCACCTGCTCCGAGCCGGGGATCGCCGCGAGCGCCGTGATCGGCGCCGTGCCGGCGGCGACCGTGCTCGCCGGCTCGCCGGGCTGCGCCGAGGCCTCCGCGGGAACGTTCCACGCGCGCAGCACGCCGTCCTGCCCGCCCGTGACGAGCCGCTCGCCGACGCGCGCCATCGCACGCGTGCCCTCCGGCGCGGCGATGCGACCGTCTGCGTCGCCGCTCTCGGTCTTCCAGATGTGGATCGCTCCATCGGAAGACGCCGAGGCGATGCGACCACCGTCGCCGACAAAGGCGAGCCCGACGATCCGCGCGCCGTGACGCGATCCGACCTCGCGCTTCGCGTCGCCGTCGCGACGGACGATCTCGACGACGCCGGCCGTCGTGCCGAGCGCCAGCCACGCGCCGTCGGCCGACGTGGCGATCGCCGTGATTCGGTTCTCCGCGCCCTCGACGGCGACCGCCTCGAGCTCCGAGACTCGCGATGCGCCGGGCCGGCGCCAGATCTTCACGGTGCGAAAGCCGCCGGTGGCGAGGAGGTCGCCGCGCGGGCTGAAGTCGATCGCGTTGACGCTGTCGAGGTGAGCGACGCCGGGACGCTCGTAGATGCCGCGCTCGATGATCGACGGATCCGTGAGTCGGGTCAGCTCGCGACGGGTCGGCAGGTGCGTGATGAAGACCTGGTTCGCGCGCCCGCACGCGGCGAGCTGTCCGTCGTCGGTGAGAGCGACTGCGTAGATCGCCCTGAGGTGGGCGGGAAGCGGCTGCCACTGCGCGCTCTCCGCCTCGTCGACCACCTCGCCGGTGGCGCCCTGGTCGATCCACAGTTTGAGGATGGCGAGCTCCTCGGAGGTGAGCGGGGTGGCGCCGACCTTGTTGTCCTCCGGCGGCATCACCGGCTCCTCCATGTGCGCGGCGACCTGCAGCAGCAGGCTCTCGGCGCCCTTCCCCGCGACGACCAGCGGATCGCCCTCGACGCCCTCCGCGATCGACGCGGGCGTCTCGAGGACGACATCGCCGCGCGCCTTGGTCTTGTTGTGGCACGCGAGACAGCTGCGGCGCAGGAAGGGGAGGACCTCCTTCTGGAAGTCGACCGGCGTGTCCCGCTCGATCGTGGCGATCGGAATCGGCTGCGGATCCTCGCCGGCGACGACGGAGAGGATGAGGAGGGACGGGATGAGGCTCACGAGGCATCGGTTGGCGCGCATGGGCAATCGCTCGTCTCGATCTCGTTCGATGTGGTAGTCGATCACGTCGATCCTGGACTGGGCCACGTCCGGCCGCCACGGAGCCGGCCGGACAAAGTCCCGCAGATTGTAACCCGATACGTCCGCGAACTGGAGGGTTGATATGGACCAGGGGCCCCGGAAACAGCCGGAGCTGGAGCTTTTCCCCGGCGGTCGCGTATAGTGGTCCGGAGAGAACCGTACGAGCCCCGTAGCGTTCGTACCCGTTCCCGTACCCGTTCCCGTACCCGTACCCGTTCCCGTACCGCCGTGCTGGTCCGTGTACGTATCGGGAGCGCGGCAACCACCGCGGAGGCAACGCGATGATCCGTCCGACGCTCCTTCTCGCCGTCGCGCTCCTCGTCTGCCCGCCGCTCGCCGCCGAGACGCCCGCGATCACCTGGAAGGCCTCGGGCGCCGGTGGCGCGGTCGCTGCCGGCGGGGCGGATGCCGTGGCCGCGGGCATCCGGCTGCTCCGGGACGGCGGCAACGCCGTCGACGCGGCGGTCGCGACGCTGCTCGCGCTCGCCATCACCGATTACGGCGCCTTCGCCATCGGTGGTGAGATACCCTTCCTCTTCTTCGATGCGAAGACCGGGCGAGTCGGCTCGCTCTCCGGTGTCGGCCGCGCGCCGCTCTCGAAGGAGGCGATCGACTGGTTCGCCGAGCACGGCATCCCCTCCAACGGCAGCATGAAGGCCGCGCCGGTCCCCGGCGCCATCGACCTCTGCGTCACGGCCCTCCGCCTCCACGGCACGCGGTCGTTCGCCGAGGCGGTCGCCCCGACGCTGGCGTTGCTCGACGCGGGCGGGCGTGACTGGTATCCGGCGCTCGCGGTGACGCTCCGCAAGCTCGTCGAGGCCGAGCGCGACACGAACGGAACGCGCGAGCAGAAGCTCACCGCGGCGCGAGACCGCTTCTACCGCGGCGACGTGGCCGACGAGCTCGAGGCGTGGTACATCGCCACGGGCGCGTTCCTCCGAAAGCGCGATCTCGAGGCGCACGAGACGCTCGTCGAGGAGCCGGTGTCGATCGACTATCGCGGCTACACCGTGCACAAGTGCGGCCCGTGGACGCAGGGGCCGGTGCTCTGCCAGACGTTGCGCCTGCTCGAGGGGTTCGAGCTCGGGCGCATGGGGCATCTCTCCGCCGATGCGATCCACGTGATGACCGAGGCGTTGAAGCTCGGCTTCGCCGATCGCGACGAGTACTACGGCGACCCGCGCTTCGTCGACGTGCCGCTGCGCGCGCTGCTCTCGGACGAGTACACCACGCTGCGGCGGCCGCTGATCGACACGGCGCGCGCCTCGCTGGAGCGGCGCCCCGGCAACCCGCGCCGGATGAAGCCGCTGCTCGACGCCAGGGAGGCCTCGTCATCGCGGAAGAAGATCCCGGTCCGGGACACGACCACGTGCGTCGTTGCCGACCGGTGGGGCAACGTCGTCGCGGCGACGCCGAGCTGCAATCTGCTCTCGAATGTTCCCGGGCCATCGGGCGTCGTCCAGGGGAACCGTGTTCGCAGCCTGAACACCACACCGGGTCATCCGAACCGCGTGCAGCCGGGGAAGCGACCGCGAATCACCCTGACCCCGACCATCGTGACGCGGGACGGCCGTGCCGTGATCGCGATCAGCGTCGCAGGCGGCGATCTGCAGGACCAGACGACGCTCAACGTGCTCGTCAACCACATCGATTTCGGCATGGCCCCCTCGGCGGCGGTGACCGCGCCGCGCGTCAGCACGGGGCATCACCAGAACTCGTTCGACCCCGATCCGGATCGCGGCGCCGCGTTCGTCTCGCGGGGAAGCCTGCGACTCAACACGGAGATCCCGGGTGAGGTGGCCGAGGCGCTCGCCGCGCGCGGCCATCGGGTGACCAGGAGGCGCGGTCCGATCGCGCATCCGGTGATGCTCGTCATCGACCCGAAGAGCGGCGTCATCGAGGCGGCCGGCGATCCGCGGGCCCGGAGGCACGCGGCGGCGCTGCCCTGACCCTCGCGGGGGCGGACACGGCGCAATGAGACGGACGGAGGAGAGACCATGGCGTTCGAGGACTCGAGAGTGCGGGCGGGAGCGGTCTCGCGACGTCGGTTCCTGAGGACGGCGGCGGCGACGCTCGCGGCGCCGGCGATCGTCCCGGCCAGCGCGCTCGGCCTCGGCGCGAGAGCTCCGGCGAGCGAGCGCATTACCGTCGGGTTCATCGGCTGCGGCAAGATGGCGAACGACTATCACCTCCCCGAGCTGCTCCGCTTCGACGACGTGCAGGCGCTCGCCGTGTGCGAGGTGGACGCCAGCCGGCGCGATCACGCCAGACGCCGGGTCGATGAGGCGTACGCCTCGTCGGACGCCAGCGACGGCTCATCCGCGGGCTGCGCGGCCTACATCGACTTCCGCGAGCTCCTCGCGCGTGATGACATCGACGCCGTCTGCATCGCGACGCCGGACCACTGGCACGCGATCCCCATCATCGAGGCGTGCAAGGCCGGCAAGGACGTCTACTGCGAGAAGCCGCTGACGCTGACGATCGCCGAGGCGAAGGCGTGCGTCGACGCCGTTCGCAAGCACGGGCGCGTGCTGCAGACGGGAAGCCAGCAGCGCTCGAGCGTCTTCGGTCCGTTCCGCCGGGCGTGCGAGCTGGTGCGCAGCGGCCGGCTCGGCAAGATCGAGCGGGTCACCGTCGGCGTCGGCGGGCCGAGCGTGTGGTGCGACCTGCCGGGGGAACCGTTCGAGCCGGGGCTCGACTGGGATCTCTGGCTCGGTGCGGCGCCTCGCCGGCCGTACAGCTCGGTCCTCAGTCCACGCGGCGTTCACAACCACTTCCCGGCGTGGCGCGGGTATCGCGAGTACTCCGGCGGCGGCCACACCGACATGGGCGCCCATCATTACGACATCGCGCAGTGGGCGCTCGGCATGGATGACTCGGGGCCGGTGCGGATCGTCCCGCCGGACGACCCGGACGCGACCCACGGCGCCAGGTACTTCTACGAGAACGGCGTCGAGCTGGAGCACGTGCAGCGGCCGGACGGCTGCGTCTTCGTCGGCACGGAGGGCACGCTCCACATCACGCGCGGGCGGCTCGTCACGCAGCCGGAGAGCATCGCGAAGGAGCCGCTCGGCGAGGGGGACGTGCGGCTCCACGAATCTCCCGGCCACCATCGCGACTGGGTCGACTGCATCCGCTCGCGCAAGCGTCCGGTCGCGGACGTCGAGGTCGGGGCGCGCACCGTCACCGTCGTCCATCTCGGAAACCTGGCTTACTGGCGCCGGAAGGAGCTCCTGTGGGACCCGAGGGCCTGGCGCTTCGTCGGCGACACGGGCGACGCGCGCTGGCTCGACTGCGAACGACGTGACCCGTGGGGGCTTCCGGAGGCGTGACCGATCTATGACCGTCACATTCGAACGCGAAAGACGACGACGTTCGCGGCGCGTTCTCACGCTGACGCTGGCGGCTCTCGCCCTGGCGGCGCTCGCTGCCCGCCTTCCGGCCGACGACCGACCCGACGCCCGCGCGCCGCTCAACGTGCTGCTGATCACGGCCGATGACCTCGGCCTGCAGCTGAGCTGCTACGGGGATCGCGTCATCAGGACGCCGCGCCTCGATGGCCTGGCCGCCGGAGGCGTGCTGTTCGAGGTGGCGTACATCACGCAGGCGTCCTGCAGCCCGTCGCGAAGCAGCATGTTCACCGGGCTCTACCCGCACGCGACCGGTCAGCTCGGCCTCACCAACGGCGGCTTCGCGCTGCACGAGCCGCTCCGCCGCGCGACCATCCCGGCGTTGCTGAAGAAGGCCGGCTACCGCACGGGGATCATCGGCAAGCTGCACGTGGCGCCGGAGAGCGAGTTCCCCTTCGACTTCGCGCACTTCCGCGGCGTCAACACGCGCCGGGTCGCGGACGTGGCGAAGCTGGCCGGAGAGTTCATCGACAAGGGACCGAGGCCGTTCTTCCTGATGGTCAACTTCTCGGATCCCCACGCGACGCGCCGGCCGGAGGACCGCACCAAGTGGTACTTCCAGCGCCAGGTCGACGGCGTTCCCGTGAAGCCGGTCGAGCCCGGCGAGGCGCCGCCGTGGCCGTTTCAGGGAATCGACACGCCGGTGCAGCTCGAGAACATCGCCAACTACTACAACTGCGTCCAGCGGCTCGACCACGGCGTCGGATTGGTGCTGTCCGCTCTCGAGAGCGCGGGCCGCGCCGGGGACACCCTGGTGATCTTTGTCGGCGACCACGGTCCGCCGTTCGCGCGCGGCAAGACGACGTGCTACGAGGCCGGGCTGCGCGTGCCGTTCATCGTCCGGTGGCCGGGGGTGTCGCGGCCGAAGCGCAGCAGCGCCATGGTGTCGACGGTCGACATCCTGCCGACGGTACTCGATGCAGCCGGCGTGGCCGCGCCCGACGGATTGCACGGCCGGTCGCTGCGCCCCGTGCTCGGTGAGCGCGACGGACCGTGGCGGGAGCACCTCGCCGCGGAGTTTCACTTCCACGGCCGACGGCCGTTCTACCCGCGCCGCGCCATCCGTGACGGGCGCTTCAAGCTGATACACAACCTGCTCGCCGGGCGCGCCCGGCCGTCGACCGGGATCGACGGCGATCGCGCCTATCCCGTCTCGCGAGAGTCGCGATTCGACGGCACCTGGACGCGACGCGCCTTTGACACGTTCGCCGATCCGCCCGAGCTCGAGCTCTACGACCTCGGGGCCGATCCGCACGAGCGCGACAATCTGGCGGGAAAGGCGTCGTTCGCGGGGGTCGTCGAGCGGTTGAAGTCGGCGCTCCTCTCGTGGCGCGGCGACACGGACGACCCGTTCCTCGATCCGGCGCGCCTGCGCGAGACGGCCGCGTCGTCGCGACCCGGCGCGAAGAAAAAACGGCCGTGAGGGAAGTGGTGGAAGCGGCGCAGTCGGGGACGGCACATCCCCGACCGGTCAGGACGTGGCCGACCTTCGCGCCTTCCCTCTCCTGGAGCGCTGCTTGCGCCCGTGCTGCCCGTCCTCGCGCCGGCGCCCGGCGTCGCGACGAGGACCGCCACGAGCCGGCTCGCCGCCGCCGCGAGCCCGTCCACCGCTCTGACCGGCACGACCCTGTCCGGCACGACCCTGTCCGGCATGACGCTGCGTGGCGTGCCGATTGCCGGTGTCGAGGTGGAACACGCGTCGCAGCCAGAGCGGGATGACGCGCGCCTTCCACTCCGGGCCGTAGACGCGATCGTTCAGCTTGTCGCGCGCGATGAACGCCTTCCAGCCGCGCCGCGTGAACGTGAAGCCGTCGCGCTCGATGCCACGCGGCCGGGCGTGCCACGCGAGGCAGCCGATCGGCTTGGCGATCTCGTGCACCAGACAGCGCGTGCCGTCGAGGAGCGGGCAGTCGAACCCCTGCCTCTCGTCATTGTCGCGCAGCCGTGAGAGCTCCGCGCGCAGCCGCTCGAGCACGGCGGGCAGCTCCCGCGCCAGCCGTCGATCGGTGCGAAAGGCGCGCTCGATGGCGTGCGCCTCGAGCGGCGAGATCAGCATCTGGTTGCGGTCGCGCTTGCAGCAGAGGTGGACCGGCGGTCCGCGGTGATAGTCGGGGGAGCGCTGCAAGACGCGAAGCTCCTGCAGCAGCCCGGAACGCACCTCGGCGAGCTCGCGGAGCGCGGCCTCCTCGCGGGCCTCGACGCGTTGATTTCCGTGTCGCTTCACGTGTGTGTCTTCCCGGTCCCGGACCCGGACCCGGTCCCGAAAACCGTCGCGGTTCGTATGGTGGTCGTCGTCTGCGCCGGCCGTTGGAGTCGGGGACCGATACCGAGTCCGAAACCGATTCCGATTCCGACTCCGATTCCGATGACCGACTCGGACTCCGATTCCGAGATCCGATTCCGAGAGCGATTGCTCCGCGATCGGCGTCACTTCGCGGCGGCGCTCAAACCTCCATCATGCAGCCCCCTCGCCCCCGGCGCAAGTCGGCAGGCCGCGCCGGGCGCCCGATAATCCCGATCGGGAAGAGGGGAGCGTCCCCCGGCGCCGATATCAGAGAGAAGCGGGCTTCCGGATCCCGCGGACCAGGAAATAGGCCAGCAACATGAACGCCCTCAAAGCCGTTCTCATCTACGTCGTGCTGCCGTTCGGCCTGATCGGCGGCTGTATCTGGTACCAGTCGAAGCAGCACTCCCGCGCCTCCGCCGAGGAGGCGATTGCCCGGGAAGTGAAGACCGAGCAGGGCTATCTGAAGCACCTCATCTACCAGGACCTCATGCTCGCCCTCGACGACGACAACAAGATCTACCTGCGCGGCACCCTGAAGAACATGGGGAGTCGCGACGTCGCGCTGACGGTGAGGATCGAGTTCACGGGCAATCCGCAACACGACCGCACCGTCTTCCTCGGCATGCTCGGAAGCGGCCAGGCCAAGGAGCTCGATCGCTTCCTGAAAAACTGGCCGGAGAGCGCGGAGGGCGAGGGGCGGTTTCAGCTCTCGTACAACGCCTTCGTCTCGAAGCTGCGCTTCAAGAGGGGCGGCTAGCCTCCCTGCTCGACTCCGCAGGAAGACGGGAACGCAGATTGCGCAGATTTCGCAGATTTCGCAGATTGACACAGATTGGGGAGGTCTTCGCGGAGTCGGTCATCGGAATCGGTCATCGGAATCGGTCATCGGCCATCGGTCATCGGCCATCGGTCATCGGAG
>JBFFXF010000005.1:0-58827 GCA_041569895.1 Planctomycetota bacterium | reverse complement strand
CCGCCGGCCGAGCAGCCGGGACCGGTGGCCGTCCGCCTCGAGCAAAACGCGAATGTCTTCGTGCTCGAGGACGGCTTCACGTACCAGAGGTACGCGCTCTCGGTGGCCGAGGCCACCGCGGCGCCCGGCGCGAGAGGCGTCGGCGTGGACGTCGTCGCGACGACGCCGGCGGAGCTCTCGGCGGTCTCGTTCGCGCTGACCCACGACGCCGCGCTGGAGCTCGCCGACATCGTCAGCGACGACACGGCGTCCGCGGGCGCCGAGTTCGCCGCTGCGAGCATCGACGCCGCCGCCGACTCGGCCACCTTCAGCGTCGTGATGCGTTCCGGCGAGGCCGGACCGACGTTGCCGGCGGGAGACGCGGTTGTGGTCGGGCGCCTCGTCGTCGACGTCGCGAACGACGTGGCCGTGGGGACACGGGCCGCCGTCGATCTGGTCGACGCCGTCGACAGCGACCCCGACACCGAGTCCGGGCTCGTCCGGGCCGACGGCGTGTCGATCCGCCCCGAGCTCATCGACGGCGCGGTGGTGATCGGGGGTCGCACGTTTCTGCGGGGCGACGCCAACGGCGACACCCAGGTCAACCTGTCGGACGCGCTCTACGTGCTCAACTTCCTGTTCACCGCCGGTCCCGCGATCGCGTGCGAGGACGCCGCCGACGCCAACGACGACGGCGTCGTCAACCTCTCGGACGGCGTCTACACACTCGCCTATCTCTTTCAGGGCGGCCCGGTGATCCCGGAGCCGTTCCCGGAGGCGGGGGCGGATGCGACGGACGATGGGTTGGGGTGCGAGTGAGGGCGTTTTCGGACACGGATTCGGGTCGACCGAATTCGACGCCGATTCCGACTCCAACGTTGCAAAAACTCGTCCTCGTCCTCGAAGGCTCCGTCGCGGAGTCCGATGACCGACTCCGACTCCGATGACCGATACCGACTCCGTATCCGACGTCGTGCTCGTCCTCACGTGCCCGAGCGCTCGGGCGGCCTGCTTCTCGGTTCTCGGCGAACCTCACTCACGGTGCGATCTGCCGAGACGGCGCGGCGGCCCGGAAGAGCCGCGATTTCGAGGGTGAAACGCCAGCAAGGGACCTGCGTTTTTGCGACTGTCGGGTCCGACTCCGATTCCGACACCGACGCCGACTCCGATTCCGATGACCGACTCCGACTCCGACCCCGATTCCGACCCCGATTCCGACTCCGATTCCGATGTCCGATTCCGAGATCCGAGTCTGCGGAGTCTGCGGACCGTTCTTCCCCCCCCCTCGATCTGCGTAATCTGCGCAATCTGCGTAATCTGCGTTCCCGTCCCCGTCGGATTTTCGGCCGGCTTTCGACCGACCCTTTTCGGCTTGAGTCCTCCCGACCAGCGGAGGTACAATACCGCCTGTAAGTCCCGGGAGCCTCTCAAACAGCTGCCGGGCAGCATTGAAAACGCGCCGTAAAGGCGCGCTGCGTCCTCCGGGTTCTGGGGTAGGCGGGGCCGGAGACGGCACCGCGGGGCGGGACCTGACGAGGCGCAATAGAAAGGCCCTGACCGGCGAGCCCTCATGGAAAATCGCCGGTCTTTTTCTTTTCCGCCGCGCGCCATGAAAGTCACCAAGATGCACGGCATCGGCAACGATTACGTGTACGTCGACGGCTTCGTCGAGACCGTCGATGACGCGCCGGCGCTGGCACGACGGCTGGCCGACCGTCACTTCGGCGTCGGCGGGGACGGCCTCATCGTGATCGCGCGTCCGGGCGGCGCCGATGCCGACTGCCGCATGGAGATGTACAACGCGGACGGCAGCCGCGCGCAGATGTGCGGCAACGGCATCCGGTGCGTCGCGAAGTTCGCCCGTGACCACGGCATCGTCGAGACCGACACGGTTCGCGTCGAGACCGACGCCGGGCTCCGGATCGTCGAGCTCGTCGGGACGAACGGCGCCGGCGAGACGCTGGCGCGCGTCCGCATGGGCCGGCCCGATCTCGCGCAGGCGTCGTTGCCGGCGCGTGTCCCCGGCGCGCCGGAGGACCGCGTCGTGGAATCGCCGCTCGAGGTGCCGGGGATCGGACGCGTGCTCGTCACGCTGGTCTCGACCGGGAACCCGCACTGCGTCGTGCGCATCGACGACGAGCGCCAGCCCGCGACGCTGCGACAGCCGCTCGCCGATCTCGACCTGGCGAGCATCGGTCCGCACTTCGAGCGACACGATGCGTTCCCCGAGCGCACCAACACGGAGTTCATCGACGTCATCGGTCGCGGCGAGATCGGTTTCCGCGTCTGGGAGCGCGGCAGCGGCGAGACGCTCGCGTGCGGCACGGGCGCGTGCGCCGCGGTGGTCGCCGGTGTCGTGGCGGGGTTTCTCGATCGCCGGGTGATCGTGCACCTGCGCGGCGGCGACCTCGACATCCGCTGGGACGACGGCGACGAGGTGCTGATGACCGGACCCGCCGTCGAGGTCTTCACCGCCGACGTCGACCCCGCCTGGCTCGCGGGAGCGGGGCGGTGAGGGCACTTTGCGGGAAAAAGCGCGCAGGATTCTCGGGGTCGGGCGCGTCTCTGGGATGAAGGATCGTCGTGTGATGTACGTACCCGTGCCCGAACGCGCAGGTGAGGACATGCGGGTGATGCCGAGGTCGCCGGACGGAGCGAGGACGAGGACGAGGACGACGGGGGGGGCGACAACGGAAGGATGTCCATGAACGCATCTCCGCATCTGTGGACGGCTGTGCTGGTCGCCTCGATGGCCGCGGGCGTTGCCGGTCAGGAAGGGGCGTCCCGGAAGGGCGACACGCCCGACGCGCCGATTCCCGAGTTGCCGCCCGAGGAGCTGCCGCCGCGCACGGGTGTGAAGCCCGATCCCGCCAGGGATCGCTACGAGCGCGACACCGTGCACGTCGCCATCGAGGAGCGGGTCCACCCTCGCGAGCTTCCGGCCTACACGCCCCCGATGTCGATCGTCGAGAGGCACGTCGCCGAGTATTTCCGGCGCGCCGGATTCCGCGTCGTCGACGAGGAGGCCGGCGCGAAGCACGTCGTGCGCGGGCGTTTCGAGGCGGTCTTCGGCGACGTGCTCGTCTTCCGGGGCCGTCTCTTCGCGTTGAAGTTCGAGGCGAGCGCCCAGGTCACCGTCGTCGATGCAGAGGGCGAGCTCGAGGGCGACGTGATCGTCCCGGCCTTCGAACGCGAGGGAGCCGTCGCGCGACCGGCGCATCGCTCGGAGCTGATCGGGCCGCCCTCGCCCTTCAGAAAGCCGAGCGCCGTGCGCGAGGAGGACCTCGTCGTCGCCGACCTGCGCCGGGAGACGGCGCGCATCATCTGGCACCGTCTCTCGCGGGAAGTCGAGGCGTTCTCGGATCCGCGCATCCCGGCACTGATCGATTCGCTGACGGTCGAGGACCTCGAATCGAACGAGCTGCCGACCACCGCTGACGACGTCATCCGGAAGCTCGCGGCACTTCGTTTCGACGCCGTGCCGTACCTCCTCGAGGCGCTGGCCGACGAGCGGCCCGTTCTCGTGCCGGCGACCTATCCTGGGCTCACCGAGCTCAACGCGGACAAGCTCCGCGTCTATCACATCGCGGACAAGGCGCTCGAGGAGATCTTCCAGAAGGTCAGCCGCATGGGGCTCGACACGCCGGCCGAGCATCGCTTCATCATCATCCGCGGCTGGGAGAACGAGTGGCGGCGATTCTGTCCACCGTTCCGCGATTCGCCACACGCGCCGCGCCGCAAGAAGACCGGGTGATCACGCCGATCGCCGCCGCGGGCGGAACGCGTCTTCCCGGCAGGACTCCTCACCGTCGCGCTCCCTTGCCGTCCCCACCCCCGTCGCTAAAATGGACCCGCCTGCCCGACGGGCTACCTGCTCCGCCACGACCGACCACCGAGGCGCCGTGAACGACTTCACCTTCCAGCAGATCTACGTTCTGCTCCTCCTCGGGTTCGCCCTCGTTCTCTTCGTGACCAGCTGGATGCGCTTCGACCTGGTCGCCATCGCCGTGCTGACCTTGCTCGTCGTGCCGTCGCTGTTCGAGGGCTGGGAGGTGATCGATCCCGGCGACGCGCTCGCCGGCTTCTCCGAGCAGGCGATCCTCGTCCTCGCGTGTCTCTTCGTCATCGCGAGGGCGCTTCAGCGCACCGGCTTCTCCGACAGCGTCGCCGCGCAGCTCCAGCGGCTGACCGGGCGAAGCGAGAATCGGCTCTTCGGCGTGCTCCTGGCTCTCGTCGGATCGCTCTCGGCGTTCGTCAACAACACCGCGATGACCGCGATGTCGATCCCGGTGGTGTTGCGCTGCTGCAACCGCCTCGGCATCAACCCGAGCCGGATCTACCTCCCGCTCGCTTACGTGTCGCTCGTCGGCGGCGGGCTGACGCTGATCGGAACGACGACGAACATCGCGGTGAGCTCCGTTCTCGAGGGACAGCGCGACCTCGCCACGCCGCCGCTCGGCATGTTCGAGATGATGCCCGCCGGGCTCATCTTTCTGGTGATCGCCGGCGTCTGCCTCTACTTCGTGTCGCCGTTCCTGCTCGGCCGCAAGGGCGGAGAGTCGCTCTTCGGCAAGTACAACGTCAAGGAGTTCCTGTCGGAGATCCTCGTCAAGGCCGACTCCGGGGTCGTCGGTCGCCCGCTGCAGGAGCTCCACTTCGGCCATGACTACGACATCACCATCATGGGTCTCGTGCGGGACGGCAAGACGCACTTCTCGCCGCCACCGACGATGGTCGTCCGCGACGGTGACGTGCTGATGGTGCAGGGGGGCGTCGAGAACATCATCTCGCTCCGCAAGGAGAAGCGCATGCAGCTCGTCAACGAGCTGCGCGTCGAGCAGGGCACCATGCGGTCGCTCGACCTCTTCATGGCCGAGGTCGTCCTGCTGCCGAACTCGAGCTTCCTCGGTATGACGGTGCGCGACATCGACCTCCGTGACCATTACGGCGTCACCATCCTCGCATTCTCGCGGCGTGGCTTGCAGCGAGTCGAGAACATGGCGGACATACCGCTCGAGGTCGGCGACACGCTGCTGATCCAGGGACACCTGAGCGGCATCGACCGCCTGCGCCGTCACCCGAACCTGCTCGTGCTCGAGACGCTCGACCGGCCGCTGACCCACGGACGCCTGCCGGTGGCGCTGACCATCCTCGGTCTGCTCATTCTGATGTGCTCGATCCAGAGCGAGGTGCTCTTCCTGAACTTCCTGCTCGCGGTGCTGCTGCTGATCGCGACGCGATGCATCCGTCTCGCCGACGTGTACCAGTCGATCGACTGGCGGATCCTCGTCCTGATCGGCGCGCTCTTCCCACTCGGCCAGGCGGTGGAGCAGTGCGGCGTGATCGACCACGTGCGGCCGCTCCTTCCGGACAGCCCGTTGCTGCTGCTGGCGGCCATCTACCTGGTGACGTTCTTCCTCACCCAGGTGGTCTCGAACGTCGTGTCGGCGGTGGTGATGACGCCGATCGCGCTCGCCCTCTCGGCGGCCATGGACGTCGACCACCGTCCGTTGATCATGGGGGTCGCGTTCTCGGCGTCCTTCTCCTTCATCACGCCCTACGGGCACCAGGCCTGCACGCTCGTCATGGGTCCCGGAAACTACCGATCGGCCGATTACCTGAAGCTCGGCGCCGTCCTCGGCGTCCTCCTGTTTCTCATGGCGCTCTGGGTGATTCCGCTCTTTTTCCCGTTCCATCCGTCCTGAGCCGCGGATTGCGGATTGAACGGACTTCCTCCAGTCTGTATAAATACCTGATCGGCAGACACACCCGCGTCCGGGGCGGGGCGCCGCCCGGTCCCGAGCCGGGCGCCCGGGAGCAGGCGTCCACCGGCGCCCGGAAACACGAAGAGCCAGCTCGACAAGGAGTTACGACCAAGGAGTCACGATGGCCAGCACGGTGAGAATCCCCACCCCGCTTCGCAAGCTCACCGCCGGCAAGGCCGAGGTCGACATCGAGGGCGGCTCCATCAGGGAGGTCTTCGAGAACCTCGAGGGCGAATACGCCGGTCTGCGGGCGAAGGTGTTCGACGATGCCGGCGAGATCCGACGCTTCATCATCGTCACGGTCAATGGCGAGGACGTGCGTTACCTCGACGGCGCGAACACGGCCGTCAAGTCCGGAGACGAGATCAGCATCGTCCCGGCGATCGCGGGAGGAAGGTAAGGCACGATGGCCACGACGAAGGACGACTGGCTGAAGAAGCTCAGAAGCGAGATCGCGGAAGTCACGCCGGAGGAGCTCCGCACGGAGCTCGACGGCGGCAACGGCGCGGTGGTCGTGGACGTGCGCGAGGGCGAGGAGTTCCGCGCCGGCCACCTGCCCGGCGCCATCCACCTGCCGCGCGGCTTTCTCGAGCTCCAGGCGGAGTCGAAGGTGCCGAAGGACGCGAACGTCGTCGCGTACTGCGCCGGCGGCACGCGCTCGCTGTTCGCGGCCGACACGCTGCGGCAGCTCGGCTACGCGCGCGTGCGATCGCTGAGCGGGGGCTTCACGCGCTGGAAGCAGAACGGCCATCCGTTCGAGGTCCCCGAGGTGCTCTCGGAGGCCGATCGCGAGCGCTACGCGCGCCACCTGTCGATCGACGAGGTCGGCGAGGAGGGGCAGATCAAGCTCCTCAAGTCGAAGGTGCTCTGCATCGGCGCGGGCGGGCTCGGCTCGCCGGCCGCGTACTACCTCGCGGCCGCCGGCGTGGGCACTCTCGGCCTCATCGATTATGACGTCGTCGATCGGACGAACCTGCAGCGCCAGATCCTCCACACCGACGACCGCGTCGGCGAGCTCAAGACCGAGTCGGCGAAGAAGACACTGCTCGGGCTCAACCCCGACATCGATGTCGTCACCATCAACGATCGACTGACGAGCGACAACGTCGACGAGGTGTTCGAGGGCTACGACGTCATCCTCGACGGCTGCGACAACTTCCCGACCCGTTACCTCGTCAACGACGCCACGGTCCGGCACCGCAAGCCGAACGTCCACGGGAGCATCTACCGATTCGAGGGGCAGGTGACGGTCTTCTGGCCGGGCAAGGGGCCGTGCTATCGGTGCCTGTTCCCGGAGCCGCCGCCACCCGAGATGGCGCCCTCGTGCGCGGAGGCCGGCGTCCTCGGCGTGCTGCCGGGCGTGATCGGCGTCCTCGAGGCGATCGAGGCGATCAAGATCATCCTCGGCAAGGGGGACCTGCTCGTCGGACGTCTCCTCGCGTACGACGCGCTCGAGGCCCGCTTCCGCGAGCTCAAGCTGCGACGAAACCCCGAGTGCGCGTACTGCGGAGACGGCCGGGAGTTTCCGGGCTACATCGACTACGAGGGGTTCTGCAGCGTCTGAGGGCCGAGGGCGTGCCGATCGACGGATCATACCTGCCGGATGACTTCGCTCCATTCCTGGAGCGCTGTCCGACGCTCCGCCTCATCGGCGGCACGCCGCTGGTCAAGCTCGAGCTCGAGGGCATCAGCAAGCCGGGCGTCGAGGTCTGGGCCAAGGTCGAGTACTTCAACCCCGGCGGATCGATCAAGGACCGTCCGGTGCTCTGGATGCTCCTCAGCGCCATCCGCGACGGCGTGCTCACCCCGTCGAAGGCGGTCCTCGACTCGAGCTCGGGAAACGCCGGCATCGCGTACGCGATGATCGGCGCGGCGCTCGGATACCGCGTCGAGCTGGTGGTGCCGGGGAACGCATCGGAGGAGCGCAAGAAGCGCATCCTCGCGCACGGCGCGGAGATTCGATTCACCGACCCGCTCGAGGGGTACGACGAGGCGCTGCGCACCGCCCACCGCCTCGCCGAGGAGGAGTCGGATCGCTACTTCTTCTGCGATCAGTACGCCAACGAGGCGAACTGGCAGTCGCACTACTACACGACGGCGGCCGAGATCCTCGAGCAGACGGGCCGCCGGGTGACGCACTTCGTGTCCGGCGTCGGCACCGGAGGGACGATCACCGGGATCGGACGGCGGCTCAAGGAGGAGATCCCGGGCGTCGATATCACCCTCGTGCAGCCGGAGGAGTTTCCGGGAATCGAGGGGCTCAAGCCGCTCGAGAACCCCGAGGACATCATTCCGGAAATCTACGACGCGTCGGTCGTCGACCGCAGCGTCAAGGTGTCGATCGATCAGGCGTACGCCGAATGCCAGAATCTCGCTCGGATCGGGCTCTTCGTCGGCCAGTCGTCGGGGGCGTACCTCCACGGCGTCCGCGAGGTCGTGCGCTCGATCGACCGGGGTGTCGTCGTGACCATCCTCTGCGATTTCGGCGAGCGCTACTTCAGCACCGGTCTCTGGGGACGCTCCGAGCAGGCCCGCTGAGCCCGGCCGCCGGGGGGAGGGGGGCCGATGGCGACCGCCCCCGGGAGATGGCCGAAATCACGGTGATTTCTCGTAAGAGCAAGAATTCAAAGGGCTTCTGGCGGCTCGACGAGGTCGCCGTTTGCCCCGGTTCGATATCCGGAATATCATTGAGTGGGACGTCGTGACGCCGGCTGCCGCGGCCTCTCGGCCGCGAGCGTCCGCGAGGGACGGGGAGAAGAGACTGGGGGATGCTGCTCCGGCGCCGCCGGAGGCAGCGAGAATTCCGGCGGGCGCTCCCCGGATCCGAGGAGGCGGCGTGACCGGCCTCCCCGGGGACCCGCGGCGTGGCCACCAGGAGGCTGCCGGTGAAGACCTCGACCGAACAGCTCCATGACCTCGACCTGAGGGTACCGTCGCTCCAGCGCAGCGACCTCGTGCGGATGCTCCGCGCGATGCGGCTCGCCCGCGCGCTCGACGACGCGGAGCTCCGGCTTCTCAGACAGCAGAAAGTCTACTTCACGATCAACGGGTCCGGGCACGAGGCGGTCCAGGTCGCCGCGGCTCAACTGCTGCGGCCGGGCAAGGACTGGTTCTTCCCGTACTACCGCGACCGCGCGCTCTGTCTCGCGCTCGGCGTCACCCCGAGGGCGATGCTGCTCCAGGCGATGGGCCGGCGCGACGACCCGAGCTCCGGCGGGCGACAGATGCCGTCGCACTTCGGCGACCCGGACCTCCACATAGTCAGCCAGTCGAGCCCGACGGGGACGCAGTTCCTACAGGCGGTGGGGGTGGCCGAGGCGGCGCGGCTCGCCCGCACGCTGCCCTTGCCGCCGGACGACCACCCTCCGGCCTCCGCCGACGAGATCGTCTACGTCTCCTCCGGCGAGGGCGCCACCAGCGAGGGCGAGTTCCAGGAGGCGCTGAGCACGGCGCTGCTCTACCGGCTGCCGGTGCTCTTCCTCGTCGAGGACAACGAGTACGCCATCTCCGTGCCGATCGAGGCGCAGACGCCCGCCGGGAGCATCTCGAGGCTCCTCAAGCACATCCCCGGGCTGACGGTGATCGAGACCGACGGCCTCGATCCGGTCGCCAGCCACGCCGACCTCGCGCGCGCCATGTCGCTGCTGCGTGCCGGTGAGGGACCGGTGCTCGTGCACGCGCGCGTCGTGCGTCTGAAGCCGCACTCCAACTCCGACGACGACCGCGACTACCGCCCGGAGGGCGAACGCGAGGAGAGCCGACGCCTCGACCCGATCATCTCGTTCGAGGAGCTGCTCCTTCGCGAGGACGTTGTCACGGAGGAGGAGCTCGACGACATCCGTCGCGGCGTCGACGTCGAGGTCGCGGCGGCGGTCGAGGAGGCGCTCGCGGCGCCCGAGCCGGCCGCCACCTCCATCCACGAGCATCTCTTCGCGCCGAAGCCGGAGCCCGCGCTCGTCGAGGTCTCCTCGGAGGTCTCGACCTGGCTGCAGTCGAAGGAGATGCTCGCTGCGCCACTCGGCCAGCTCCGCGGCGAGCAGACCCTCCTCGAGTCGGTGCGCCTGACGCTCTATCGCGAGATGGAGCGGGATCCGCGCATCGTCGTCTTCGGGCAGGACGTCGCCGACGCGTCGCGCGAGGAGGTCCTCGATCTGCTCAAGGGAAAGGGCGGCGTGTTCAAGGTCACGGCCGGCCTGCAGAGGACCTTCGGTTCGCACCGCGTCTTCAACACGCCGATCGCGGAGGCCGCCATCGTCGGCCGGGCGATCGGCATGGCGGTCCGCGGGCTGCGGCCCGTGGTCGAGATCCAGTTCTTCGATTACATCTGGCCGGCGATGATGCAGATCCGCAACGAGCTTGCGCTCCTGCGGTGGCGCTCGAACGGCGGCTTCGCCGCGCCCGTCGTCATACGCGCGCCGATCGGCGGATACCTCCGCGGCGGCGCGATCTACCACAGCCAGACGGGCGAGTCGATCTTCTGCCACTGTCCCGGACTGCGCGTCGTCATGCCGTCGAACGCGCGCGACGCGGCGGGGCTTCTGCGAACCTCGATCCGCTGCGGTGACCCGGTGATCTTCCTCGAGCACAAGCACCTCTACCGGCAGCCGTACACGCGGACGCCCGACCCGGGCCCCGACTTCACGATTCCGCTCGGCAAGGCGGAGATCGTGCGCTCCGGCAGCGACATCACGCTGGTCACCTGGGGCGCGCTGGTCAACCGCGCGCTCGTCGCCGCGGAGAAGCTGCGCCGCGACGACATCGACGTCGAGGTGATCGACCTGCGGTCACTGCAGCCGTATGACTTCGAGACCGTCGCCGAGTCCGTCCGTCGCACCTCTCGCATCGTGGTGGCGTCCGAGGAGCCGCCGGAGTTCGGTGTCGCCGCCGAGATCGCCGCGCGCGTCGGCGAGGACCTCTTCGAGGACCTCGATGCGCCGGTGGCCCGCATCGGCAGCCCGCTGGTGCCGGTGGGGTACTCGCCGGTGCTCGAGCAGGCGACGTTGCCGCAGGTCGGCGACATCCTCGAGGCGGTCCGGAAGACGGCGGAGTTCTGAGACTCGAGCGCGCAGGCCGACACCCTGAACGATAAAACTTGAGGTTTTGAACCACAGAGGCGCGGCGCGAGCTGGCGCAGCGCCGCGTGAGTACACGGAGGACGAGGTCTTTCTTTCCCTCTTCAGTCCGATCGGAGTTTCTCGGTGGTCTCGCCGTCGTGAACGTCTTTGATCGTCTCGTCGCCGCCGCCCTGCCGCTCCTCCCCCGCGCGCTCGTCTGGCGGGTCGCCCGGCGCTACATCGCCGGGACGGGAGTCGACGACGCGCTCGAGACCGTTCGCGCGATCGCACGCTCCGGCTGCCGCGCGACGCTCGACATCCTCGGCGAGGACGTCCACGACGAGCAGCTCGCCTCGGAGGCCCGCGATGCCTACTGCTCGCTCCTCGAGCGCGTCGAGGCCGCCGGGCTGCCGTCGGGGATCTCGGTCAAGCTCTCCCAGCTCGGCGCTCGCTTCTCCGAGGAGCTCACGCGGTCGAACGTCGAGGCGGTGGTGCGCTGCGCCGCCGATCGCGGGCGCTTCGTCCGCATCGACATGGAGGACTCGTCGCTCACCTCGCTGACGCTGGCGACCTACGCGGGGCTCGCCCGCGAGCACCGCAACGTGGGCGTCGTGCTCCAGGCCTACCTGCGGCGCAGCGCCGACGACCTCCGCGAGCTGATGCCGCTCGGTCCCGACGTCCGCATCTGCAAGGGGATCTACCGCGAGCCCCCGTCGATCGCGTTTACCGGGCGCGACGAGATCCGCGAGAGCTTTCTGCGCCTCCTCGACATCCTCCTCGAGGGGGGCGGCAGGGCCGCGGTGGCGACCCACGACCCGCCCCTCGTCGACGCGGCGCTCGAGCGCTTCGCGCGACTCCCGGCGGAGGAGCGCGAGCGGCACGAGTTCCAGATGCTGCTCGGCGTCGGCGACGCCCTGCGGCCGGGGATCCTCGAGGCGGGAATGCGCCTGCGGATCTACGTCCCGTTCGGGGAACGCTGGCACGCCTACAGCCTGCGCCGCCTGCGGGAGAACCCGGCGATCGCCGGCTACGTCTTCCGCGACCTTTTCGGACCCCGCCGGTGACACGGCCCGTTGCTGCGGGCGTGGCGGAACTCTGACAGTCTGGCGGTTTTCGAGTCACTCCACCCCGCCGCCGGCGCCGATCGAGCCACCCCAAACCAATCCGGCACAACGTCTTGTGGTATTTACCCGGAATCCTGGGCCGGGGAACCGCGTTTGCACGTTGTACTGGATGCCAGGCGGGCATAAAAAAAAAATCGAGAATCCGCGCCCGCGGGCGAAACAACGCGTCCTCGCGGACGTCTCTATGAGCGAAGAGAACGAGTCCCGCAAGAAAGCGAGCATCTCATGACCAGCAAGACCTCGCCCGGGCGCACGCCGCTCGGCATTTCCTTCGAAGACGGAACGAGGCGCCTCCTGGGAGACCCGATCGAGGTCGTCGGACGGCGCAAGGGGCCGGCCCGTCGCCGTGACACCCAGCTCTCGCTGAACGACCTCGAGATCCCGGTGAAGCGGCTGCTCACCGCCGAGGAGGAGTCCTGCTACGGGCAGCGCATCCAGGCGTCGCTCGCGCGGCTCCGAGCGCTGATTCCACAGACGGCGGCCGGCGCCCGCCTCTACCTGCAGCAGATGGAGCGTGTCTCCGTCGGCCATCAGGTGGTGGTGGCGTGGTTTCCGCTCCGCGACGGCATCGAGGACGACATCGCGGCCGCCTCCCGTCACCTCGAGCGTGCGCGGTCGCTGGCGGCGAAGTCCCGACGGACCAGGCGCGAGGAGGAGTCGATCGCCCGACAGCTGCGGCGGGTGGAGAAGATCCTGCGCCGGTACCCGATCGACCCGGAGACCCTGCTCGCGTGGGCGCGCGAGATCGCCGCGCCGTCGGAGCACGACGATCCGCTGGCGACGCGGGAGCGCGACGCGAGGATCGCCGGGCTCATCGCTCGCGTGGCCTCGGTCGTCGAGGAGACGCGCGACCGGCTCGTGCTGCCGAATCTCCGGCTCGTGCTCAAGGATGTGTTCCGCTTCAACCCGACCGGGATGCGCCGGAGCGACCTCTTCCAGGAGGGCATCCTCGGGCTGCACCGCGCGGTGTTCCGCTATGATCCGACTCGCAAGACGCGCTTCTCGACGTACGCGACCTACTGGATCCGCCAGTCGATCCGCAAGGCGCTGATCGATCGATCGCGGCTGATTCGCGTGCCGCAGGCGGTGCAGGAGGAGCTCCGCAACCCGGAGTCGCGGATCGACCCGGGCGAGGCGGACCGCGTGCGCCGCGTGATGAACGAGACGGTGTCGATGTCGGCCGGCGAGGAGACCGACCCGCGCGACCAGCTGTCGTTCGAGGCGGTCCAGGATTCCTCGCATGACGAGGAGATGCACCTCGGCGTCGTGCCGCGAGCTGTCGAGCGGGCGCTGAGCGCGCTCAACGGCCGCGAGCGCGAGGTGGTTCGCCGGCGCTTCGGCATCGGCGGCGATCGCGTGCAGACGCTCGAGGAGATCGGCGTGGCGCTCCACCTCTCGCGCGAGCGCATTCGCCAGATCGAGCGCGAAGCCCTTGAGAAGATGCGGAAGGGATCGGAGCTGCAGGCGGTGTACGAGGACTTGAATTAGGCACGCGGACCGAGGTCGAGCCTCCCGCTCGTCCTCGTCCTCGTCCTCGAGAGACCGTCGCGGACGAGTCGGTCTCGCGCTCTCCAGGTGCAGGAACGCAGGCCATTCCCGGCACCCTCGAAACTGCGGTTGTTCGAACCGCGCTGTCGTCTCAGCACATCACACCGCGAGCCGGGTTCGCCGAGATCCGAACGCGGGCCGCGCGGGCGGTTCGGGACCGGGGCCGGGACCGGGAACGGGACCGGTTCTTTGCCGAGCCCGGCCCGACGGTCACCGCTCCGAACGCAGACCCAGATCGCTTTCCCGGCCGCGCTGCCACTCGACGACCGCGTCGGCCGTGACCTCGCCGGCGTGCCAGAGCGCCCAGTTGAGGCACGCGATCACGTCATCGGCCGCCTCGATTCCGACTCCGAGTCGGATCAGGCGGTCGATGCCGGCCCTCACCAGCTCCTCCTCCGGCGTGAAGTACTCCGAGACCGTGCGGTGGTGGTTCACCTTCGTCGCCAGGCCATCGAAGCTGCCGGCGTATCGAGGGACCGTGCACGTCGCGAGGACGTCCGCGAAGTGGCGTGCGGTGTTCTCGTCCGCGTCGCGGATGGTGAACGACAGCAGCGAGCCGGGGAGCGCGTAATCGCGATCGATGACCTCGCGGTCGGGATGATCGGCGAGCGACGGATGGTGGACGCGCTCCACCCTCGGATGCCGCCCGAGGAACGCCGCGATCTTCGACGCGTTCCTGCAGCGCTGCTCGAAGCGCTCGCGCGAGATCGGCAGGCCGTCGAGAATCGCCCGCGCCCGGCGCCAGTCGAGCCCCCCGCCGCGCATCGCCTCGAGGTCCATCAGCTCGTTGAGGAAGTCGACGCGGCCCGAGGCGACGTATCCCCACAGGTCGCGGTCCTGGCCCGCGAGCGCCTTGGTGCCGCTCGCGAGAACGACGTCGACCCCCTCGAACTCGAGCAGCGGCCTGCGAAGACCCCACGGACTGGCGATGGTGTTGTCGATGATCAGCCGGAGGTCCTTCGAGCCGTTGCGGCGCGCCTTCTCGGCGATCGACCCGAGACGCGCCGCATCGACCGCGCGCACCAGCGGGTTGGTGTAGGTCTCGACGAAGACGACGAAGGTCTCCGGGCGGATCGCCGACTCGATGCCGGCGTAGTCGCCGTCGTCGACCAGCGTCACGTCGACGGAGATCCGGCCGCCGAGCCACTCCAGGTAGCGTCTCGTCTTGTTGTAGACCCCTCGAGCGAGGATCGCGTGGCCCCCCTGACGCGCGATGACGTCCAGCGTCAGCGCCACCGCCTGCATGCCGCAGTCGGTGAGCACGGCGCCCGACGCGCCCTCGAGCCGGCGCACCTCCGAGAGCAGCTCGCGGGTGGTCTCGACGCCGTAGCGCGCGTAGAACTGGTGCAGATCCGACCAGCAGCGCTCCCCGGTCATGACGCATTCGAGCTTGCGCTCCTGCCAGTCGATCATGTGGCGCGAGCCGAGCATGTCGAGCTGGAGCGTCGGGTCATCGGGATGCAGATACGGGATCCCCTCGCGCCGCGCCGCCTCGTCGATGGCGGCGTGCAGCGTGCGCGTGCGCTCGTCGAAGAGCTCCATGGAGGGACGCTCGGCGGGGCACGTGCGCGGATCGAGATAGCAGTCGAGAGGCGCGCTCATGTACGCATTGTACGGCCCGGGCGTAGACGCCAAAAGGGGAGCGCGGGCGGGAAAGGGCGACGCGGGCCGCGTGGCCTCACGCGAGCACGTTGACGTGGCTGCCGAGGAGCGGGACGGTGCTGCTCGGCTCGAGGAGGGCGACGACACGGCGGTTGTGCTCGAGGAACTGCGCCGTGCGCAGCGCGTCGGTGTGCGGATTGAAGGGGAGCTTTCGATCCGCCTTCAGCTCGTCCTCCTTCTCCTGCTCGTCGTCGTCCTCGTCGCGGGCGTGCGGCAGGACGACCTTGAGCGGCTCGCGGTCCTCGCGCTGGCCGATGGCGAGCGGGCCGCGCGAGATCGGGCCGATGGAGCCGAGGCCGAGGTCGGTCATGGAGTCCCTGTCCAGAAAGTCGACACGAACGCGAAACAGCACGACAACTCGAGGTCCTCCCTGACGCAGAAGTATCGGATGTTTCCGGAACTCCGGCAACACGGCCGGCCGCCTCCGGCGCGCGTCGTGACGTTGATAAGGTCTTGTGTTCTGTTAGGATGGGGAATCCCCATGAGGCGAGGCGAGGACGCACGATCCACTCTCCGCGAACGGCAGGGCCGCAAGCTCGCGGCCCTGCTCGGGGCCATCGTGCCGGTAAACCGCTTCTACGCCGAGAAGCTCGCCGCGAGCGACGTCGTGCCCGCCGACATCCGCGGGCTCGACGATCTCGAGCGCCTCCCGTTC
This sequence comes from Planctomycetota bacterium, assembly GCA_041569895.1. GTDB lineage: Bacteria > Planctomycetota > UBA8108 > UBA8108 > JACQVS01 > JBFFXF01. Next base: position 43,040 of record JBFFXF010000005.1, on the reverse strand, counting down.
ACGACCAAGGAGGAGCTCCAGCGCGACCAGGAGCGCTTTCCCCCGTCCGGCAGCAACCTCTCCTACCCGCCGGAGCGCTTCACGCGGCTCCACCAGACCTCGGGCACGACGGGTCAGCCGATCCGCTGGCTCGACTCGCGCGAGGACTGGGCGGCGATCCTCGACTGCTGGCAAGTGATCTACGACGCGGCCGGCGTGACGCCGGAGGACCGCTTCTTCTTTCCGTTCAGCTTCGGGCCCTTCATCGGGTTCTGGGCGGCGTTCGACGGCGCCGTGCGCCGGGGCAACCTGTCGATCCCCGGCGGTGGCCTCTCGAGCGCGGCGCGGGTGCGCTGGATCGTCGAGCACGGCGTGACCATCCTCTGCTGCACGCCGACGTACGCGCTGCGGCTCGCGGAGGTCGCCGCGGAGGAGGGGATCGACCTCGCGTCGAGCCGGGTGCGCGGCCTCATCGTGGCCGGCGAGCCCGGGGGGAGCATTGCCGCCGTGCGCGGCCAGATCGAGACGCTCTGGGGCGCGCGGTGCTTCGATCACTGGGGGATGACCGAGGTCGGCCCGCTGGGCTTCGAGCCGCTCGATCGCCCCGGCGGCGTCCACCTGATCGAATCGCACTGCATCGCCGAGATCGTCGATCCGGCGACCGGACGACGCCTCGACGGACCGGGTCGCGGCGAGCTCGTGGTCACCACGCTCGAGCGTCGCGGCTGCCCGGTGCTGCGCTACCGCACCGGCGACATCGTCGAGGCCGCGGCGGAGGCCGATCCGGAAGCGCCCTTCGATCCACTCACCGGCGAGCCGTACCTGCGCCTCGAGGGAGGGGTCCTCGGGCGCACCGACCAGATGGTCCTCATCCGCGGCAACAACGTCTATCCGGGCGCCATCGACGCGGTGGTGAGGACATTTCCTGAGGTCGTCGAGTACCGCGCGGAGGTCGTGCAGAGCGCCTCCGGGAACAGGTTACGGGTCGCGCTCGAGCTGCGCGCCGACGCCGCCGGGATTGTGGGTATCCAGCAGCGTTTCGCCCGCGCCTTCCAGGACCGGTTCTTCTTCCGCCCGGACGTCGAGCTGGCGCCGGCGGGGACGCTGCCCCGTTTCGAGCTCAAGGCGAGGAGATTCGTCATCCGGCCCGAGGGGGCCGGCCCGGAGTGCGAAAAAAGTTGGTGATCGGATGCGGAACCGATTAGATTTTCCGGTCTTTACCTCAAATGGCCCGACCCGATTCGGGAAGCCGGGCGGGGAAGACCACCCAGCGTGGACGACGCGGGAACGGAACGCGGACCGGACGCGCCCGACGGGGCGTCCCGCCGGACTTCCGTGCGCCCCCGAGGATGTGAGGTCACCATGAAAACACGACCAGCGTTGCTTCTCCCGCGGATGCGTCTCCCGTCGATGCTTTTTCCTCCGATGCATTTTCCGGCTATGGCGGTCTGCCTTGTCCTGGCGTGCCCGGCGAGCGCGCAGTGGGCAAGTTGGCGCGGACCACAGGCGACCGGCGTCTCGCTCGAGACCCGGCTGCCGGAATCGATCGAGAAGAGCATCCTCTGGCGCTATCCGATCGGCGGCGGCCGGTCCTCGCCCGTGATCCACGACGGCCACGTCTACATCTCCTCGCGGGGCGGGGAGGGCGTCACGCAGCGCGAGGAGGTGATCTGTTTCGACGCGGCGACGGGCAAGGTCGTCTGGGTCGACCGGATCAACGTCTTCCACACGACAATTCCCGGGCCCCGCGTCGGCTGGGCGAACCCGACGGTCGACCCCGAGACCGGCAACGTCTACTTTCACGGCGTCGAGGGGCTGCTGAAGTGCTACGACCGCAAGGGCGCGGTGATCTGGTCGCGGTCGCTGACGGAGGAGTACGGGAGCATCTCGGGTTACGGCGGACGCACCAACACGCCGATCATCGACGAGGACCGCATGGTCCTCAGTTTCCTCAACGCCAGCTGGGGCGATCAGGGGAGGGGAGCGCACCGCTTCGTCGCGTTCGACAAGCTCACCGGCGAGGTGCTCTGGTGGTCCTCGCCCGGCGGCGCCCCGCTCGACACCACCTACTCGACGCCCGTCGTCGCCGTCATCGGCGGGGTACGGCAGCTGGTCGTGGGCTGTGCCGACGGCTGGGTCTACGGCCTCGAGGCGCGCACCGGCGAGAAGATCTGGGGCTTCCACCTGTCGAAGCGCGGCATCAACGTCTCGCCCGTCGTCCAGGGCAACCTCGTCTATATCTCTCACAGCGAGGAGAACGTCGACTCGACGGCGCTCGGCCGTGTCGTCTGCATCGACGCGACGGGAAAGGGGGACGTCACGAAGACGCACGAGAAGTGGCGCGCCGACGAGATCACCGCCGGCTACGCCTCGCCGGCCATCGCCGGCGACAGGCTCTACGTCTGCGACAACTCGGCGAACCTGTTCGCCTTCGACGCCAACACCGGTCACGAGCTCTGGGAGTACAACCTCGGCACCGAGAGCAAGGCCTCGCCGGTCCTGGCCGACGGCAAGATCTACGTCGGCGAGGTGAACGGTCCGTTCCATATCCTGCGTCCGGGCGCGTCCGCGTGCGAGTCGATCGACATGGTGCGCTTCCGCGCTCCGGACGGACGCAAGAACGAGATCTTCGGCTCCTGCGCCGTCGGCGGTGGGCGGGTCTTCGTCTCGACGCGTGACGAGCTGATCTGTCTCGGCTCGCGGGACTGGAAGGGGAAGGCGCCGGCGCCGCCCCCGCAACCGCCCGAGCCGGCGGTGTCGCGGGACGACGCGCCTGCCACGCTCATCGTCACGCCGGCCGACGTCGAGCTCGAGCCGGGTCGCGCCGTCTCGTTCCGCCCGCGTCTCTACAACGATCGGGGTCAGTACCTCCGGGACGCCGACCCGCGAGACGTCACGTGGTCCCTGGCCGGTCTGGCGGGTTCGCTCGGCGAGGACGGCAAGCTGGCGCTGCCGATTCCGCTCGCCACCGGGTTCCAGGCGGGCCTGGTGAACGCGAAGCTCGGCGACCTCGAGGCGAGCGTTCGCGTGCGGGTCTCGCCGCCGCCGCCCATGCGCATCGACTTCAACGACGTCGCCGCCGGCCAGCTGCCGCGCGGGTGGATCGGCATGTCTCCGATCAAGTTCGAGACTGTCGATCTCGACGGCGAGCGCGTCCTGAACAAGCACGGAACCAGCCAGCGCTTCGCCAGGGCGCTGGCGTTCTTCGGGCCGCCGGACCTCTCCGATTACACCATCGAGGCGGACGTCCGCGGCGTCTTCCGCCGCCGCACGCTGCCCGACATGGGCCTGATCAACCAGCGCTACCGCCTCGCCCTGATCGGGGTCGACCAGGTGCTTCGCGTGTTGACCTGGGTGCCCGAGAAACGTCTCGAGAAGAACGTCCCGTTCGAGTGGAAGCAGGACGTGTGGTATCGGATGAAATTCCGCGTCGAGCCGAAGGGCGACGCCGCGCTGATCCGGGCCAGGGTGTGGCCGCGCGACGAGAAGGAGCCGGAAGCGTGGACGCTCGAGATCGAGGACCCGTTTCCGCACGACCGCGGCAGTCCGGGGATCTACGCCTACACTGCGGGCACCACCGCGCGGTCGCGGGGCACCGACGTGTACTTCGACAACATCATCGTGACGCGAAACGACGCGGTCCGCTGAAAGGAGCTCGACATGGCGCGAACGGCAGCAGGCTGGGGAGTTGTGGTGCTGGGAATCATTCTGGCGACTTCGGTCGGCTGCGACACGAGTCCCTCGATCAACGTCGGCGGCAGCAGTACGTCCTCCTCCACGTCGACCGGGGGCGGCTCCACCGCGACCCCGGCGCCGAGCGCCGGCGCCGACTGGCCGATGTGGGGCGGCACGCCGCTGCGCAACATGGTCAACACGGTCGAGAAGAACATCCCGCACGAGTGGGACCCGGCAAGCGGCAAGAACATCAAGTGGACCGCGGGGCTCGGATCGCAGTCGTACGGCAACCCGGTGATCGTCGACGGCAGGATCTTCGTCGGGACCAACAACGAGCGGCAGCGCAATCCCGAGATCAAGGGCGACAAGGGCATCATCATGTGCTTCCGCGAGTCGGACGGCGAGTTCCTGTGGCAGGCCGTGCACGACAAGCTGCCGGCCGGGCGTGTCAACGACTGGCCCTACCAGGGAATCTGCTCGGCGCCCGTGGTCGAGGGGAACAGGCTCTGGTACGTCTCGAACCGGTGCGAGCTCGTCTGCGCCGACGTCGAGGGCTTCACCGACGGTGAGAACGACGGGCCGTACACCGACGAGAAGTACACGTCGAAGATCGACGGCGACTTCATCTGGGTGCTCGACATGATGGAGGAGCTCACGGTCTTCCCGCACAACCTCGCGACCTCGTCGCCCGTCATCGCCGGAGATCTCGTCTTCGTGGTGACGTCGAACGGTGTCGACGAGGGCCACATCGACCTGCCCTCGCCGCTGGCGCCGAGCTTCATCGCCGTCGACAAGAACACCGGCCGCGTCGTCTGGGAAGACGACAGCCCCGGTCGAAACATCCTGCACGGCCAGTGGTCCTCACCGGCCTACGGCGTCATCGGCGGCGTCGAGCAGGTGATCTTCCCCGGAGGGGACGGCTGGCTCTACTCGTTCGAGCCGAAGAGCGGCAAGCTCATCTGGAAGTTCGACTGCAACCCGAAGGACTCCAAGTGGGAGCTCTACGGGAACGGCACCAGGAACAACCTGATCGCGACGCCCGTGATTCACGAGGACCGCGTCTACATCGCGGTCGGCCAGGATCCCGAGCACGGCGTCGGCGACGGGCACCTCTACCGCATCAACCCGGTCGGGAAGGCCGGCGACATCACCGAGGGCGGCGCCGACTGGCACTACGGCGACAAGGACTTCAAGCGCACCATGTCGACCGTGGCCGCCCACGACGGCCTCCTCTACGCCGCGGACCTCGCCGGCTTCCTGCACTGCCTCGACCTGAAGACGGGCAAGCCCTACTGGGTCTTCGACATGCTCGCCGCGGTGTGGGGCTCGCCGACGGTGATCGATGGCAAGCTGTACCTCGGAGACGAGGACGGGGACATCATGGTGCTCCAGACCGGCAAGACGCTGAAGCGGCTGGTCAACAGCGAGGACGGCATCAACATGAAGAACGCCGTCCTGACGACGCCGGTCGCCGCCAACGGAGTGCTCTACATCGTCAACCGGACGACGCTGTTCGCCATCCAGCAGACGGGCAAGTGACCGGAAACGGCGAGAACCAGCTGCCGGCGCTGGACTTTCACCCGATCGACCGGCTCCTCTTCGGTCCCGGGCGCATCCAGGAGGCGGGAGAGGTCGCCCTCGCGCTCGGATTCCGGCGCACGCTGGTGGTCACCGATTCGGGGATCGTGCGGGCGGGGCACGTCGACGTCGCCGTTCGCTCGCTCGAGCGCGCCGGGATCGACACCTTCGTGTTCGACGGCGTCGAGGAGAACCCGACGACGGTGCACGTCGCGCGCGCTCTCGAGGCCGCTCGCGAGCATCGCATCGACTCGATCGTCGGTCTCGGCGGCGGCAGCTCGATGGATTGCGCCAAGGGCGTCAACTTCGTCTTCACGAACGGCGGCGAGATGCGCGACTACTGGGGCGTCGGCAAGGCGACGAAGCCGATGCTCCCGTCGATCGGCATCCCGACGACGGCGGGGACCGGCAGCGAGACGCAGTCGTTCGCGCTCATCTCCGATCCCGCGACGCGCGTCAAGATGGCGTGCGGCGACAAGAAGGCGGCGTTCCGCGCGGTGATCCTCGATCCGGGAGTCACCGCGTCGATGCCGTTCGAGGTGCTCGCGGCCACCGGAATGGACGCGCTCTCGCACGCCGTCGAGAGCTTCGTCACGACCCGCCGCAACCCGATCTCGCGCGCCTTCTCGCGCGAGGCGTGGAAGCTGCTTTCCGGTTTCTTCGGCGACGTCCTCGACGGCCGCGGCGGCGACGAGGCGCGTGCGGGCATGCTCCTCGGGGCGTCGCTCGCCGGGATGGCGATCGAGAACTCGATGCTCGGCGCGACGCACGCGCTCGCCAATCCGCTGACCGCGCGCCACGGGGTCGTTCACGGCGCGGCGATCGGGCTGATGTTGCCGCACGTCGTCCGTTACAATGGAGGCGTGAGCGACGCGGACTATCGCGAGCTCGCCGTGCTCGCGCCTCCGGCGCCTGCGGCGCCCGGCGAGGGAAGCCCCTACGCCGAGATCGTCGCGCGGACGCTCGAGCACTTGCGCGAGCGGGCCCGCCTTCCGGTGCGCCTGCGCGATTGCGGCGTCGTCGAGGACCGGATTCCGGAGCTGGCCAGGGAGGCCGCCTCTCAATGGACAGCGCAGTTCAACCCGCGTCAGGTCGGCGCGACGGATCTCGAGGAGCTGTACCGATGCGCGCTCTGATCCTCCTGGTCGTGCTGGTCGCCGCCGGCCTCGGCGGCCTGGCCCTCTTCGAGAAGAACGCCGCTCGGGAGGGGACGCCGGAGACTCCCGCGACGGCGACGCCGGCCGCGGACACGGCGCTCGGCGACTGGCCGATGTTCCGCGGCGATCCGACGCTCGCCGGGCGGGTGACGCTGACGCGAGCGCTCGACAAGCCGCTGCGCGTCTGGACCTACCGCGCCGGCGACGCCATCGAGTCGTCGGCGGCGATCGTCGACGGCGTCGTGTTCATCGGGTCGATGGACGGCGTGTTGCACGCCATCGGCCTCGACGACGGCAAGCCGCGGTGGACGATGAAGCTCGGCGCCGGCATCACGGCGACGCCGCTCGTTCTGGGCGACGCCGTGCTCCTCGGCGACGGGCTCGGCGTCTTTCGCGCGCTGTCCAGGAAGGACGGCACGGAGCTCTGGAAGTACGACGCGCAAACCGAGATTCACTCCTCGGCGAACACCGACGGGACGCGCGTCCTCTTCGGCGCCTACGACGACCAGCTCCATTGCCTCGACGCCAGGACCGGCAAGCGTCTCTGGACCTTCCTCACCGAGGGTCAGTTGCACTCGACGCCGGCCGTGATCGACGGCAAGACGTTCATCTCCGGCTGCGACGAGACCTTCCGCGTGATCGACGTCGCCACCGGCAAGGAGGAGTCGTCGCTCGAGATGGGCGGATACACGGCGGCGTCGCCGGCCGCCCGCGGGGACCGGGTCTTCGTCGGCACCTTCTCGTGCCAGGTGCTCGGCATCGACTGGCGGCGCGGCCGCAAGATCTGGACGTTCGAGAATCCCGATCGCCAGTTCCCCTACTACGCGACCTGCGCCGTGACCGAGGGCCGTGTCGTCGCCGCCGGTCGCGACAAGACGGTCTACTGCCTCGATGCCGACACCGGCAAGGAGCTGTGGCGCTTTCGGTCGCGAGCCCGCTTCGACTCCTCGCCAGTGATCGCGGGGAAGTCGGTCTTCATCGGCGGCGGGGATGGCAACCTCTATCGCCTCGACCTGGAAGAGGGCGGGAGGGGCGGGGAGGGAGTCTGGAGCTTCCCGCTCGGCGCGCCGGTGATCGGCTCGCCGTCGATCGGCGGCGGGCGTCTCGTGATCGCCGACGGCGACGGCGTCGTGCACTGTTTTCAGGTTGCGGCCACTGGAAATCCGGGAATACTCCAGAAGGAGCCGAAACGGTGATTCCGTCGCGGCAGCTCGCGAGCGCACCCCGATGACCACGCCGGACCCGAAGATTTCGCCCGACATCAACACCACCGGCGTCGCCTCCGAGGGCGATACCGGCGTCGGCAGCTACTTCGTCTCCAACTATCCGCCCTACTCCTTCTGGAAGCCGGAGTACGTCGGCGCGGCGGAGAAGGCGCTCGATCGGCGCCCGGATCCCTCGGTGCCGCTCGGCCTCTACCTGCACATCCCGTTCTGCAGGAAACGCTGCAAGTTCTGCTACTTCCGCGTCTACACCGACAAGAACAGCCGCGAGGTCGAGCGCTACGTCGACGCGCTCGCGGCCGAGGTCGCCCTCTACCGCAAGCGCCAGGTGTTCGAGGGGCGCCCGCTGCGTTTCGTCTACTTCGGGGGCGGCACGCCGTCGTTCCTCGGCTCCGCCCAGCTGCAGCTGCTGGTCGACCGGCTGCGCGAGTCCGTCGCGTGGGACGGCGCCGAGGAGGTCACCTTCGAGTGCGAGCCCGGTACGCTCAGCCGCAAGAAGGTCGGCGCGCTGAAGGAGATCGGCGTGACGCGCGTCAGCCTCGGCGTCGAGAACTTCGACGACACGATCCTCAGCGAGAACGGACGCGCCCACCTCTCGGCGGAGATCTACCGCTCGTACGACTGGATCCGCGACGAGGGTTTCGACGCCGTCAATGTCGACCTGATCGCCGGCATGGTCGGCGAGACCGACGAGAACTGGGACCGCTGCATCCGCGAGACCATCCGGCTGCAGCCGGACAGCGTCACGATCTACCAGATGGAGCTGCCGTTCAACACCGTGTACTCGCGCGAGATCCTCGTCGACGGCAAGCCGACGCAGGTCGCCGGCTGGACGAAGAAGCGCGAATGGGTGCGGCGGGCGTTCGACGAGATCGAGCGCGCCGGGTACTCCGTCTCGAGCGGGTACACGCTCGTGCGCGACGCGGAGGCATGCCACTTCGCCTACCGCGACCACCTCTGGCGGGGCGCTGACCTCGTCGGGGCGGGCGTGGCGTCGTTCTCGCACGTCGGCGGCGTGCATTTCCAGAACCTCGACCGGTTCGAGGAGTACATCGAGGCGATCGAGGAAGGACGCCTGCCGCTGCAGCGGGCGCTGCCGATCGACGAGCGCGAGCAGATGATCCGCGAGCTCATCCTGCAGATGAAGCTCGGCCGGCTCGACGCCGGCTGGTTCCGCGAGAAGTACGGCCGCGAGATCCTCGAGGAGTTCCGTGACGCGTTCGAGGCGCACCGCGCCTCGGGCTGGCTCGACTGGTCCGGCGACGAGATCACGCTGTCGCGAGACGGGCTGCTGCGTGTCGACACGCTGCTGCCGCCGTTCTTCCACGAGGAGCACCGGGGGGCGCGGTATACGTGATTGATGAAAACTCCATGACGGGCCCTCCTCCATACCCGCTGGCCCGCCCGTTCCCGAGACGGGAACCGGAACGATGACGATGCACCGAGAAGCGATTGACCAGATACCCGACGAGGTGGATGGCGTCGTCATCGGCGGCGGTCCCGCCGGCGCGACCGTGGCGACGCTCGTCGCCCTCGAGGGCCACTCCGTGGCGATCTTCGAGCGCGAGCAGTTCCCGCGCTTCCACATCGGCGAATCCCTGATGCCCGAGACCTACGGGACGTTCCAGAAGCTCGGCTTCCTGGAGCGACTGCGCGAGAGCGCGTCGCCGGTCAAGGGGAGCGTGCAGTTCGTCTCCGCGTCCGGCAAGGAATCGAGGCCGTTCTACTTCTTCGAGCGCAACGACCACGAGAGCTCCTACACCTGGCAGGTCGATCGCGCGTGGTTCGACAGCGCCCTGCTGGACAACGCGGTCGAGAAGGGCGCGCACGCGTTCACGGGCACGGGAGTGCGTGAGGTCATCTTCGAGGGCAAGGGCGCGGTCGGCGTCAGGGTCGACGACGACGGCCCCGAGAGCGACGGCGGGCACACCATCCGATCACGCGTCGTCGTCGACGCCAGCGGCCAGAGCTCGCTGATCGCGCGGCGGCTCGGGATCCGCCGCAAGGAGCCGCGGCTCGTCAAGGCCTCCGTATTCACGCACTACGAAAACGGTCTTCGCGACGAGGGGATCGACGGCGGCGCGACGATCATCATCCACACCGCGGAGAACCGCGGCTGGTTCTGGTACATCCCGCTGTCGGAGAATCGCGTCAGCGTCGGCGTCGTCTCCGATCCGAAGACGCTCTTCGCGGGCGACGCGACGCCGGAGGAGGTCCTCGAGCGAGAGATCTCGGAGTGCGCCTGGATGACCAATCGGCTGCGGAAAGCGCGCAAGCTGATGCCGGCGCGCGTCCTCAGCGATTTCTCGTACCGCGCGAGCCGCTGCGCGGGCGACGGGTGGGTGCTGGTCGGCGACGCCTTCGGCTTCCTCGATCCGATCTATTCGTCCGGCGTCTTCCTCGCGCTCAAGTCGGGCGAGCTGGCCGCGGAGCGCATCAACGAGGCGCTTCGACACGACGACTGCTCCGCTGCGCGGCTCGACGGCTTCGGGACGGTGCTGATGAGCGGCATGGAGGCGATCCGCAAGCTCGTCTTCGCGTTCTACACGCCCGGTTTCAGCTTCGCCAACTTCATTCGCGAGCACCCCGAGCACCGCGAGCGGCTCACCGACATACTGATCGGCGATGTCTTCAAGGACGGCGTCATGGACATCTTCGACGACATGAAGGCGTTCTGCGATCTGCCGGACTCCGTGCCGCTGGAGACGTCGGCGACGGGGTCCGCGCCCGGCGGCCAGCCGCTCCTCCGTTCCTGACGCTCGACATGAAAGTCGTCTACGTCACCGCCGGCGCGGCCGGCATGTATTGCGGCAGCTGCATGAGGGACAACACCCTCGTGCGGGCGCTGCGCGCCCTCGACGTCGACGCGACCCTGGTGCCGACCTACACGCCGATCCGGACCGACGTCGAGGACGTCAGCGACGTGCCGATCTTCTTCGGGGGAATCGGCGTCTATCTGGCCCAGCGCTTTCCCGCCTGGCGGCGCGTGCCGCGGATCTTCTCGCGTGCGCTCGCCGCGCCCGGGCTGCTGCGTCTGGTCAGCCGCTTCGCCGTCCGCAACCAGCCGACCGAGCTCGGCGAGCTGACGCTCTCGGTGCTGCGGGGCGCGGAGGGCAACCACGCGCGCGAGGTCGACGAGCTCTGCGCCTGGCTGGCGGCGCGTCGGCCGGACGTCGTCCACCTGACGAACTCGCTCTTTGCCGGCCTCGCGCCGGCGATCTCCGGCGGGCTCGGCATCCCGGTCGTCTGCACGCTGCAGGGGGAGGACCTCTTCCTCGGCGGCCTCGAGCCGTCCTGCCGCGAGCGCGCCATCGAGCTGATCCACGGACACGCGAGCTCGATTGCCGCCTTCGTCGCCGTGAGCGCGTACTGCCGTCGCTCGATGTCGGAGCTGCTCGACGTGCCGCCCGACGTCATGCGTGTCGTGCGTCCCGCGCTGCCACGCGAGGAGGCCGCGGCGCTCGCAGCGCTTCCCCGCCCGCGTCCGGAGGACGCGTCCCCGCCGACCATCGGCTACCTGGCACGGATCTGCGAGGAGAAGGGCTTCGGCCTGCTCGCCCGCGCGTTCATCAAGCTCAAGACGATGCCCGGCATGGAACGCGTGCGGCTGCGGGTCGCGGGTTACCTCGGGCCCGCGGACCGCGCCTTCGTGGCGCGCACGGCGCGAGAGCTCGCCGCGGCGGGCGTCCTCGAGGACGTCGACGTGGTGGGCACCGTCGATTACGACGGCAAGGTCGGCTTCCTGGGTGGCGTGGACGTGTTCTCGGCGCCGGCGGTGTACCGCGAGCCGAAGGGGCTCTACGTGCTCGAGGCGTTCGCGGCGGGCCTGCCCGTGGTGCTGCCGGCGCACGGCGTCTTCCCCGAGCTCGTCGAGGCGACCGGTGGCGGCATCCTCGTCGAGCCGGACGATGCGGACGCCGTCGCGGATGGTCTGGCGCGGCTGGTGCGCGACCACGACCTGCGCGCCGAGCTCGGTCGCCGCGCGCGCGCCGGCGTCGCCGACGGTTTCAGCGACCGGCGCATGGCGGAGGAGACCCTCGAGCTCTACCGCGAGGTCACCAGCTCGCGTCGCGTCGACGCGGCGACGTGACACCGGCGCGCCAGGGGCGTGACGCGGGCGCGACGCCCGCGACCATCCATCACGCGAAGAGGTCGACGCGAGTTCCCTGCGTCGCGGTGGTCGGCGTCGCGGCGGCGAGGAAGCCCGATCCGCCAGCGAAGTAGGCCGCCTGCGCCGTCGCCGCGTCTCTGCCCGCACCGGTCGTCGGACCGACGCGGTCCTCTGGGGCGCCCTGTGTGGCCTCGGTGGAGGCGGTCCCGGAGGTCGAGAGGCCGGGGGTCGAAGGGGCGAAGGTCGAACGGGTCGCGCTCTCCGGGGCGCCGGCGGCCGTTGCGGTCGCCGTGGCGTCCGGACCGCCGGCTGCCGGCTGGTTCGGGGCGGTCTCGCTGTTTCCCGTCTCGCGTCCGTTCGCGTTGCCGAGCTCCGCACGCGCCGTCGCGGCTTCCTGGGCCGCGCTCGCAGCGACGGAGCGATCGGCGCCGCTCGGATCCGCGGGCGCCAGCGCGGCGCGGATGATCTGCTCGGACTCGCGCAGCCGTGTCTCGGGATCGGCGGACGAGGAGCCTCCACGCACCTGGACTTCTCCCGCGACCGCGTAGCGGCGCCCGTCCGGCCCGGTCTCGAACGTGAAGGACGGCGGGCCGACGACGAGCGAGCCACCCGCGGCGACGTGCGCGTTCTCGTGCGCGCGCACCTCTCGATCGCGCTGGCGCAGCTCGGCGACCCTGGCGCGCTCCTCGGGCGTCAGCTCGGTGGCGGCGCCCGGCGCGCCCTGCTGCTCGCCGCCGGCGCCGGCATCGCTTCCGCCGACGTCGCCGTTGCCGCCAACGCCCGTGCCGCCATCGCCCGTGCCGCCATCGCGCGCGGAGCCGGCCTCGGTGGGGGGCTCCACGGCCTGCGCCGTCGCGGCGTCGCCGACACGCGCGGCCCCCGCCGCCTCGAGGGCCTCCGGCGAGAACGACACCGTGTCCTGGACGGCGGCGCGCGAGCGCATCGGATCGACTCTCGGAGTGGCGTCGGTCTCTCCCGGAGAGCGGCCGTCGAGGCCCGGGAGCGGAAGGAGAATCTGTCGGAGGGAGTTGCTCAGCTGGTTGACTTGCATGGGAAGTCGTCCCGGAGTGTGCCGGCGAATGAGTTCTGCCCGGGCGCCGCCCGAGCACGATCGACTTCCCTGCCTGTTCCAGAACGCTCCGGCACACGCAGCCGGAGCGCCCTGCTTCCCTGCTGACGAAGAATGCCATCTTTTCGCGATCCGTCAAATTCGGTAAGCTGCGGGCTCGGGTCGAGCGCGGACAGCCCGCGTCGCCGGACGACGAGACCACGTTATCGGATGCCGAGCGAGTTCAAGACACGCAAGCGGATCGAGTTCGCGGACACGGACTGCGCCGGCATCGCGCACTTCGCGGTATTTTTCCGGTACATGGAGGAGGCCGAGCACGAGTTCCTGCGCTCGTGCGGACTCAGCGTCCGCACGCCGGCCGGCGACGGCGCGGTCATCGGCTTCCCGAGGCTCTCGGCGCGATGCGAGTTCGTTCGCTCCGTGACCTTCGAGGACGTCGTCGACGTCGACCTCTGGGTCAGCCGGCTCGGACGCAAGACGATACAGTACTCCTGCGTCTTCTCGCACGGCGATGAGGTGGTGGCGCGCGGCGAGGTGGTTGTCATCGCGTGCCGTGTCAGGGAGAGCGAGGGACGATCGATCGAGTCGATCCCGCTGCCGGATCGGTTCCGCGAGACGCTGGAGGTGGCCGACCGCCCGCCGCTCGAGCTGCGCGACAGCACGCGAGGGGGCTCGCCGTGACCGCGACCGGACGAGCGAGCGGCGACGGGTCCGGACTGCGGGTCGAGGGACTGTCGAAGACGTTCTCGTCGCGCGCCGGCGAGCTCAGGATCCTCGACGGGATCGATCTCGAGCTGCAGCGCGGCGAGACGCTCGCCGTGGTCGGACCGTCCGGATCCGGCAAGAGCACGTTGCTTCACATTATCGGCACGCTCGATCGGCCCACCGATGGCCGCGTGCGGATCGGTGGTGTCGACCCCTTCGGCCTCTCGGAGCCCGAGCTGGCGCGCTTCCGGAACCGGACGATCGGCTTCGTATTCCAGGATCATCACCTCTTGCCGCAGCTCACCGTCATCGAGAACGTCCTGGTGCCGGCGCTGGCGAGCCGCGAACCGGTCGACCTCGGCGACGAGAGCGTCGAGGACCGCGCGCGACGGCTGCTCGACCGCGTCGGGCTGACGGCGAGGCGGGACCACGTTCCGGCCGAGATCTCCGGTGGCGAGCGGCAGCGCGCCGCGATCGCCAGGTCGCTCGTGCTCGGGCCGGAGCTCCTCCTCTGCGACGAGCCGACCGGCAACCTCGACCGGGGCACGGCGGGGGCGGTCGGCGACCTGCTGATGGAGGTCCATCGCGAGGAGCGCACGATGCTCGTCGTCGTCACGCACAGCGCGGAGCTCGCCGGACGCTGTGACCGACGGGCCGAGCTCGACGGAGGACGGTTGCGATGGTGACCGCCGCGGGAGCGAACGATGTCGTTCTGGCGCGGGCCCTGGCGCCGTCGCTCGTCGCCATCGTGATCTCGTCGGCGCTCGCGTTCGCCGGCGAGGCCCCTGACGAGCAGGCGGCAGCGCGGCCCGGCGTCGTGCTGCTGATGTGCGACGACCTCGGGTGGGGAGACGTCGGCTTCAACGGCTCGCGGATCGTCAGGACACCGCACCTCGACGCGATGGCGCGTGCCAGTCTGCGATTCACGCGGTTCTACGCCGCCGCGCCGGTGTGCTCGCCGACGCGCGGCAGCGCGCTCACCGGCCGCCATCCATACCGCTACGGCATCACCTTCGCCAACCGCGGGCACCTGCTCGATGACGAGGTGACGCTCGCGGAGGCGCTGCGCGCTCGCGGGTACGCGACCGGACACTTCGGCAAGTGGCACCTCGGCACGCTGACGACACGCGTCCGCGACTCGAACCGCGGCGCGCCGGGGAAGACGGAGCACTACGCGATTCCGTCCGATCACGGTTTTGACGTCTACTTCTCGACCGAGGCGAAGGTGCCGACGTACGACCCGATGCTCGCGCCTGCGGTCCTGCGCGAGGGCGAGAGCCGGAGCTACGGCTGGGTTCCGGTCGGAGAGCGTCCCGACGACGATCGGGGCTCGCGGCCGTACGGCACGCGTTACTGGACGGGCGAGGAGCGCGCTGCCGAGGACGGCCTCGAGGGCGACGACTCGAGCGTCATCGTCGATCGCGCCGTGACATTCATCGAGGAAGCGGTGCGCGCGGGCCGCCCCTTCTTCGCGGTCATCTGGTTCCACACGCCGCACCTGCCGGTGGTCGCGGGCAAGCGGCACCGCGATCTCTACGCGGAACGTCCGCTCGCGGAGCAGCTCTACTACGGGTCGATCAGCGCCATGGACGAGCAGGTCGGCCGGCTGAGAAAGCGACTGCGGGATATCGGCGCAGCGGAGAACACCATGGTGTGGTTCGCGAGCGACAACGGCCCGGAGCGAGGCACGCCGGGCAGCGCGGGCCCGTTCCGCGGTCGCAAGCGTTCGCTGTACGAGGGCGGCGTGCGCGTGCCCGCGCTTCTCGAGTGGCCGGCGAGGATCCGGTCGCCGCGTGTCACCGACGCGCCGTGCGTGACGAGCGACTACCTGCCGACCGTGCTCGACGTCCTCGGACC
This sequence comes from Planctomycetota bacterium, assembly GCA_041569895.1. Taxonomy (GTDB): domain Bacteria; phylum Planctomycetota; class UBA8108; order UBA8108; family JACQVS01; genus JBFFXF01. The sequence goes on along the minus strand of JBFFXF010000005.1, from coordinate 27,686 downwards.
ACCGCCGGAGGGAGCGCCCGACACGCGGCGACGGCCGATCGACGGCGTCAGCCTGGTGCCGCTGATCGACGGGCGTGACTGGACACGCCCGCGCCCCATCGGCTTCTGGTCGGGAGACACCCTGGTGTGGTCGGACACCCGCCACAAGCTGATGCTCCGCACCCGCCGAGAGGAGGTCGAGATCGCGCTCCACGACCTCCTCGCGGATCGATCGGAGACCCGGAACATCGCCACGGAGCAAGCAGAGATCGTCGCACGCATGCGGGGCGAGCTGCTCGAGTGGCAGCGGGAATGCCGGGCGTCAGCGCGGGGTGAGGACTACCCGGCGACCGAGACGGAGACCGACACCGACACCGACACAGAGACAGAGACAGAGACAGAGACAGAGATCAGAGACCAGAGATCAGAGGTCGGAATCGGAATCGGAGTCGGAATCGGAATTCGGAGTCGGATCTCGGAATCGGAATCGGATCGAGGCCGAGGACGAGGACGAGGACGAGGACGACCGGACACGGACACCGCACGGCAACCGTGATCACTCGCGGTCTGTACCTCCGACGGACGCTCGCGCATCACTGGCGCGCCAATCTCGCGCTCGGTGCGGGGGCCGCCGTGGCCTGCGCGATTCTGACCGGCGCGTTGCTCGTCGGCGATTCGATGCGGGCGAGCCTGCGCGGGCTGGCGCGTGAGCGGCTCGGGGAGTTCGACCTCGTGCTGGCGCCGCGGTTCCGCTTCCGCGCGGCGCTCGCCGATGACCTCGCGCGGCAGTCGAGCTACCCCGCCGGGGCGTCTTCGCCGGTGGCGATCCTCCAGGTCGCCGGCAGCGCCGTGCGGATCGCCGCCGACGGTACCCGCGGCCCGCGGGTCGGCGAGGTGAGCGCCGTCGGCATCGAGCGTGACTTCCTCGAGGTCGGTTTCCGCGGTGTGCCCGGCGCCGACCCCGAGTCGATGCCCGCCCTCGGCGATGGTCGCGTCGTCCTCAACCAGACCCTGGCGATGGAGCTCGGCGCCGCGGTCGGCGACACCATGCTCCTGTCGATCCGCCAGGACTCGGTCGCGCCGCTCGAGTCGTTCCTCGGCAACCGGGCGGACGCCGTGCGGTCGGTGAGCCTCGAGGTCGCCGCCGTGATCCCCGACCGCGGCGTCGGGCTGTTCTCGCTCCGCGTCGGACAGTCCACGCCGCGCCTCGCGCTGGTCGCGATCGCCGACCTCCAGCGGGCGGCCGGCGCCGAGGGGCTGGCGAGCACGCTGCTGGTCGATCTCGAGGGCGCCGTCGGCGACGCCGGGGACGCGCGAGTCGACGAGCTGCGGCGCGCCCTGCGCATGGCGCTCGCGCCCGAGGACATCGGCCTCCGACTCCGCAAGGTCGACGATCTCGGGCTGCTCTCGGTCGAGAGCACGCGCATGATCCTCGCCGGCGAGGCCGTGGCCGCCGTTCGGGCCACGGCGCAGCGAATCGGGCTCGCCGCCCAGCCGGTGCTCACGCACCTCGCGGCGAGGATCGCCGTCGAGGGGAGCGAACGCTCGGTGCCGTACTCGACCATCGCCGCCGTGGACGTCACTCCGGCGCTCGGTCGGCTGCGGCTCGCCGACGGCGCTCCCGCGCCGTCGCCCGAGGCCGCGCCCGAGGGGGGAGCGGGAGACATCCTGCTCGACGCGTGGGCGGCGGAGGACCTCGGACTCGACCCGGCGAGCGCCGCGGGGACGCCGATCGTCGTCGAGTACTTCGTGGCGCGACCTGACGAGACGGTGACGACGGCCACGGCGTCCTTCCGGCTGCGCGCTGTGGTGGCCCTCGAGGGCGCCGCGGTCGATCCGACGCTGACGCCCGAGTTTCCCGGCATCACGGACGGCGAGATCACCAGTCTCAGGTCGTGGCGTCCACCGTTCGAGATGGACCTGTCGCAGATCGACGATCGCGACGACGAGTACTGGAACCGCTACCGCGCCGCGCCGAAGGCGTTCATCTCCACGGCCGACGGCGCGCGCCTCTTCCAGACCCGCTACGGGCCGGCGACGTCGATCCGGTTGTTGCCGCCGCCGGACCGTTCGCTCGGCGAGGCGGAGACGTCGCTTCGCGATGAGCTGGCGCGCGGCGGCGAACTGCCGGAGAAGCTCGGCCTGACGTGGGACATCGCGGGCGCGCGTACGGCCGAGGCGACCTCGGGCGGCACCGGCGCCGAGTTCGGCGTGCTCTTCGTCAGCATGAGCTTCTTCCTGATCATCGCCGCGGCGATTCTCGTCGCGCTGCTCTTCGGACTGCAGCTCGACCGCAGAGCGCGCGAGTGCGGCACGCTCCTGGCGCAGGGGTTCACGGCACGCGAGGTGCGCGGGCTGTTCCTGGCGGAGGCGGCGATCGTCGGCGGCGCGGGCGCGGTGGTGGGGGTCGGCCTCGCCGCCGGATACGCCGCGTTCCTGCTCCACGGCCTGCAAACATGGTGGGCGGACGCGGTCCGCGTGCCGTACCTCATCTTCGAGCCGGGCGCGACGAGTATCGCGGTGGGCTTCATCTCCACGTGCGTCGTCGTCTTCGTGGCGATCGTGCTCGTCGCCCGCGGGCTGCGCACCGCGTCGGTGCGCGGACTCCTCGCCGGCGTGCCGCTCTCGTCGGTGTCGGCGGCGGCGCGGCTCGGCCCGCCCCGGAAGAGCATCGCGACCGCGGTCGTCGCCGGGATTTCAGCCGCGGCGCTCGCGGTGCTCGGCCTGCTCGGCGGGATGTCGATCGTCGGCGCGTTCTTCGGCGTCGGCGTGCTGTCGCTCATCTGCGGACTGGCGGTCGTCTCGGCCTGGCTGCGCGCTCCACGCGGCACGCGATCGAGCGCGATCCCGACGCTCGCCGGGCTCGGCGCCGGCAACGCGCGTCGTGCGCCCGGGAGGAGCCTTCTCACCGTGTCGCTGGTCGCGGCGGCGACGTTCATCGTCGTCGCGGTCGGCATCAGCGGGCACGACCCGTCGATGGACGAGCCGGATCGCTCGTCGGGCAACGGAGGCTTCGCGCTCGCGGCGACGACCGACGTGCCGCTCGTGCACCGTCTCGACAGCGAGAGCGGCCGCGACGAGCTCGGCATCGCCGACGCGGTCGACGACTGGAGCGACGTGCGCGCCAGCCGCTTCCGGCTGCGTCCGGGCGACAACGCGAGCTGCCTCAACCTCTACGCGCCGAGGGACCCACGAATCCTCGGCGCCACGCGGGAGTTCATCGAGCGCGGCGGCTTCCGGTTCGCGGGACACATCGAGGCGTCAGCAGAGGAGGCGGAGAACCCCTGGCTGCTCCTCGAGCGCCGATTCGACGACGGCGCCGTGCCGGTGATCGGCGACGCGGCGAGCACGCAGTGGATCCTCAAGAAGGCGCTCGGCGACGACATCGTCGTCCGCGACGACTCCGGCGACGAGCTCCGCCTGCGCCTCGTCGCCAACCTCTCCGGAAGCCTCTTCCAGGGGGAGCTCCTGATGGCGGAGGAGCGCTTCCTCGAGTACTTCCCGTCGATCGACGGCTACCGGTTCTTCCTGATCGAGCTCGCCGCGAACGCCGGCGTGGAACGCGTGCGCGAGGTCGAGCAGGGACTCGAACGGGGCCTCGAGGACTTCGGATTCGACGCGGTGCGCGCCAACGATCTCATCGCCAGGTACCTCGCCGTCGAGAGCACCTACATGTCGATCTTCCAGCTCCTCGGCGGCCTCGGACTGGCGCTCGGCACGGTCGGTCTCGGCATCGTCCTCCTGCGCGGCGCCATCGAGCGCCGCGGCGAGCTGGCGCTAATGCGCGCGGTCGGCTTCAGGCGCCGCCGGCTGTCGGCGATGGTCCTCGCGGAGGACGTGCTGCTCCTCGGCGCCGGCATCGCGATCGGCGCTGGCGCCGCCCTCCTCGGCCTCCTCCTGCGCCTCGGCGACCCCGGCATCGACATCCCCTGGCTCGGCCTCGGCATCATCCTCGCGACGGTCTTCGCCATCGGCCTGATCTCCGCCATCGCCGCCGTCGCCTCCGCCCTCGGAGCGCCCCTGCTGCCGGCGCTGCGGTCGGAGGGGTGAGGTTTCGGGCTCCGTACCCGTACCCGTACCCGTACCCGTACCCGTTCCCGTGCCCGTGCCCGTGCCCGAAGGGTTGCCCGAGGTGACGGTTGAGACCGATTCCGACTCCGATTCCGATTCCGATGTCCGAGTCCGATGACCGATTCCGACTCCGATACCGATACCGATACCGATACCGATACCGATTCCGATTCGGGATCAGGCTCTGACCTCTGATCTCTGATCTCTGGCCTCTGGTCTCTGTCCTCTGTCTCGGTCTCCGACTTCGACCACTCGGCCCCGACGTCGATCACGAAAGCCACGGTGATGGTTTTCGGGTCCGGGTCCGGGACCGGGTCCGGGAACGAATCAGATGAACACCCGCGTCGCATCCGCGTTCAACCTCGCCCGCGTGCGGTTCAGGAATGCCACGTTGGCGAGGTGGGGGCCGCAGACGGCGAGGTGGCCGACCTCGACCGGGGCGTTCGGCTGCTCGCGGCTCTTGCAGCACGCGATGAAGTTCTCGATGTGCTCGCGGTCGCTCAGCGGTCGGCGGATCTCCTTGACGACGTCGGGCTTCTCCGTGCGGTTGTAGGTCGTTCCGGAGGCCTTCGCCGCGATCAGGCGGGCGCCCTGATTGTCGAGCCACAGTGTCGCGGCGCTGCCGAGGAACTGGATGTTCCAGCCGTTGTCGAGCACGTTCTTGTAGTCGAGGGTCCACGTCGCCATGTACTTCTCGTACTCGAACGTCGCCGAGAAGACGTCGGGCGTCTCGGCGCCGTGCATGGCGTAGACATCGCCGTAGCACGTGGCCGCGCGAGGCGCGCCGGAGCCCATGAACCACTGGACGACATCCATCAGGTGTGTCCCCTGATCGGTGTTGTTGCCGCCGGAGTAGTCCCAGAAGTACCGCCAGTAGCGGAACCGCTTCGGCTCCGGCCGGTGCCACGGCGCGGGGCCGATGAACGCCTTCCAGTCGACGTCGCCGCGGATCGGGCTGTTGTCGAGCGGCTTCGCCCAGTCCCAGTTCCAGTACGCCTTCACCAGGTAGATGTCGCCGCATTCCTTGATCAGCTCGCGCGCCTCGTGCACGGTGGGCGAGCTGCGACGTTGCATGCCGATCTGCACGATCCGATCGGTGCGGCGCACCGCACGGACCATCTCGACGCCCTCCTCGATCGAGTGCGACATCGGCTTCTCGCAGTAGCAGTCCTTGCCGGCCGCCACCGCGTCGATCAGCATCGGGCCGTGCCAGTGCTCGGGGGTGCCGATGACGACGGCGTCGAGGTCATCGCGATCGAGCAGCTTCCTGTAGTCGCCGTAGCTCTGGGCCCCGGGCGCCATCTCGAGCCCCTTGTACAGACTCGGCTGGTAGATGTCGCACACCGCCGCGAACTTCGCCCCGAGCTCCTGGTGCTTGCGCATGACGTTCCGGCCGCGTCCCCCCGAGCCGATGATCCCCATGACGAGACGCTCGTTGACGCCGAGCACCGTCCCCGACGAGAACACCGCCGGCGCCGCCAGGGCGCCGATGCCGATCGCCGCCGACTTGCCGAGAAAGCGCCGGCGTCCCATCCGCGACCGCTCGTCGGCGGCCTCGCTCTCGTGTTGATCTCCGCGCGGTTCCTGACGGTCGCGTTCACTCGGCTCGTTCATGGCATTCTCCTGGTGTGATGAGGCCCGGCGAGTCCTTTCAGGATGGACGCGACGCGGCGTCGGGTCAACGGTTGCCGTTCCCGTTCCCGAAAACTCTCGTCGTGAGGCGGATGCCCGAGTCGGGGCCGGGCGGCCGGAGTCCGAGTCCGAGACGGAGGACCGAGACAGAGGACAGACACGGAGTCCGATTCGTATGACCGATTCCGACACCGACACCGACACCGACCCCGACTCCGATTCCGATTCCGATGACCGAGACCGAGACCGAGACCGAATCCGACTCCGATTCCGATGACCGAGGCCGACCCCGCTGCCCGGACGGATACCTTCAATCTGCGTAATCTGCGTCATCTGCGTTCCCGTCCTCGTCGTCCATCGTCCGCGCTTCCGACAGGCGCGTCAGATAAAGCTGACGTGCTGCACCGGATCCACCACGCGGTCGAGGTACCGGTTGACCTCGTCCATGCGGCAGTTCTTGCGGCACTCGTCGATGTCGAGGCCGTCGCGCACGAGGTGGAAGCTCGCGCAGCGCGCGGAGCTTCTCCAGACGTCGCGGAAGGTCGCGTCGTGGAGGTTGCCGTAGCAGAAGCGAGGGTCGCCGAGGTAGGCACTGCAGCCGTAGACGTCGCCGGTTGCCATGACGTAGGCCCAGAAGAAGGGCGTTGCGTGGCAGCGCTCGTAGCCGCGGTCGCTGTCGAGAGTCTTCTTCAGGGTGTTGATCCGGAAGACCACGTCGAAGTCGTCCGTCGACATCTCCTCCAGTTCGCCGGACAGATCGACGTATTGCGAGTAATCGATGTCCTCGTAGACCCTCGTCTCGCTCAGGAGGTGTTGTGAGTAGGGCTTGATGACCAGGTAGTCGAGTCCGATCTCGTCGCGGCAGAGGCGGGCGAGATCGCGGAGCTCGCCCGCGGTCTCGGGGATCAGCAGCGTCTGGGCGCCGAGCGTGCAGCGGAGGCGGTTGTGGTCCCGGTGGCGTACGGCGCGCTGCAGGTTGCGGACCACCCGGTGGAAGTCCTTCTCGCCGGTGCGGTGGACGCGCGCGTACGTCGAGGGCGTCCCGCCGTTCAGGCTCGTCTTGATCCACGAGGTGATCCCGAGCGCTCCCTCGATGAACCGGGGCGTCATGGCGGTGGCGTTGGTCGTGAACGCCACGTCGATGCCGGCGTCGACCGCGAATCGCGTCAGGTCGACGATTCGCGGGTGGAGCAGCGGCTCGCCCTCGCCCGCGAACATCACGCTGCGGACGCCGACCTCGCCCATCTCGGCGAACCGCTGCCGGAACACGTCCGCGTCGATGAAGCGCGTCATGTAGCCGATGTAGTCGACGGCGCAGAAAGTGCAGCGGTGGTTGCAGGCGCCCGCCGGCGAGACCTCGACGTAGATCGGATACACCTCCGAGGCCCGGTCCCAGTCGTCGCGAGACCCGACCCAGCGGGCAACGCGCTCCGGGTGGTACATCAGCTTGTGCGAGTCGATCGCGTATCGGTCGGCCATGCTCTGTCCCGCTGTCGCCCCACTCCGGCTCGGATGAGAACTCACTCGCTCTTCTTATCGGGTGTTTCCCCGGGGGTCTTGAGCGTTCGAACTCGCAGCAGTGGTGTGGCGTTCGTGCCGATCCATCGGGAAGAAGCGGAGGCGGGGCGGACCGACCTCGTGGCTCCCGTCTCGTGATCAAGGAGCCTGACCGTGGGGTGTACCGATGTGACCATCCTCCTCGTCGAGGACGACGAGGTGGACGCGGGGGCGGTGGAGCGTTCTCTGCGCAGGAGCGGGCTCGAGAACCGCGTCGTCAAGGCGAGGGACGGCGTCGAGGCGCTCGAGCGACTCCGCGCTGCCGGTCCGGAAGGGGATCGCGTCACCAGACCGTACCTGATCCTGCTCGACCTGAACCTGCCACGCATGGACGGGGTCGAGTTTCTCGGTGAGCTCCGCGACGACGCGGAGCTGCGGGACAGCATCGTCTTCGTTCTGACGACCTCCAGCGCCGAGACGGATCGGCGGGAGGCGTACGCCGCCAACGTCGCGGCCTACGTGCCGAAGGACAGGGTCGGCGAGCACTACGAGAACTTCGTACGACTGTTGGAGACGTACTCGGAATGCGTGGAGTTTCCACCCGAGGCATCGTGACCGAAGAGAGAGGTGATGGGGAACGACAGCACCACGATCCTGCTGGTCGACGACGACGCCCTCGACCGTGAGGCAGTGTCGCGGCAGCTCGACGCCCGGCGGTATCGCGTCATCGAGGCCGAGACCGGCGAGGCCTGCAAGACAGTGCTGAGCCGAGAACACCCGGACTGCATCGTCCTCGATTACCGCCTGCCGGACGTCGACGGCACCGATCTCCTCTCCGAGGTGGTCGCCGAGACGGTCCCGGTCGTCATGCTGACCGGCCAGCGCAACCCGACCGTGGCCGTCGAGGCGATGAAGCGCGGGGCCGACGACTACATCGTCAAGTCGGAGCTCAGGTCGGACGTCATCGAGAAGGCGATCCAGAACGCCATCGAGAAGGGACGGCTCCGGCAGGAGGTCCGGGAACGGCAGGAGGAGCTCAAGCTGTTCGCGTCGGTCGCCGCTCACGATCTCCGCGCGCCCCTGCGAACGATCGAGCAGTACTGCGACCTCGTCCAGGAAGACATCGAGCGCGGCGAGCACGCCGGAGTTCGAGAGGGGATCGACCACGTCCGCGATGCGGCGAGGACCGCCTCCCGCCTCATCGATCGCCTCCTGGAATATACCCGCAGCGGTCGGACCGACGAGTTCTTCGACGAGGTCGATGCCGGCGCCGTGGTCCGCGAGGTGCTCGAGATCCTCGACGCGACGATTCGCGAGCGGAACGCGGTCGTCCGCGTGGGCGACCTGCCCGTGGTGCGCGGCGATCAGGTGGCGCTGAAGCAGCTCTTCCAGAACCTGGTGGCCAACGCCGTGAAGTTCCAGCCGAAGGAGCGCACGCCGGAGATCCGGATCGAGGCGGTCGACCGCGGCGCCCAGTGGGAGTTCTCGGTCGCGGACAACGGCATCGGCATCGAGCCCGCCGATCACGCCAAGATCTTCGCGCCGTTCACGCGCCTCCACCGATCGACGTTCGACGGCACCGGACTCGGCCTGGCGACGTGCCGCAAGATCGTCGAGCAGCACCGGGGAAGGATCTGGCTCGAGTCGGAGGTCGGCAGGGGAACTGTCTTCCGGTTCACGCTGCCGGTCGCAGGCCCCGCCGGGAATTGATTCCGATGGCCAACCTGGGGTTTCTCGGCAAGCTCTTCGACACCTCGGACTTTCCCCCGCGATGGCACTGCGGCGAGTGGAGCGCCGCGCACGGCTGGCTGCACATCATCTCCGACCTGGCGATCTTCGCCGCCTACTTCGCGATTCCCGTCGTGCTTCTCTGGTTCGTGCGCCGGCGCCGCGATGTGCCGTTTCCCCCGGTCTTCTGGCTCTTTGCGCTCTTCATCCTGGCGTGCGGTCTCGGGCACCTCGTCGAGGCGACGATCTTCTGGCACCCCTGGTACCGTCTCTCCGGCGCGGTCAAACTGGCGACGGCGGTGGTCTCCTGGGTGACCGTCATCAGCCTCATCAAGATCACGCCGCTCGCGCTTCGACTGCCGGGGCTGGCGACCCTCAACCGCGAGCTCGAGACGCACGTCGTCAAGCTGCAGCGCAAGGAGGCCGAGCTCGAGCGCAGCAACCGCGAGCTCGACAGCTTCGCTCACGTCGCGTCGCACGACCTCAAGGCGCCGCTGCGGGCGATCGACCACCTCTCGCTGTGGATCGAGGAGGACGCGCGCGACACGATCTCGGATGAGGCGAAGGGCCACCTGGTGAAGCTCCGCGGTCGCGTCAGGCGCATGGAGCGGCTTCTCGACGACCTGCTGGAGTACTCGCGCGTCGGTCGCGGCCTCGACGATGTCGAGGAGGTCGACGTCGAGCGGCTCGTCCGCGACGTGGCAGAGCTCGTGGGGGAGGAGGGTTTCACGGTCGACGTGCAAATCGACCTACCGCCCGTGAAGACGGTGCGAGCGCCGCTCGAGATCGTTTTCCGGAACCTCATCAACAACGCGATCAAGCACCACGACGGCGACCGGGGTCAGGTGGGGGTCTCGGCGGAGCTCAAGGACGACGCGCTTCTCTGCACGGTCAGCGACGATGGGCCGGGAATCTCGGCCGAGTATCGAGAAAAGGTCTTTCAGCTGTTCAGGACGCTTCGCCCGCGTGACGAGATCGAGGGAAGCGGAATCGGTCTCTCGATCGTGCGCAAGACCGTCGAGAGCGCCGGAGGACACGCCTGGATCGAGGCCCGTGAGCCACGCGGCTCGATCTGTCGATTCACGTGGCCAGTGGAAGCTGTGGCGGAATGCACGACCAGAGCTACCTGAGCAAGATCGTCGAGCTCGAGGAGATGGCGTCGATCCGGCGCTCGGCCGCCGCTGAGGGAAAGCGGTGCGTCCTCGCGCACGGCATCTTCGACATCATCCACCCGGGTCACACCCGTCACCTGGAGTGGGCGCGGCGGCAGGGAGACCTCCTCCTCGTCACCGTCGTCGATGACGGGCTGGGCGTGCGGACGCGCACGCCCGCCGACATCCGCGTCGAGAACCTGTGCGCCCTGTCGATGGTCGATTACGTCGCCCGCGTGCGCTCGATCGACGCGACGGCGAGCGTCGACACCGTCAGGCCCGACGTGCTCGTCCGCGGCATGGAGTTCCAGGGCTCACGCGCCGAGGTCGCCCTGCGGGAGAAGGCGGCGGTCGAGCGTCACGGAGGCGAGCTGCTGCTCTCCTCGGGTGATCCCGCCTACTCGAACATCCGCACCGCCGAGCTCGAGGGCAGCTACCTTCACAGTCGCGAGACGGTGCTCCACCAGGTGCTCGATCGGCACCGGGTGGCGCCCGGTCGCGTCGACGAGGTGCTGCGGTCGATCGACGGCGCGCGGGTCGTCGTGGTCGGGGATTCGACCGTCGAGGAGTACGTGCACGCGGACGCCCTCGGCATGGCGATGGAGGACCCCGTGATCGTCGTCAAGCCGCGGCGCAGCGAGCGCTTTCTCGGGGGCGCCGCCGGCGTGGCCGAGCACGCCTCCTCGCTCGGCGCCCGCGTCGATCTCTTCTCCGTCGTGGGAGAGGACCCGACCGCGGAGTTCCTCCGGCGCAAGTCTGAGTCCTCCGTCGTGCGGTATCACTTGCTGAGCGACGACACGCGGCCGACGACTCTCAAGCAGAGGTTTCTCGGCGGCGGCAAGAAGCTGCTGCGCGCGAACTACTTCGAGGAGCATCCGATCCGCGACCGACTGGCCGATCGGATTCACGAGGAGGTCGCCGGCTGTCTCGACGGCGCCGATCTGCTGCTCTTCTGGGACGGCAGCTACGGCGCCGTGCCCGCGCGACTGCGCGATCTGCTGCTGTCGAGGTGCCGCGAGATCGGCGTTCCGGTTGCGGCGACGTCGCCGTGCTCGACGCAGATCTCGACCATCGAGCGATTCCGCGGCGTGCGCTTCATCGTCGCCACCGAGCGCGAGGTGCGCATGGCGTGCTGGGACAACACGAACAGCCTCGCTGAGCTCGGTCACGCTCTCGTCGAGCGCACGGGAAACGGCGGTCTTGTCGTGCCGCTGGGGGAGGATGGCGCCCTCGTGTTCGACGACGCGGGACGTCGGGACTGGCTGCCGGGCCTTTCGAGCCGCATGATCGATCCGCTCGGCGGCACCGACGCACTCTTCGCGGCGACGGCGCTCGGCATCGCCGCCGGTGGCAGCCTGCTCGAGTCGTCGATCATCGGGTGCGCGGCGTGGGCCGTCGAGGTGGAGCTGAACGGCAACGTCCCGGTGCAGTCCGACCGCGTGCGCGAGCGGCTGCTCGAGCAGCTCTACGCCGAGGACGTCGCCGGGCGCCTCACGACGACTGGAAGGGGGCACCCACGGTGAAGGCCATGAAGGCGTTGCTCCTCGCCGCCGGGCTCGGTAGCCGACTGCGCCCCCTGACGCACGCGCTGCCGAAGTGCCTCGTCCCGGTCAAGGGTATCCCCGTCCTCGGCCACTGGCTCCACCTCCTGGAGAAGCACGGTTTCGAGGAGGTGCTGATCAACACGGGGTACCAGTCCGAGAAGGTGCTCGACTTCCTGGACACCTTCTACACTCCGCTCAGGATCCACACGACACACGAGGACCGACTCCTCGGCACCGGTGGCACGATCCGCGCCAACCGGGAGTTCCTCGCCGGCGGGTCGTTCCTCGTCGCCCACGTCGACAACCTCACGAACGCCAATCTCGGCGAGCTGATGGCCTTCGCGGCGCCACGCCTCACGGCCGAGCTCCCGGTCGCCATCGGCCTCTTCCGGTGTCCGCGACCGCGCGAGTGCGGCATCGTCGAGATCCGCGACGACGGCGTCATCACGAGCTTCCACGAGAAGGTCGAGGACCCGCCCGGCGACCTCGCGAACGCCGGCCTCTACGCCTGCCACGAGTCCGTGCCATCGCTGCTCGACCGCGTCGCGCAGGAGACGGGTGGCGACGAGCTCGACCTCTGTCGCGACGCCTTGACGCGACTCGAGGGCCGCCTGCTCGGCTGGCCGATCGGGGACGCGTTCCTGATCGACATCGGCAACGTCGAGGCGTACGAGCGCGCCAACCTCGACCCCGACCTGCGAATCGAGTTCCCCCCGGGCCGCACCGACGTCGGCGCGTTGCTGTCGCCGATGCACGCGTTGTAACACGTTCCCGTCCCCGTTCCCGTTCCCGTGCCCGAAAGCCCTCGTGCTCGTGCTCGTGCTCGTTCTCGATCCGTCGAGACCGCGCCGGTACCTCGAGATCGAGACCGAGACCGAGTCCGAGTCCGAGTCCGAGTCCGAGGACAGATTCCGATTCCGACTCCGACCCCGATTCGGACTCCGATTTCCGATTCCGACTCCGATTGCCATTTCAATCCCGCTTGCCTTCCCGCACCATGCCGCATATCGTCCGTTGCATGACCACCTCCAGCGGTTCCGGTTCCGGTCGTCGGCTTCTCGGGCGCGGGGTGCTCGTGACCGGGGCGGCGTCCGGCGTCGGGCGGGCGGCGGCGATTCTGATGGCGCGCGAGGGCGCTCGTGTGGCGCTCGGCGATGTCGACGCGGACGGTCTGCGCCGGGCCCGCGAGGAGATCGGCGGCGAGCCGGCGGACGCGCTCGAGCTGGCGCTCGATGTCACGTCGGAGAACGCGTGGCGCGAGGCGATCGCTCGCGTGGAGGAGGCGTGGGGCGGGCTCGATGTCCTCGTCAACTGCGCCGCGATCCCCGACGACGGCCCGGTGGCGGAGATCCCGCTCTCGCGGTGGAGCCGCGTGCTCTCCGTGAACCTCGACGGCACCTTCCTCGGCACCGCGGCGGCGATGCGGGCGATGATCCCGCGCGGGCGCGGCGCCATCGTCAACGTCTCGTCGATCTCCGGCATCAAGGCGCACGCGGGCAGTTCGGCCTACAGCGTCAGCAAGGCCGCGATCATCCACCTCACCCGCCTCGCGGCCAGGGAGTGCGCCGAGGCCGGCGCCGCCGTGCGCGTCAACTGTGTCGTCCCCGGCGGCGTCAAGACGCCGATGTGGGAACGCACCGACATGTGGCCCGACATCGCCGCTTCCCCGGAGTGGAACGCCCCGCGAGACGCGCACCCGGCACGGCGATTCGCCGAGCCGGAGGAGATCGCCGGGACGATCGTGTTCCTGGCGTCGGATGAGGCGTCGTACGTCTCGGGCACGGTTCTCGTGGTGGACGGGGGGGCGACGTTGTAGGGCGGGCGGGACCGGCCCCGGCCCCGGTCCCGTGCCCGTGCCCGAAAACGTTCGCAGTCCCCGAGACGACCACCGTCGGGGCCGGGCTGTCGTCGGAGTCGGAGACCGAGACCCGAGTCCGAGGCTGATTCCGATGACCGATTCCGATACCGATACCGATACCGATTCCGATTATTCCGATTCCGAGACCGACTCCGACCCTCGCCTCTCGCGGCGTTCGAGCTGGCGGCCTGAACTCGAAAGCAGAACCCTCAATCAATCCTTCCTGCCTTCCTGCTCTTCCTGCCTTCCTTGCCGTGCTTCTCTGCCGTCAGAGTCTCGCTGGCGGACTCGAGCAGCTGCTCGGGGCCGGGACCGGGTCCGGGTCCGGGTCCGAAAAAAAAGACCCCGCGTCCACCGCGAGGTCCTGGTGCTATCTGGAGCCACCCAAGGGATTCGAACCCTCAACCGCGGCTTTACGAAAGCCGTGCTCTACCGTTGAGCTAAGGTGGCCGAATCGTCAGTTGTCTGTCGGTCCGGTCCGAAGCCTCACCATTCTAAGGCTGCCGGGGGCGCCGTCAACTGCGGAGCGGGGTCGGGGGGACTTCCTTCGTGTCGGTCTCGGCCTTCGGGGGGGGAGCGGCGGGAGACGCTCGATACGAGAACGATGGCGGGCAGGAAACGGTCACCATCGTCCTCGATCGGTCGGCCTCCGGAGGCGGACGGCGTCCGCCCGGGAGGCGGGTCGAAGGGGCTACTGACGCGGATGCGCGTCCTCGTATGATTCCTTCATGTTGCTCGTGGTCACGTGCGTGTAGATCTGCGTCGTCGAGAGGTGCTTGTGGCCGAGCAGCTCCTGCACGATCCGCAGGTTCGCGCCGCGGTTCAGAAGGTGCGTCGCGAAGCTGTGGCGGAGCGTGTGCGGCGACGTCCTCTCGTCGAGCCCGGTCTGCTTGATGTACTTGTCGAGGATCTTCCGGATGCTCCTCGAGGAGAGTCGCTCGCCGAAGCGGTTGAGGTAGAGGGCGTCGGGATCCTTCGCTCCCGGGCGCGCCATCTTCTGGCGAACCTCCATGTACTGCCGCACCGCCTTGAGAGCGAAGCTGCCGATCGGCACGATGCGCTCACGCGAGCCCTTGCCGCGCGCACGGATCACCTCGCCGCCGAGATCGACGTCCGTGACGTTGAGGCTGGTCAGCTCGCTGACGCGCAGTCCGGTCGAGTAGAGCGTCTCCAGGATGGCGCGGTCGCGCACCGCCTGGAAGGTGTCGCCCTTCGGCGCGTTGAGAAGCTTCTCCACCTCCTCGACGCCGAGGAATCGCGGCAGACGCTTCTCGACCTTCGGGGTCGGGATCTCGGCGAGCGGGTTCGCCGACACGTGGCCCTTCTTCATCAGGAACTTGTAGAAGCTCCGGATGGTCGCCAGCTTCCTGACGATCGTCGTCTTCTGGTAGTTCTTCTCGCGCAGGTTGGCGAGGAACTCCCGGATGTCGAGCGACGAGATGTCGGCGGGGTGCTTCTTCTCGCCGTCGCGGTTCTTGAAGAATCGCAGGAACTGAAACAGGTCCTTCTCGTACGCGCGGATCGTCTCCGGCGACATGTTGCGCTCGTAGCGCAGGTAGTTGACGAAGGCCTCCTCGAAGTTCACGGAGCTCTTCGTCGCGGGCTTCTCCTCGCCCGCCTGCTTGTCATCCCTCTCGTTACCTGCCCCGACCTCCTGAGCGGGGGTTTCATTGATCTTCGTATTCTCCATTTCTCTTCCCAACCTTTCTGAGGCCCGGGGCGCCCGCGTCAGACGGACCGGAGACGGCCCGGAACCAGGTCTTCAATTACCTCAAAAACTTCTTCTCTCGTGAGCCCGAGGTCCGGCTTCTCGGCGTGGTCGAACAGGACCTCGTAGAGGCTCACCGGGTCATCTCGATCGAAGAGAATGCAGTATTCTTCGTCCTCCTTGACCACGAACAGGGTCGATGCATCGCTCAACGTTCCCTCCCTCCTTTCACCTGCTCCGACTCCCGGCTTGCCATGCGGGACACGTACTCCCGGAAGATGTCCTTGACGAGACTGAAGGAGACGAACCGGAGATAGAGGTCTCGAATCCACAGGATCCGGTCTCCTCCCGAGAGCGCTTCCCTGTCGTAGTCGTGTCCGAACGCATACCACTTGGCCCTGTCGAACACGTCTCGTCGGGCGGCGTCATAGACGCGCTCGACCTGAACGAGGCCCGGTGACGCTGTCGTCTCGACCGGACCGGCGCGCCCGCGTCGCGAGATTCCGATAACGTCGTCCGTCCGGCTGGCTCGCGAACCGGTGATAAAAAGCTGCGCCACGACACCAATCCTCGGCGGATGGTAGGGGTCGAATTCAGTGATTTCTGCCACCAGCACTCCGTCGACGTCGAGATCACGCGCCAGGGCGCGGATGGCGTTCTCGCTCGTCACCGGGAGGCTCCTCGCCTCGACGACTCGCTGGAAGTCGATCGGCCGGACGACGTGCTCGACGTTCGGGCACTGGACGAGCTCCGCGGCGAGGATGTCGCCGGCGTCGAACGGGTCGACCTCGGCGGGACCGAGCACCGGCGCCACCGCGATGCGCCGCATCCCCTCGACCGGGTTCTCGGGATAGTCGACGTAGTAGCCGAACGCCCTGCAGCCCGTTCCGCCGGCGACGACCGCGGCGGTCAACAGGGCGGACAGGATCTCGCGCGCGCGAATCATGTCTCGTCGACCTCCGGCGGCAGAAGGCTGAGGATGCTCCGGTCACGGTAGCGGTCGGAGGTGAAGTACACGCGTCCCGACAGGCTCCAGACCGGGGAGTGGTTCGAGCCCCTGTCACCCGCGAGCCGGAAGATGCGGCCGTGGCGGAGCTCGAAGATCTCGATGTCGCACGGGCCCGTGATCTCCTCGATCGGTCCGGGGGCGCCGGCCGCGGGCCTGTGTGTCAGCGTGAAGGCGATGCGCGCCGCATCGGGAGACCACGACGGCTGACTGGCGCCGCGATCGTTGAACTGCACCACCTGGCGCACCTCGCTGCCGTCGGGGCGGATGACCCAGATGCCGGGCCACTGCTCGCCGCGGCCACCGGGTCTCTCGAACGCGATCCACTCGCCCGTGGGGGACCACTCGGGAAAGAGACCGGGGCCGAGCTCGGTGCGTGTGTGGCCGTTCCGGCGCGCGATCCAGAGGTTCCAGCCGTGTCGCGGAGAGAACCGGCAGAACGCCACCTGGTGCCCGTCGGGCGAAAAGCTCGGGTGGACCTCGTCGTCGGTCGAGCCCGTGAGCTGCTCGAGAGCCGCAGGATGGTCCTTGGGGACGATCCAGATGTCGAAGTTCCCCTCGCGATCGGACGCGAAGGCGATCGAGTCACCGTCCGGGGAGAACTTCGGGTGGATATCGCGGAATCGTCCGGTGGTGACCGCGCGCACGAGCGGGCTCGATTCGTCCTTGAGGAAGATGCCGGGCGCGTCGCCGTCGCGGATGGTCGAGAAGACGAGCTCCCGGCCATCCGGCGAGACGTCGATGCCCGCGTCCTCCCCGATCGACCGGCTCGTGTGCCGCCTGAGGTCGCGGTAGGGAGTCAGCAGCGGCCGCGGCAGCGACGGGCCCGGGTCCGCCGGCTCGTCGAAGCCTGGTGGTGGCGAGCCTCCGGTCCGGGTACGCGTCACCTCCCCCGCGGGGGAGTCCGTGGAGCCGCCGGCGATCGGGGTGTGCTCGACGACCGGAGGTGTCTCCAGCCGGGAGCAGGCGGCGAGCGCGACGGCGACGACGGCCAGCGGCGCGACGAACCGTATCCGCCGGGCTGCCGTCTGCAGCCTCGTCGGTGTTGCTGTCGGGGTCGCTCCCGCGGTCGTCCGTGGGCACCGTCCGGTCATCCGTCCGCCGATCTCCGTCTTCGGGACCACGCTTCCGGGTTCGAGCCCGTCGACGGTGACGGCGACTGGATTCCCGGATGTTCTCTTCGGATGATTCGGCGGAAGCGGTGGGGAACTTTACTTGCATTTGGGGATGTGGGCCCGGGACCGGGGGGGCGCGCCCCCGTTCGTTCTCGTTCTCGTTCTCGTCCTCGTCCTCGATGGACCGACACCGGCTCGCACGGACTCCGATCCGACACCGACTCCGATTCGGATTCCGACTCGGACTCCGATTCCGATCCCGACTCGGATTCCGAGAATTCCGAGACCGATTCCGAGGACAGAGGACGGAGGACGGGGCCTACCCCGCGAGTCCGAACATCGCCGAGAGCTCCTCGCGGTACGCGATGGCGTTCGCGACCACGAGATAGGCGCCGAAGGCGGTGATGAAGAGGGCGGAGGCGGCCGGGAGGTAGCTGAGGATCAGCTCTCGGCGCGGGGAGCGCCGCAGCGCCAGCGAGCGTCCGGTCACCAGGAGCACGCCGATGGCGACCAGCACGGAGCCGAGCCCGAGGCTGTAGATCACGAGCAGGCCGAGGATGAAGCCGAGCCGGGCCGGGTAGAGGAGGCCGATCGAGAGCACCATCAGGCCGCCGTGGCACGGCACGATGCCGCCGGCGACACCGAGCGAGAGGAGCTCCCATATCGAGGACTTCGGCACCAGCTCGTGCGCGTGGTCGGCGTGTCCGTCGCGCTGCGGGCCGCCCCCGGCGTCCGCGGGCGCGGCCCCATCGGCCGCCTGATGGTCGTGCCCGTGCTCGTGGGTGTGGGCGTGGCCGTGCGAGTGACCGTGACCGTGACCGTGACCGTGGCCGTGGCCGTGACCGTGACCGTGACCGTGACCGTGACCGTGACCGTGACCGTGACCGTGACCGTGGCCGTGGCCGTGACCGTGGGAGTGGGAGTGGGAGTGGGAGTGGGAGTGGGAGTGGGAGTGAGCCGATTCGCGCATGCGCTCGGGATGGCCGGCCCAGCCGACGCGCTTTATGAACAGCGTGACACCGAGAATCAATAGGAGGCCGCCGCCGATCAGGCTCGAGACCGCGATCGCCCGCCGCTGGGTCTCCGGGTCGTCGATCGAGCCGACGCAGATCCACGCGATGATGCCGAGGAGGTAGACGCTGAAGGTGTGCGTCGCGGTGACCGTCGCGCCGAGGATGAACGCATCCCGGATTCTCCCGCGCGTGCCGACGAGATAGGCGGCCACCATCGACTTGCCATGGCCGGGCTCGAGCGCGTGGGCCGCGCCCGCGACGAACGCCAGGAGGACCGCCAGGATGACGAGCGTCCATCCGAGCTCGGGGCGCTCGAGGATGTCGGCGAGCGTCCGCTCGAGGAGCCCGAGCTCCTCGCCGCCGCTGTCCCTCGGCGTGTCGTCGCCGGCCTCGTCCGCTGCCGGCGTCGATTCAGGGGCGGTCACGCCGGCATCGCCCGCGTCCCCGGTCGTTCCGGCAGGCGTCGCCATCTCCGGCAGCCCGGGGTCGAGGAGCTCGGCCTCCTCCTCGGGCCAGTCGCCGCCCGACATCTCGAAGACCAGCGTGATGCGCGGCCCCTGGGCGATGTAGTTCTGCAGGTCGGCGAGCGGCTGCGGATCCGCGATGCGAAACGTGCAGTCCCGCGCGTGCCCCGCGTACGGTATGAAATAGAGCGGCGGCATCGTCGCGTCCTTCGAGAGCGCGCGGTTGACGATCTCCAGCCGGACGTTCTTGCCGCGCTCCCCGGGTGACGCGTAGGGGACCTCGACCTCGAGCTCGTAATAGATATCGAACGGAATCAGCCCGATCTCCCCGACGAGTGTCTCGGCGCGACTCGACACGAGCTGCACGGGCATGCGCTTGCCGTTCAGCCGCACCTCGAGGTGAGGCGCGATGTGCCGGCGCCACGCCTCGAGTCGGTACGTCTCGGCCTCCGCCTCGCTGACGTGGAGGTTCCGGTCGGCGTCCATCGACAGCATCTCCGCCCGCGCCCACACGGCGCCGAAGCCGAGATCGAACGTCAGCTTGACGGTGTCCTCGCCGAACACCACCTGGATCGCCGTGCCGAGTCCGTTGCGCGAGACCGCGTGCGGGAGGAGCGCCGGCGACGGGATGAGCGCGAGTGCGGCCGCGAGGGCGAGCGTGAGCCGATTCATGCGGGAATTATAGCCGTTCGATGCGCGCGAAACCGAGGACGATGTGCTTGACCCCGACGGAGTCGAACTCGATCGTCAGCCTGCGGTCCGGTCCGCGGCCCGTCGACCTGGTGACCGTCCCCTCGCCATAGCGCTCGTGGAAGACGCGGGCGCCGTCCGGAAAGGGATCCTCGCCGACGTCCTCGTCGTCCCAGTCGGCGGCGGCGGCGTTCCCCTCGACGTCCTCGTCCCACTCCACCTCGCGCTCGACGTCGACGTCCCATTCGAACGTGTCGACCGCACCGAGCTGGCGGTCGAGCGCCCGACGGGTCTCGTGATCCAGCAGGATGTTCTCCTCGTCCTCCGCGAGGGCGAGCTCCGCGACGAAGAGTGAGCACGTCGACGCCACCTCTCGCCCGAAGCGCATCCGCCTCGCGGCGTGCGTCACGTAGAGCTTCAGCATCGCGCGCGTGAGGCCGACGAAGAACAGCCGGCGCTCCTCCTCGAGGTCGATCTGCGAGTCCGCGTCGGCGCGCTGCAGCGGGAGCAGGCCCTCCTCGACGCCGCAGAGGATCACCACCGGAAACTCGAGCCCCTTGGCGCTGTGGAGCGTCATCAGCGTCACGCGGTCGCTGATCTGCTCCCAGCGATCGACCGGCGTGAAGAGCGCGACCTCCTGGAGAAAGCCGGCGACGTCGCCGTCGGGTTGACGCGCGTCGTATTGCGCCGCGGCGTTGACGAGCTCCTCGACGTTGGCGGTGCGCTCGACCGCCTCCTCGTCACCGAGCGTCTTCAGGTAGTCGCCGTATCTGGTCTCGGTGAAGACAGTCCGGAGAAAGTCGGCGACCGGCTTGCGCTCGAGCGCGGCGATCGTCCTGTAGTCGCCGGCGAATTGACCGAGGGCCTTCCCCATCCGCGCGCTGAATCCGGTTCGAGTCGACGGGTCGAGGATGACGTCGAGCGCCGAGAGCCCCGCGCCGGCGGCCGTCTCGAGCACGCGGTCGAGGGTCGCCTTCCCGATGCCCCGTGGCGGGACGTTGATCACGCGCCGGAGGGCCTCGACGTCCCGCGGGTTGGCGACGATTCGCAGGTAGGCGAGCAGGTCCTTGATCTCCCGGCGCTCGAAGAACTCGACGGCGCCGACGATGACGTACGGGATGCCGCGCCGCACGAGCGCCTGCTCGAGCTCGCGCGAGAGGGCGTTGATCCGATAGAAGACCGCGATGCGTCCGGCCGGCACGCCCTCGGAGCGAAACTGGTCGATCAGCGCCGCGATCTCGAACGCCTCGGCCTCCGAGTCGGCGAAGCGGTAGACGCGCACCGGGTCGCCCTGCTCGTTCTCCGTCCAGAGGCGCTTCTCCTTGCGCTCGGTGTTGTTCGAGATCACGGCGTTGGCGGCGTGGAGGATCGCCCCGGTCGAGCGGTAGTTCTGCTCGAGCTTGACGACGCGCGCGTCGGGGTAATCCCGTTCGAAGGTCAGGATGTTGCGGATGTCGGCGCCGCGCCACGAGTAGATCGACTGGTCCGGGTCCCCGGTGACGCACAGGTTGCGGTGCTCGCTGGCAATCAGGTTGCCGATGCGATACTGCACTTGGTTGGTGTCCTGGTACTCGTCGATGAGGACATGGCGGAACTGGCGGCGGTAGTAATCCAGCACGTCCTCCTGCGTCTCGAGCAGCCGGACGAGGAAGAGCAGCAGGTCGTCGAAGTCCAGCGCGTTGCGCTCGCGCAGTTCCCGCACGTAGCGCGCGAACACCTGTCGCGTGACGCGCTCCAGGAGGTCCGCGCGCGGCGGCATCGCCTCGGGGTCCTCGACGCCGCGGTTCTTCAGACGGCTGATCGCCGAGCGCAGTGCCCGCGGCGTCAGGATCGACGTCGACACATCGAGCGACTTGACGCACTCCTTGATCAGCGCGAGCGTGTCCTCGGCGTCGTAGATGGTGAAGCTCGAGGTGAATGGCGGCAGCCGGTGGATATGCCGGCGCAACACGCGCGCCGCGAAGCTGTGGAACGTCGAGATCCACGGCGTCGTCATCTCCAGCAGGCGCTCGACCCGCCCGCGCATCTCCGCGGCGGCCTTGTTGGTGAAGGTGATGGCGAGGATGCCGGTCGGCGGGACGCCGGAGCGGACGAGGTGCGCGATGCGGTGGGTGATGACACGCGTCTTCCCGCTGCCCGGGCCCGCCACGACGAGCAGGGGGCCGTCGGCGTGGGTGACGGCCATGCGCTGCGGCTCGTTGAGCGGGGCCAGGATGGGATCGGAGTGCGCGTCGAGCTCCTGCTGCACGTCCTCGTTCACGTGTTTTCCTGCTGTGTCCGTGCTTCGACCCCGGTATCATGCGTGCGGCGGCGCCCCGGATCAAGTTCCCCGGGGATCGCCGCGATCCACTCCGTGCAGTGCCCCGGCCCCCGCGCGCGGCCGGCCCGCCGGGCCACGCCGCGGGGCCAGCACCGCAGAGCCAGCACCGCAGGGCCAGCACCGCGGGGCCGCGAGAGCGATGACCGAAAACGCAGCGAACTGTGGGCCGATCATCGGGCTCGGCGTCGATATCGTCGAGCTCCCGCGCATCCGCGCCGTCTACGAGCGCCACCCGACGCGCTTCGTGCACCGGATCTACACGGCCGACGAGCGCAAGCGGCTCGAGACGCTGCGCGATCCGGTGCCCTACCTCGCCGGCCGCTGGGCGGTGAAGGAGGCGGTTCTCAAGGTGCTCGGGACGGGGCTCACCGGCGGCATCTCCTGGCGCGACATCAACGTCATCCGGCTCCCATCCGGCGCGCCGAGCGTCGCGCTCGGGGGCGCGGCGGCGGCGCGGCGGGACGCCATCGGCCTCGGCGCCATCCTGGTGACCATATCGCACGGCCGGGACCACGCGGTGGCGGTGGCCGTCGGACTCGCCTCGCACAACGGCGCGGGCGGTCGGACGTAAGTACCGCCGGCGCGGGGCGTTCGGCCGGCCCGACTTGACATCGCGCGGCTCACTCGGTAGAACAGTCGGGTTTTTCCAGAGAAGGACCGTGTCCGCGAGCGCGTGGCGTGCCTCGCGGGCGCTGTGATAGAGCACCGAAGGAGGCAGCCTTGCCGCACAATCCGGGCGTCGTCGAAAGCCAGTCTCTCTCCGAAGTCCTCGCCGAGCTCGGGTCCGGAGAGCTCGTCGCCGAGTCGTTCGGCGCCATCGCGCGAGCCGCGTTCTCCAGCGAGAAGCAGCGGTACGAGCTCGACACCATCAGGAACACCTGGAAGAAGGCCGCGTCCTCGGTGAGCGCCGCGAACTCCGCCGCGCTCGAGGGCTACTGCCACTTCCTCGCGTCCGATCTCGACAAGGCCGCGGCGGTGCTCGACAAGGACAAGAAGAATCCCTGGGCGGTGTACTACCTGACGCGCGTTCTCGTGGCGCAGCAGCAGACCGAGAAGGCGCTGAGCACCGTCGAGGCGGCGATGAAGAAGTTCCGTGACTTCCGTCCGCTGGCGTTCCTCGCCGTCGACGTCTACTGCAAGAACGGATGGGAGGACCAGGTCCCCGCCATCCTCAAGGCGCTCGACTCCGAGTTCCGCGACACGTCGGAGCTGGCGTTCTACAACGGGCTCTACAGGGAGCGCGTCGGCGAGCACCAGGAGGCGATCGAGCGGTACAGGGAGGCCGTCCGCGTCGA
Source organism: Planctomycetota bacterium (assembly GCA_041569895.1). GTDB lineage: Bacteria > Planctomycetota > UBA8108 > UBA8108 > JACQVS01 > JBFFXF01. The sequence continues at coordinate 4,615 of JBFFXF010000005.1, read as the reverse complement.
TCCGGAGAACACCCAGGCGTGGTTCCGGCTCGGCTTCTGCCTCGACCTCTACGGCCGCGGAGACGAGGAGACGCTCGACGAGGCGATCTCCGCCTACGAGAACTGCCTCAACGTCGTGCCGCCGCACACCAACGCCGTGATCAATCTCGGCACGCTCTACGAGGACCGTGAGCGCTATCACGACGCCATCAAGTGCTACGAGACGGTCCTTCACTACTACCCGAACCACCACCGCGCGCGACTGTTCCTCGAGGACGCCAGGGCGTCGACGCGGATGTTCTACGATCGCGACGAGGAGAAGAAGGCCGACCGGCAGTCGCAGGTGCTCAGAATCCCCGTCAGCGACTTCGAGCTCTCGGTGCGCAGCCGCAACTGCCTCCAGAAGATGAACATCAGCACGCTCGGCGATCTCATCATGAAGACCGAGCAGGAGCTGCTCTCCTACAAGAACTTCGGCGAGACGTCCCTGAAGGAGATCAAGGACATGCTCGCGTCGAAGGGACTGCGGCTCGGACAGGGGCTCGAGCAGAGCACGGGAGACGTCAGCCAGTCGCGCAACCCGCTCGAGGCCACTGCGGAGCCGGAGCTTCTTGCCAAGCCGATCGAGGAGCTCAACCTCTCGGTGCGCAGTCGCCGCTGCATGGAGCGCCTCGGCGTCAAGTCGCTACGCGACCTCATCAACAAGACCGAGGTCCAGCTGATGTCGGCGAAGAACTTCGGCATGACCTCGCTCAACGAGATCAAGCGGAAGCTCGCCGAGTACGGCCTGCGACTGAGGGGCTGACGGTGAGCCCGTGTATCACCACATTCGCGGCGAGCTCGTCGAGCTGAACCCGACGCGCGCGGTCGTCGACGCCGGCGGTGTCGGCTTCGAGGTGTTCATCCCCTTCTCGACCTACTCGGCGCTCGAGGGGCGCGCGCCGGGGGAGACCGTCACGCTGCTGACGCACCTGCTCGTCCGCGAGACGCTCTTCCGCCTCTACGGATTCCACACCGAGGAGGAGCGGCGTCTCTTCCGCTCGGTCCTCTCGGTCAGCGGCTTCGGACCGGCGACGGCCCTGACCATCCTCTCGAACGTCGACGTCGGCGAGTTCTCCCGCATCGTCGACGAGGGCGACCCGGCGCCGCTCGAGCAGGTCAAGGGCATCGGCAAGCGGCTCGCGAGCCGGCTGGTGGTCGAGCTCCGGGACCGCCTCGAGCGGCTGCCCGCGACCGCCGGCGCGGGTCCCCGCGCCGAGGAGACCGCGCCGGCCGACGCCATCCTGGCCCTGGTGGAGCTCGGGTACACGCGGCGGGAGGCGGAGGCGCGCGTCCAGGCGGCGGTCAGCTCGCTGGGTGGAGCCAACGGCGGCGGCAGTGTGGAGACCATCCTGCGCCATGCGTTGCGGCAGTGAGGGCCGGCGCGGCCGTCGGATTGACAGGATTTTGAGAACTTCCGACGGACCGAAAACAGCTTGCCGGCTGGATGCGCCAGGGGTATACTTTCATAGCCCGTGGAGTAGAGAGTTTTTTAGGGCACTTTCGTAACTCTCTGTGACCGCTGGCATTCGGATCGGCGCCGCCCCCGGGAACGCGTTTGATAGGGAACACCCCGCAAGGCGCCGCAGCCGCTCTTCGACGGCCCGCGCGCGAGACCTCCTGCGGGAGCGCGGCGGGATCGGATCTCCGTAGAGCGGTTTCAGGCACGGAACGCCGGTGAAGGGAGCGCGCGTAGAAAGAGTTTGTATTTTATAAAGTACCCATAACGTTCGGAGGGCGCTCCTCGAACAAGGAGGCTCCGCATGATGAGACTGGCCCGAGGGAAACGCACGCCGCTGACGCTGCGGCTGTGTCTCGCCCTGTGGCGCGCGGCGCCCGGGCACCCAGTGCTCCTTGCGCTGCTCGCCGTCCTGCTCCCCGGAGTCGCGTCGGCCGATGATATCGCCTTCTTCCGGCGTTCGCCGGTCCGGTCGCGAACCTGCCGCACGCGTTTCGACCCCTTCACCGAGACCGAGTCCGCGCTCGCCTCGGCGAGACGTTCGATGCCCGCGCCGATCGGCGCCAACCCGGACGACGCCGAGCCGCGTCGCGCTGTCGTGTCGAGCACGCCGAGCTCCGCCGCGAAGGACACCACGAAGGACACAACGAAGGACACCACGAAGCCGAAGAAGGCAGAGCGCACGAACGGGCAAGAGCGCTCGTGGGGCGACCGGTACAACGGGGCCGAGATGGACACGCTCCAGCGACCGGAGGAGCTGCGCCACGTACGACCGGTCGAGCAGGAGGCACCGGAGTTCCGGTGGACAGACAACCCGTTCGACCTCGGGATCGATTACACCGAGCGACCCGATTACTTGCCGGATCGGGGATACGTGCCACTCATCGACCCGACGCCGCGGCCGATCGGCCCCAAGGAGCAGGCAGTCCGTGACCTGATCGAGAAGGAGCTGTACCGGCAGATGCGTCGTTACGTCAAGAAGGAGTGGAAGAAGCTCTACAGGGAAGATCCCTCGATGACCCGCGATTTCTACCGCTCGCGGCTCGCGAAGATCAACCACATCGGCAAGACCGAGGATGACTTCGACCCGTTCAACACCGAGTACGACTACGAGGACACCCGGAACGAGGCGCTGAACAAGACCGGCCTCGAGGGTGAGAAGGAGCTGATGCTCGTCGAGTGGGGTCCCCTGAGGATCGACGACGAGGGCTCGGTCAGCTTCAACCTGAAGTCGTTCTTCCGCTCGAGCGACGCCGAGGAGATCCTCGCCGGACCGCGCCTCGCGCTCGAGGAGAAGCCGGAGTTCAACGACGACCCGTTGATCTCGAGCAAGTACTACCGCGTCAAGACGAAGCTGAAGGTCAACTTCAACCCGCTGCGCGCGGTGCGCCACAGCGACTACCAGGAGACCATCACGTCGTACGGCGCGCTCGTCGAGATCGACTTCCTGTCGGACATCCTCAAGCGCAAGCTCTTCACGACGGAGCTCGAGGCGGAGGTCAAGCGAGACGGCCGCTGGGGCGTCTTCTTCAACTTCGTCCTCAAGAGCCGCCGCTGAGCCGGAGCCCGCCCCCCGCCGCGATTACGTGAACCCGTGCTGATCGCGGTGCGTCTTCGAGTCGAACCGATTGGTCGACTTGAAGCGCTCCAGGCGTCCGTCGCCGGCGACTCCCCGCACCCGCGCATGCAACGCGTCGCGCTCCGCGACCGTCAGCGGCGTGAACCGCTTGACGATCGCCATGTTCTCCTGCAGGTGCGCGAGCGTGTCCATCCCCGAGAGCGTCACCGGGATGTTGAGGCTCAGCGAGTAGCGCAGGCACTCCTCCACCGAGACCCCGCCGTTGCGGGGGATGCCGCCGTCGCCGCCGAGCGGCTTCATGCCGACGACGCCGAGGCCGCGTGCGATCGCCACCGGGAGGACCTGGCGGGCGAAGCTGCGATACTGCCCGTCCATGACGTTCAGCGGGCACTGGAGCGCGTCCCACTCGAAGTCCTGCGCGAGCATCTTCAGGTGGATGTGCGGCGACTTGTGCCCAGTGAAACCGATGTACCGCACCTTGCCCTGCTCCTTCGCCTTGACGGCCGCGTGGATGGCGCCGTCGTCGGCGAAGATCCAGTCGGGATCGTTGTCGTAGTTGCACTCGTGGAACTGCCAGAGGTCGATGACATCGGTGCGCAGGCGCCGCAGGCTGTCCTCGAGGTTCGACATCGCCGTCTTCGCGTCTCGCCCGCAGACCTTGGTCATCAGGAAGGTCTTCTCGCGGTAGCCGTCCGCGAGGGCGGCGCCCATGTGCTCCTCGCTGCGGCCGCCGTTGTACTCCCACGCGTTGTCCATGAAGTTGATGCCGCCGTCGATCGCCGTGCGCATGATGCACACCGCCTCGTCGACGGTCGGCTGGACGCCGATGTGGTAGCCGCCGATACCGAGGATCGAGACTCTCTCGCCGGTGGCGCCGAAGACCCGGTAGGGCATGCCGTCGCGCTGCTCGACCGTCTCGGGCGTCTCCCAGATGCTGGCGCTCCGCGCGCGCGCCGTCGCGCCGGATCCGGTGCCCGCGCACCCGGCGAGCGTGCCGGCCGCGGTGATCGCGGAGGCCGCGAGGAACCCGCGACGGGACAGTCCCGAGCTGCTGCTGGATCGATCGCCGCCGGCGGCGGATGGGGAGTCGACTCGTTCGCTCATGGCGTCACCTGTTCTCCGGATAGCGTGCTCGCGACTGCGTGTGGCCGCCTCGCGATGATCGGCGTGCTCCGTCCCTGGCGCCCTCGCCGGGCGCGACCCGTACGCCGACATGATAGCCGGACCGGCCGCCGAGAGAAAGGGGAGGCAGCGCGAGCACCGCCACGCCGCCTTGCTTTCCGCCCGTCGAGCGCTACACTGACGGACTGCGCCGCGCATCGGCCCGCCGGTGAGCAGCCTCGCCCGTGGTGGATGTAGCTCAGTTGGTTAGAGCACCAGACTGTGGCTCTGGATGTCGCGGGTTCGAATCCCGTCATCCACCCCAGAACGCGAGATGGGGCCACGGGGGGCTTCTCCCCGTGGCCCTTTTCTTGCCCGGGTGACCGATTCCGACTCCGATTCCGATACCGATACCGATACCGATTCCGACTCCGATGACCGAGTCCGATTCGGGCTCT